>CP144169.1:3035731-3353597 GCA_039636785.1 Micrococcaceae bacterium Sec5.7 | reverse complement strand
CCCCATGCTGGCCCTCGGTCTTCCCACGAATGCGACGGCGGCGGTCATGCTGGCCGCCTTTGTGCAGTACGGCATCCAGCCGGGACCGCTGTTGTTTGAAAGCCACGGACCGCTGGTTTGGGCGCTGATAGCCAGCCTCTTCATCGGCAACACCCTGCTCCTGCTGGTCAACCTGCCTTTGGCGCCGTTGTGGGCGAAACTCCTGCAGCTGCCCCGGCCCTACCTGTACGCGGGGATCCTGTTCTTCGCCACGCTTGGCGCCTATTCCGTCAACCTGCAGGCGTTCGACCTCGTTGTCCTGCTGGTCCTGGGCGCCCTCGGATTCCTGATGCGGCGGTATGGCCTGCCTGTCCTGCCCCTCATCATCGGCCTCATCCTGGGGCCGCGGGCCGAGGGTCAGCTCCGCAAGACCCTCCAGCTCAGCGGCGGGGACGTCTCGGGCCTGTGGAGCGAACCGATCGCAATCGGTGTCTACGTCATCGTTGCCCTCATCCTCGCCTGGCCTCTGCTGATGAAGCTCTGGCGGCGTACGCGCCCCAAGGCGCCGGCCGCCGTCGTGGTTATGGCAGGGGCGCCACTCGAGAGCACGGGTGATGAATCTGAAACCGAAACCGGTGCCCGCACCGAATCCACCCATGCCGCCCGGCGACAGGAGCAACCATGAGCGTCGTCGTCGGATACGTCCCCACGCCGGAAGGCGTGGCGGCACTGGAACGCGCCGCAGCTTCCTGTCCCGTCCTTGCCGTCAAGGCCAGCTGAAGCCGGCCGGCCGGCTAGCCAGCGTGCTTAAGGGCTACCAGAACGTCCTGCACGAGCTGTTCAGGAGACCTGGCGATATCCAGCAGCACGCTTCCGGCGGCCAGCTCTTCCGGGGTCAGCGGCTCCAGGGCAGCCAACTGGCTGGGCAGCAGCGTGACAGGCATAAAGTGGCCGGCCCGCCCGCGCATGCGCTCGCCCAGCAAGGCAGGGTGGCCGTCAAGATGGATAAAAACCACCTTGCCTTCGGCCTCGGCGAGGAGCGCACGGTACGTGTGCTTCAGGGCCGAACAGGTCAGCACGGTGCTCTTCCCGGCAGCGGACTGCGAGGTCATCCAGCCGCGGATGGACTGCAGCCACGGCCAGCGGTCCTCGTCCTGGAGGGGTGTGCCGGCGTTCATCTTGGTGATGTTGGACTGCGGGTGGAACTCGTCTGCCTCCGCCATGACCCAGCCAAGGTCCCGGGACAACGCCTCAGCGAGGGTGGATTTGCCGGCTCCGGCTACACCCATCACAACCAGGTGCATGGCAGGAAACTTCATTGTTCTACCTCCGTAGAAGACGTCGTTGGCTTCCAGAGGAAGCTCGAGCCAGCTGTGGGCAGCTGCGCCGGAAAATAAAGATAGCACCATTGGAATGCATTGGTAGTATCTTTTGTAACACAGGTCATACCTTTTCGGTTAGGTCGTCCAGGCTTGAACCAAGCTTGGACCAGGCGCCCCGGCGCAGAGGGAGGCTTATAGATGTCGACGGCGACAGAGCACAACCAGGGGACCAACGACGGCGACGCGTCGGTTCCGGCCCTGCATCTGAGAGTGCTGGACGCACTCGGGGAAGCCATCGTCTCCGGAGCGATGGCGCCGGGGCGGCGGCTGACCCTGGACGAACTGCAGCAGCAGTACGGCATCTCCCGGACGCTTGCCCGCGACACCATGCGTGTCCTTGAATCCATGAATCTGGTCTACTCCCGGCGCCGGGTGGGGATTGTGGTGCAGGAGCGCGGGCTGTGGAACGTGTTCGATCCCAAACTGGTGCGATGGCGACTCGCCTCCGATCGCCGGGCCGAGCAGTACAGCAGCCTGACGGAACTCCGGATCGCCGTCGAGCCGATCGCCGCGGCCGGGGCTGCGCGCCGGGCCAGCGCAGCGGAGCGCCGCGAACTTGCCGGGCTTGCCGCGGAGCTGCGGCGCCTGGGCGAGGCCGGTGAGCTCGAGGCATTTCTGGAGGTGGACATCGCCTTCCACCGTCTGCTCCTGCACAGTTGTGGCAACGAAATGTTCAAAGCCCTTGACGGGATGGTGGCCGAGGTCCTCTCAAGCCGGACGAGGCAAGGTTTGATGCCGTTCCGGCCCCGGCCCGAAGCGCTGCAGGCACACGAGGATGTGGCGGCGGCGGTGGCGGTGGGTGACGCCAGCACGGCAGAGACGGCGATGCATCACATCCTGGACGAAGTCCGGAGCGCAATGGGTCTGCAGTAGGTCCGGCCATCAGGCCGGCCGCCCGGCGGTAACATCGTGACCATGCCCGACGCTTTAGACATCGCAGGCCCCATTCTGGAACTGCTCACCTGGTTGTGCCTGCCGCTCGGCCTGATCCTGTTGGTGACTGTGGGGTCCATCCGGCGGTTCGGGTACCCATGGGTTGCGGCGGATGGTGTTGTTTACGCCGACGAAACCGGCACCGGCTTCCGCTGGTTCGACCACAAGTACCGGGTCCACCACGCGCCCATGTCACGGCACGACATTAAGGACATGGCAGCGGGGGACGCCGTCGTCATTTATTACCTGCTCAACAGGCCGTCACAATGGCAGACCGCTGTGCCGGAGATTCCCTGGAAGACCGCCGGCATACTGGGCTGGCTGCTCGCCGGAATCGGTGCCGCGGCCCTGGTCTCCGGTTACGTTCTTCCGCTGTTCTGATGTTTTGCATCACCCGGCAGTCCGGCTGCTGGTCTGCGGGCACCGAGGCTACTGCCGGTAGCCTTCAACCTCTTTGACGGGCCTCTCGGTGGCCTCGTTCGGGTTCTCGCCGGATTCCTTCTTTGCCCGCCGCTGCCGGAGCAGGTCCCAGCACTGGTCCAGACTCTCTTCGAGGCGGCGCAGGCGCTCGCCGCCGGTACCGGCACCGCCGTCGTCCGCTTTTGATCCGTCACGGAGGTCATGCTCTTCCTGCACCAGCTCCGTAATTCGCTGGAGAATGTCCTGATCGTTCACAGTGGCCTCTTTCCTTGCGCATGAGCTTCCACCCAACAGGCTACTGAGGGACGCCGGTTGTGGCCAGAGAGACGGGAACGCTTTGCACTGCCGTGGGCAGAGCCCCGGCCAGGATGAGCCGGCCGGGGCGCTGCTGCTTTCCTTAGCCCTGCTGATTAGCGGCTCTTCGTAATTAGGCATGGTTGGCGGGTTTCACCCGGTACGGTCGGTGACCGCCTGCACTGAGCAGATTGCGCAACCGGTAGTTGGAGAAGTTCCGGAACCCGCGAGCAATCCGCCGCGTCGTTTCAATGACCCCGTTGACGGCTTCGGTGGGTCCGTTCGAGGCGCCTTGGGTCTTGAAATAGGCGAGGATTTCTTCCCGCCAGGATTTCAAGGTGCGTCCGAGTCTGGCTATCTCTGGGATCGGACAGCGGGGGAATGAGGCCAGGGCTTTGGCCACGAGTTCACGTCCGCGTTCCGGAGCCACATGGTAGATCGCGCGGACTTGTTGATAGCACTGCCAGGCGAGAGTCACTTCGTGGTTCGGGTCCCCGTTCTCGAGCTTGGCATCCAGCCGGGCGACCTGCTTCTGGGTGAGATGCTCGGCACCGACCTGCAGGGTCCGGCGGATCCCGTAGAGCGGGTCGCCTGTGCGTCCTCGATGGCCGAGCGTGTCTTGCTGCACCCGACGACGGACCTCATCGACCATCGCGGAGGCAAGTTTTACTACGTGGAAAGCATCAAGGACCTGGATGGCGTCGGGCAGTTCGTCACGGATCGCGTTGGCGTAGCCGCGGAACGGATCCAGGGTTGCGGTCTTGACGCCGGCCCGGAATTCCGGGGTTTGTGCCTTGAGCCAGTCCGCGTACGTTTTCCCTGAACGGCCCTCGACAAGGTCAAGTAGTCGGGCATGAACAACCCCGTTGGCGTCGCGGGTGTGATCGATGATGCCGGTGACCATGCCAGAACCGGGGAACCCGGTATGGACCCAGACATGCTCGTCAACACCCAACGCATCAACTCCAGCTAGCCTGCCAGCGGCAGTAGTGCGGCGTGCTGCCTCGGCCTGCACGGGTTTCCAGAGCGTGTGCCAGGAGACTCCGAGCTGGTGGGCCAGTGCCGAGACCGACGTGTCATAACGGGAGAGCGCATCCGTGGCCCAGAGGACGGCCCGGGTGGTCAGTTTCGCCTTCGCTGGCGCCAACGCATGCGTCTCAGTGAAGGTACCGGCCGGGCAACCGGGATCGGCGCACCGCCACACCCGTTTGGCCCAATCCAGCCGGACAGGGCGGCCATGGGAGGGCGTGTCATGGAGGCGAACAACGCGGCGTCCGTGGCCAATCGCAACCACACCACAGAGCGGACAGCCGGCAAGGATCTGGTCGGTTTCAACGGTGATGATTTGCTCACGGACAGTGTTCTCAACGACGGTGACGTGAATGCCCGCGACATCGAGAAGGGCATTGGCATGAGCGCACCAGCCCGGGCAACAACTAGCATTATTCATGTCAGGGTTTCTTGTGAATGTTTGCTTTGGTCGCTAACTATTCAAAGAGACCCTGACGTCTCTTCCGCACAGCCACGCCGCAACGGGGTCATTGAAACGACGCAGCCCTCCTTGGAACGTGGACGTGGTTCATTTTCCGGGCAGCGCCTCAGTTTTTTGAAGTCGAAAGAGCCACCCGCTGAGGTGGCTCTTTCGTTTTCTCCGGTGTTCTCGTTGTAGATCATTTTGGCGTGTTGACGGATTTTGTGGGACGCCCCGGAATTCGTGAGGCGCCCTGATCGTGTGTTCCACGTGCTCAGCCAGATGCCTGCGTAGTGATGGAGCAGGATTGCGCGTTTAGGGTTCCTCGCCCCCGTGATCAACCCAATGACAAGCGTTGAGCGTGCCGCCTCAATGACGTCGTCGGTGATGGTGCTGAGTTCATTGATTTTCATGACCCGTTCGACCTGGGTGAAGAGCCGGTCGATGAAGGGGAAGTTGCTTCGGGTGATTCTCGCGACGGCGGCGACGGCCGGGGCATCAGTGAAATCCTCCGGGTGCAGGGTCTGTCCGCGCGGCCCTCTGACCCTGTCCGTCTTCTATTGTTGATGCGCGCTCACGGCCTCGTGGTCGTGCATGCCGGGTCGCCGCGGGCCTCACGGACCATTCCGGTCCCCCGGCATTAGAATCCTCCCGACGTCGCGCCGGCAGACCCTGAGGATGGGGTCGTGAAGGTCGAGTTGGAGCCGGCCTGCCAGGCGTCTGCGGAGGCCGGGTAGTTGGAATCCTGGCGCTTAATGCACTTCCACTCGATGGCAGTGTTCGGCGGAAGGTCGCTGATCGTTCCGGTCCAGGTGGGGTAGGAGGTGGGGCCGAGCTTGACGGCGCTGGCCGGTGACCAGTTCCCCAATCCGGGGACGTTGCCCACGACGTAGACCGACTGCCCGCTGGTGGTGGTGCCGTTTGAGCAGGTGAAGCTGGCTGATACCGGGGTCTGGCCGAGCGTGAACTGGAACGACTTCGCGGTACCGACCGCGGCCCTGTCGGATTTAGCGACGACGAGGTTCCCTCCGGCGTTGTACCAGCCGCTAGCGGCGGCATCGAAGGCTGCCTTGTTTGCGTACGGGGTCAGCGGCATTCCGTTCAATGTCACGGCGGAGGCCTGGGTTTCGTCGGTGACGAGCTGGACAACGTTCTTCCGGCTGTCCGGCGCCCCGGTATAGGTTCCGGACGCCGCGGCGATGTTCACGGTTTCGGTGGACCCCGAGAGTTGCTGGGTGATGCCGGTTAGGCGTTGCGCCCCGGTTTGGTAGTTGACCGATGTGCCGTCGTCTTCGGTGAGGGTGAAGTTGGAGGCGTTGGTGTCGGGGTAGACCTGGGCGACGAGCTCGTTGCGGGTGGTAGCGTCGGTGCGGGCGCCTGTGACGTTCATGGTTTTGTCGTCGACGTACATCTTGGGCAGGATCGCCCCGGCCTTCGCGAACGCGGGGAGCTGGAAGACTCCGTTGGTCCACTCGGGCAGGTTGTTCACCCACTGGCCGGTGCTGACGTACTTCTTGTTCGTGTGGTAGTCGTACCAGGTTCCGGCGGGCAGGTACATGTTCCTCTGCCGTTCGCCCGATGCAGCGACAACTCCGACCAGCATGTTCGGGCCGATCATCTTCTCGCTGCCCATTGTGCGGACGTTGGGGTCGTTCTGGTAGTAGTACACCAGCGGGGGGGCGAGGGGGTCTCCGGTGCTGTAGGCGTTGTGCGCCACGGAGTAGTAGTAGGGGGTGAGCTCGTAGCGCTGGCGGAGGTTGGCGAGGTTGCTGGGGGCGTCGCCGATCTTGTCGGGGGCCGTCTGCTGGCAGTTGCAGGTGTTGTCGGTGTGGGGGCGGATTGGAACGTCGAACCACGCGGAGTTCGCGAACCACTGGGTGTAGATCTCGTTGATGTCGGACCCGGCGGTGGCCTCGTCACGGTGGAAGCCGCCGATATCGGAGCCGAAGTAGTCGATGCCGGACATCGACATGTGCGCCTGGACGTTGGCTTGGTCAGCGAGGGCGGTCATGCGGGTGGCGATGTCACCGGACCACATGGCTGCGCCGGCGCGCTGGATACCGGCAGCCCCGGAACGGGAGAGTAGGAAGGGCCGCTGGGTTGAAGAAGCAGCGGTGTACCCTTTGGCGACACTGTTGGCCCATTTCAGGGCGTACAGGTTGTGGTAGTCGGCGTGGGCGTGCTTTCCAGGTAGCAGGCCTGCGGTCCAGTCGTTGGAGTCGTACATCTCGGGTTCGCCGAGGTCGAGCCAGTGGCCGAGGATGCCCATGTTGGCCAGGGGCAGCTCTTTGGTCGTGGCCCAGTATGCTCCCGCGGCCGGCTGGGTCCAGTCGATCATGCCGCCGCGGCCCCACCAGTCGTTGGCGGTGAGGTAGACGGGGGCGCAGGCGGAGCAGCCGGCGCGGGCCAGGTAACCCTGATTGGCCAGGTTGGAGTGTTCCGGGAGTCCCTTGCCGATGTAGGACTCTTCGATGGTCATCAGGCCGATGCCCTGGGTGTCTCGGTAGTCGGCGACCTTGGCTGCGGCGTTGGGGAAGTTGGTCGGGTCGAACTGGAGGGTGCCCATCTTGGTGTTGTCGGAGCCGGCGGTGACGCCGCCGAACCATTGCACGTCGAGCATAAACCCGTCGACGGGGAATTTGTCGGCGCGCAGGCCGGCCAGGGTGTTGTCGATCTCAGTCCAGTTCTTGTAGCCGTATTGGGAGTTCCAGAGCCCGAATGCCTTCTGCGGGGGCACGGGCGGGCGGCCGGTGAGGTTCATGAAGCTCTTGCGCAGCTCGGGCAGGCTGGGACCGGTCATGACGTACCAGCGCAGCTGGTCACCGTAAGTGTCCACGGTCCAGGGGTCTGCGGTGAGGTTCCAGTCCTGCTTGTAGACCTGGTCGACGAACAGCCCGTAGTTGGCGTTGTTGGCGCCGACGGCGAACAGGACGGGGATCTGGGTGTTGCCGACCGGGCCGTTGTCGACGTCGTAGTTCATGGTGTTGCCGTAGGCGCCGGGGGAGGAGCGGTCGATTCCAACCCTGTCGCCGTCGGCATGGCCACCGGTGGGGAACGACTCGCCGAGGCCGTAGGCGTTCTGCATGGCGGACTTGGTGAAGGACAGTCCCTTCCACGCTGCTGTCAGGTTCCGGGGGCAGACGGTGTGCAGCAGCAGGGCTGGGCTGCGGGTCAGGTCCGCGACGTCGGCGCACATGGTCGTAGTGTTGACGCTGACCTGGACGTGCGCGGTGCTGACGGTCGAGCCGGTCAGGGTGAAGGCGGTGGGGCCGGCATAGGTGGTCCCGGCGACCTGGTCGGTGGAGGGGATGGCCGCACCGGCTCCGGGCCCGGCGCCGGTGCCCAGTTCGAAGTGGACCAGGTCGTCGCTGAGGAATTCGGCGACCAGGTAGTCGCCGGCGCCGGTGAACTGGACGCGCTGGATCCCTGCCGCGTGGGCCGGGACGGCGGTCACAAAGGCGGCCCCGGCGGTGGAGGCGAGCAGCAGCATCACTCCGACGAGGATCCCGCTGAGGCGGTCTCGCTGGCGGTTCAGGTGCAGGGCGGTCATGGCCGTGCCACCGTGAGGTTGTCGAGGTTGACGGCGGCGGTGTTGGCCGTGTCGTAGGAGATCTTCACTGAGTGCCGTCCTTGGGTGAGGATGGTGGTGATGGTTGCGGTGCCCCACGTGTCCCAGTTAGCCAGGCTGGGGAGTGTGAGGGTTCCCACGGAGGTTCCGTCGACGTAGATGGTCCGGGTGGCTGGCCCGCCTGTGGCGTTCGCGTAGCGGAAGGCGAGCTGATGGGTGCCGGTGGCGTTGGCGCTGATGTCGAAGGTCAGCGAGGAACCTGAAGTGTTGAAGCCGTCGACGAAGCCGGTGCCGGTGTATCCGGCGTGGTTGGTGTTGACGGTGGTTCCTGTTGCGGTGGCGAATTCCGCCTCGTATGCGCCCTTGTCGACCCCGGAGAGCACGACGGTGCGGGTGGTGGTCCCGGAGGCGAGCTTGACGAGGGTGAACTGTTGGACGGGGTCCCAGTACCAGCCGGTTGCCGCGGCTGTGAGGCCACTGAGGGTGCTGTAGGCGGTCAGAGGTGTCCCGTCGACTGTGACGGTACTGGGGATGGTGGTGTTGACCTGGAGGATTGCGGCGGTGGCGAGCTGTGGCAGGGTGGCGGTGACCTGGTGGCCGCTCCAGTTCTCGGCGCTGGTGACCTGCTTGACGCTGCCGGCTGTGTCGTCGAAGTAGTCGGCCGAGGTGGATCCTGCGGGGTAGATCCGGAATACGAGATTCGTGTAGTTGTAGACGTCGTTGCCGATGTTTCCGCCGTACTCGTAGTTGGCGTTGAGGTTCAGCGGGATGATTGCGCCGTCGCGGGCGTAGACGGGGATGGTCGAGGTGTCGGCGTTGTAAGTCT
Source organism: Micrococcaceae bacterium Sec5.7 (assembly GCA_039636785.1). Lineage (NCBI taxonomy): Bacteria > Bacillati > Actinomycetota > Actinomycetes > Micrococcales > Micrococcaceae > Micrococcaceae bacterium Sec5.7. The sequence goes on along the minus strand of CP144169.1, from coordinate 3,344,724 downwards.
TGGTGCCGGGACCGGAGGCCTTGCCACCGTTAGTGACGTCGTGCCATTCCCCTCCCGGGAGGTAGAGAGTCACCGAGGTCGCTCCTTGAGTGGTGATGGGGGCCACGAGCAGCTGGCGCCCGAACATGTATTGCATGTCCAAGGGCGCTGCCGAGGCGTCGCCGGGGAAGGCGAGCCGCATGGTCTGCAGCAGAGGCAGCCCGGTCAGGGAGGCGTTCTTGGCCTCGGTGTAGAGGTACGGGATGAGGTTCATCCTGGTGTTGGCGAACTTGCGGAAGGTGGGGATCACCGTGGTGTCGCCGGTGCGGGCCTGCACGTTCCAAGGGGTCCGAGCCTCTGACGAGGTGGGATTGGATTTCTCCGAGTGGTACTGCATCATCGGGGAGTAGGTCTGCTGGGCGGCCGCCCGGAGGTACAGTTCGCTGCTGGGGAAGGTCCCGGTGAAGCCGGCCATGTCCCAGGCCCAGAACGCGATGCCGGACTCCCCTCCGCTGAGCCCGGCGCGCAGGGCCTGCTGGAAGGCCGAGAAGGTGGAGGCCTGGTCGCCGGCCCAGTAGATCGAGTGTGCCTGGGCGCCGGCCGTGCCGCCGCGGCTGAAGAGGACCCCGTTGCCATTCTTCTTGGTCTGGACGTAGGTGCCATAGGCGCCGGTGTAGGCGTTGGTGTAGCCGTTGTGCATCTCGTCGCCCTTGCGGCCGTCGGCGAAGGTGGCGTTGCGGCCGAAGATCATCTCGCCGCCGTCTGTCTTCATGCCGTCGATGCCGACGTCGTCGAAGAGATAGGCGCGTTTGCTCATCCACCAGGCGGTGGCCGCGGCGTTGGTGAAGTCGGGCATGGTGCTGTTTCCGAACCATTCCCCGGTGGGGATCCGGTATTGCGCGCCGGCTCCGTCTCCGACCAGGTATCCCTGGGCGGTGGCGTAGCTCTGGTCGTTGAGGTGTTGCTGGGGCGGGGTGGAGGGGTTGGTGTCGAAGTTCTGCTTGAGCACGGGGATCTGCCACAGGACGACCTTGATGTTCTGGGCGTGGGCGGCGGCGACCATCGACCTGGGGTCGCTCCATTCGCCGCCGGACGGGAAGGTGAGGTCGGAGTAGGTCAGGGCCGCGCTGCCGGGCTTGGCAGTGTAGGTGGCGCCGTGCCAGACGTAGAAGGTGGCCTCGTCGCTCCACTGCTCGAGGACCAGGACGCTGTGCGGGATGTTGTAGCTGGTGACGTTGCCCAGCTCGCTTGTCACTTTCGTCTGGGTGTTCCACTCGTTGGCGGACATCCACAGGCCGAAGGCCCACTTCGGGGGGAGCCAGGGCCGGCCGGTGATCGTCGTGTATGCGTCCAGGATGTTGGCCTGGGTACCCGTGAGAAAGTGATAGTCGACTGTGGAGTCGAGGGCGCCGCCGGTGTCGACGGTGAAGCCGACCATGTCGGCGAGGTAGGTGCACACGTTGAACAGGGAGTAGCGCGTGCTGGGGACGTACACCCCGTAGCCTGCGGAGTTGGTGAAGAACGGCACCGACATGTAGGTGCGGTGGGTGGGGCCTTGGTCCTGGTACTGGTTATAGACGTAGTTGTCGACGTCGTGGCCGCGCTGGTCGAGGTAGTCGTACCGTTCGCCGAAACCCTCGAACCGTTCTCCAGCCGGGGTCAGCCAATGGTCCTCGATCTTGGTAACGGTGGTGGCGCCGTCGCTGGCCCATCCGGTGTTGCGGAATTTGGCCGGGTCATACTGCTGGGCAATCAGCGTGGTGCCGTCGGCCTTGTAGACAGAAACGCGGTAGGGGCTCTTCTGGATCTTCACTTGCAGCGCGCTGGTGGCCAGCTGCAGCGTGGTGCCGGTGTCGGTGACGGTGTAGCTCGTGGCGCTTGTGATATTCAGGCCGGTGCCGTGGGGTGCGATCTGGACGTGGAAGCGGTCTGGTGCGGGGAAGGTGTAGCGGATCTTGGGGGAGAAGCTGCCGGAGGTGTCGCTGACTGTGACATCGACCGAGGTGCCGTTGTTGGTGTAGCCGCGGACGTTGCCGGTGCCGGACCAGTCCGTGACCGCGAAGCTGTACGGGCCGCTGGTGATGGCGCCGGTTCCGTCGACGTTGGCGTGGATGGTGTAGGTGATCTGGTCGCCCCTCGCGAAGGACCCAAGGTTCACCTTCCAGTAGCTGTTGTTGCCGTTGTTGTAGTCGAAGGAGCAGCCAACGTCAGTCTGGGCGACCCCGTTCTTGGACCAGGAGACCCAGCACGTCTGCCCGGGGGAAATCGGCCACGTGGCCGAGTGCAGCTGGACCGTCTGGGTAGACATCGGGTCACGCGGACCGCGTTCGGTCGGCGTGGTGCTGTATAGCTGGTCGTAGCCGGTGGGCCCGTGGAAGACCCCGCTGATGGTGCCAGCTTTGGCCGACTCTGCGCCGAAGACCGCCGGCAGCAGGGCCAAAGGCACCGCGCCCAGGATGCCGAGGACTGCTGTGCGGCGGGATAATGTCGGCGTGACGGAAACGGACATCGTTGCCCTGCTTTCTTTTGAGAGTGAAGCTCACCCAGCGGAGCGGCCGATGAGGGTCGGCTCGTCGCTGTTCAAGCGGAGGTTGGGTTCGAACAGCTCGTTGAGCAGGAGGCTTGCGGCTCCGCGTGCCCAGGCCTCGTCGTCCCAGGCCTCGGCGTGGATCGAGAGCCCGTCCTGCAATCCGTCGAAGACAGTCTCGTTGAGCGCACGGCGGAACGCGGGCATGATGAGGTCGAGATTATGCGTGCCTTCGCCGGCCAGGAGGAGCCGGTCGGGGTTCAGGATGTTCACGACGTTGCCGACAGCTTGGCCCAGATGCTGGCCGGCCTTGGCGAAGACCCGCGCTGCACGCTCGTCCCCGTCCCGGGCCATCGTGCCGGCCTCGTCGACCGTGACGCGTCGTCCCAGCTCACCCGCGAGGGATCCCAGGAGGGCCGGCTCGCCGATCACGGCCTCCAGGCAGCCGCGGCCACCGCACTCGCACTCCGGGCCTTCGGGCACCACCTTCATGTGGCCGAGCTCGCCGGCACCTCCGCGGCTGCCCCGGAACAGGCGCCCGTCGAGCACCATGCCCATGCCGACGCCGCGTCCTATGGTCACGACAGCGAAGTTCTTCACGCCCCGTCCGGCCCCCCAGCTCTGCTCACTCGCCACCAAGGCGTTGACGTCGTTGTCGATGAGAACCGGCAACCCGATCGCCTCTGAGAGCCGTTTGGCGAGCGGTTCGTTGCGCCAATCGAAGTATGTCGCGTGGCGCACACTTCCCTCATCCCGGTCGATCACCCCGCCCATGCCCAGCCCAACGCCGAGGATCCGGCCATGGCCGGCGGGAGCAAGCGCTTCGACTGCACTGACGATGCCTGCCACTACCGCGCCGGGCGTCGGGAACGCCAAAGCGGCGTCGGCTCGGGCCACGACGTTGGCGTCCAGGTCCGTCAGGACGCCGATGGCCCGGTTCTCGGTCAGTTTGATGCCGACGACGTAGCCAGCGCGTTGACGCAAGCCAAGGAGCACCGGTGGCCGCCCTCCCGCCGATGCGCCGGTGGCCCGCTCTTCGACGAGGCCTCGGTCTATGAGCCGTGACGTGATGGCAGTGACCGTCGGCCCGCTGAGTCCAGTGCTCCGTACGATGTCCGCGCGGGAATGGAGCGACTCGCCGCGCAGCTCCGCGAGCACGAGGGCCTCGTTGATCTCCCTGATCAGCCCTTTGTTGCCCGCCCGGTCGATCCTCACAGCGCACGCCACCTTTCCGAAGTAACTAAATTAAGTTGCCGAACAAACGCTAGGGCAGTGCGGGCTACTCCGCAAGAGGAATTTCCTGCTCGGACCAGGAAGCAGTCTTTGAGCATCGGAGACCCCTTGACGTGAGATGCATCATAGTTCTAATCTTCATTTAGTCGTAAATAAAGGAGAATACAATGGTTCGGCCGAGCGGCAACGCTGACGTTACGCGGTCTGCGATCCTGGCATTTCTTGGTACCTCCGGAGGTGCGTCCCGGGCTGACTTGGCAAGGGCACTTGGCGTCTCCCCGGCTCTTATGACCCAGCTCATCAAAGAGCTCATCGCGGATGGCCTCGTGAGGGAGCTGTCAATGTCTCCCTCCAGCGGCGGTCGTCCTGCACGGATGCTGGGCCTGGCCACCGCTGCAGGGCGCGTGGTGGGTATGAAGATCTCGAAGGATCATGTTGCGTTCGTTGAAACGGAACTTAGCGGGCATGTAGTACGGTCCGGCAATAGGGCATACGACGCTTCCTCGATCACATCGCTTTCCGACGTCGTCTCACTGGTCCATTCATTCGTTGGCGAAGACCGTGTCACCCCCCTTCTGGGAATAGGCGTCGGTGTTCCCGGATCGGTGGACGCGCAGGGTAGTGGTGTTGTTGATTCAAGCCTCCTGGGGTGGCGGCAGGTACCGCTTGGTGCGGTTCTGAGCCGGGAGCTCCATGTTCCGGTCCTGGTGGAGAACAATGTCAACGCCCTCGCTGTAGCCGAACGGCTCTATGGGTCAGGCCGCGAGCATGCGGAGTTTCTGGTTGTGACGATCGGCGAAGGCGTCGGCGCGGGGTTTGTCACCGGCGGTGCAGTCGTGCGCGGCAGCAGGGGCGGTGCCGGCGAAATCGGCCACATACCCGCAGTTGCGGATGGACCTCTTTGCACCTGCGGTAACCACGGATGCATTGAGGCCCTGATTGGGGAAAAGACACTCGTCGCGCATGCGCGGCAATCCGGAATCATTTCGTCATCAGAGACCATGGCAGATCTGCAAGAGCGCGCAAACGACGGTGACCCCCTCGCCCAAGATATTTTCAGGGGAGCCGGTCAGCCGCTGGGTCGAATCGTCGCTGGTCTCGTGCAGATCCTGGATCCGGAGATTGTGATCGTCAGCGGGGAAGGAACCCGCGGATGGCGCCACTGGGCAGCAGGATTCGAACGATCTTTCCGGGGTGCCCTAACGGCAGACCGCAGGAGCATCCCCGTGATCGTCGAGTCCTGGGACGACGAGGCTTGGGCGCGCGGAGCCGCTGCACTCGTGGCGTCTGCGCCCTTCTACAGCGAAGAAAGTTCAGGCGAGCAGGGGAGACGGGTTCGTGCCCGGCTTACCCATGTACCCGTGGAGGTAGGAGGATTGTGACCGCTCTACAAGACTCGAGGTCCGGCCGCCCCGGACCGGCGGCAACAACGAAGCGCTACCGAGGACCCGGGGTTCGGCGTAAAGCAACCGGCACTCGACTCAAATACGGGCTGACTGTCGCCGGTTTCCTCATCCCGAGCGCGTTGCCACTGTTGTTCTTCACCATCATTCCCATGTTTTCCGCGTTCTGGATCAGCCTGAATCAATGGAATCTAGTCGGCCCGATGAAATGGGTGGGCCTCGAGAACTACGGCAAGCTCATCAGCGACCCCGGCACGCAGGGCGCCTTCCTGCACACCATCTATTACATCGCCGGATACCTGCCGCTTGTGTACATCGGCGGGCTGGCCATAGCGCTTGCCCTCAATTCCCGAATCAGGGGACGCAGCATGATGCGCGGCCTTTACTTCCTCCCCGTGGTGACCAGCTGGATCGTCGTTGCACTTGTCTGGCGTTGGCTACTGAATCCCAGCACGGGAATCGTCAACTGGCTACTTGGACTCATCGGGGTGACAGGGCCGGGGTGGTGGACAGACCCGGCATGGTCCATGCCTTCGATCATCGTGGCTTCCGCGTGGAAGGACCTTGGCTTCGTCATGGTGATTCTGCTCGCCGGCCTCCAAGCCATTCCGGAGGACCTGTATGAGGCCGCGACCGTCGACGGCGCCGGCCGGTGGAGGCGGCTGTTCAGCATTACGCTTCCCATGCTTTCCCCTTCGACCTTCTTTGTCATTGTGTTGTCGCTGATCAACGGATTCCAGGTATTTGACCAGGTCTATGCCATGACCGGAGGCGGCCCCAACAACTCTTCCCAGGTCGTGGTCCAGCAAATTTATGACCTTACCTTCCGGTACGGCAGGGCCGGCGAAGCATCGGCACTGTCATGGCTACTGTTCCTTTTCATCCTGGTCATCACTCTGATTCAGGTGCGCGGTCAAAAGAAATGGGTGCACTATGCGTAAGCAGCGTCCCTCGATCACTCTGAACATTCTCGTCTTCGTTGGCGCCCTCATGATGGTCTTCCCCTTCCTATGGGCGTTCGTAACGTCCATCAGCCCCGGGGCCGGCCTGTCCGCCACCCCGCGGCTGATTCCGGAAAACCCATCGCTGTCCGCCTACGCCCAGCTGCTCCAACGGCTCCCATTTGCCCAGATCGTGCTCAACAGCCTCATTCTGGCTGTCCTCACAACGTTGTTCCAGCTTGTCACCAGCTCACTGGCCGCCTATGTCTTTTCCCGGATGCCGTTCAAAGGACGCAACGCCGTGTTCGCCGTGTATCTGGCCACCATGATGATTCCACTTCAGGTTCTTGTCGTCCCGTTGTTCGTGGAAATGAAAAGCCTGGGCCTTATCGATACCTACCTCGGCGTTCTGTTGCCGGGCATTGCCAGCGCCTTCGGCGTGTTCCTCCTACGGCAGGCAATGAATTCGGTGCCGCAGGACCTAGACCAGGCCGCGACATTGGACGGCGCAGGCCACTTCCGAATCTTCGGTCTCATTGTCCTGCCCTTGGTCCGTCCAGCGCTGGCGACACTGACGGTGTTCGCGTTCCTGAACAGCTGGAACAGCTTCCTATGGCCGCTGATCATCCTGCGCACCCCCGCAATGAAAACCCTCCCCGTTGCACTGGCAGGACTCCAAGGCCAGTACACCACCCAGTGGGACATCGTCATGGCCGGATCAGTCGTCAGCGTCCTGCCAATGCTCGCCCTCTACATCTTCACGCAGAAGTACATCATCCAAGGGGTCGCGGGCACCGGACTCAAATAGACCGGACCGCACTGCTTCCCCCTTTATCAATGGAGATACACATGAATAAGAAGCCCCTGGCAACACTGGGCGTCGCCCTCGCTGCAATCCTGGCCATGTCAGGCTGTGGATCAGCAGCAAGTCATGACGCTTCAAGCACTGAAAAAGTAACCATCAAATACTCAAACTTCATCTCGAACGGAGGCAACGAGAAGAACCTGGACACCATCGTTCAGGCCTTCGAGAAGGCCAACCCGAACATCACCGTCCAGGTCACCACCCTGCCCTACAAGGACTACGCCACAGCACTCCAGACCGATCTGGCCGCTGGGACCCAAGCCGATACTTTCGATATTGAATACGCGAACCTGCGCTCCTATGTGGCCAACGGGGCGGTCGCCCCTCTCGACGGAGTCGACGGTTCCAAGTACAAGCAGTCCCTGCTGCAGTCCTACCAGTCAGACGGCAAGCAGTACGCGCTGCCCAGTTCCTTCTCCGACGTCGTCCTCTACTACAACAAGGCGCTCTTCGACGCCGCCAAGGTCGCCTACCCCACAGCCGACTGGACATGGGCTGACGAAACCGCTGCCGCGAAGAAGATCACAGACAGCGCAGCAGGTGTCTATGGAGACTTCCAGAACGTGAGCTTCTACGAGTTCTACAAAGCACTGGCCCAAACCGGTGGCAAGTTCCTCAACGACGACGGCAAATCCGTCGCCTTCAACTCACCCCAAGGAATCAAGGCCGCCGAATGGCTGGCGGGCAAGAGCGGAACGACCATGCCTACACCGGCCCAAGGCGCCGGGACCCCGGACTTCGACACGAAACTGTTCCAGGACGGCAAACTTGGCATGCTCCACAGCGGCATCTGGGTGGCCAGCAGTTTCGCCGATTCACCCAAAAACTGGGACATCGTCGTTGAACCCGGAGACACGCAAAAGGCAAGTGCGGAGTTCTCCAACGCCATAGCGGTATCTGCCAACTCCAAGAACAAGGCCGCCGCCCAGAAATGGTCCGAATACATGACCAGTTCAGACGTCATGGCACAGACCCGCATCAGCACAGGATGGGAACTTCCCGCCACCTCCGATGACTCCGTCCTGAAGCCCTATCTCGCAAAGGACAAGCCGGCAAACCGCCAGGCCATTTTCGACGCCCTTGACCACGTCACCCTCCCCCCGGTCATCGGCGACAACCAGCAAAAAATGGTCGACATCATCACCAACGCTCTGGGCGAAGTCGAAGCGAAGCGCTCCAGCGCGGCCGATGCCCTGAAGGGCGCCGCGGACCAAATCAACGCTCTGCTGAAATAAACCGGGCACAACCCGAACAAGGCCGGAGAGCGGGCCGCGGTGACACGGTGAGCTGCCGGCACCGCGACCCGCTCACCATCTGAAAGAGAAGCCCATGATCGACAAATCCATGCCAGATTCAACGGTAACGTCCAATGGCGAGGCCGCTGTCCGTTCGATAGTCCAGGCCAGCATCCAGCTCATCTTGGAACAGCAGACCCCTGGTGGCGCTTACCCGGCGAGCCCGTCGTTTTCCGCCTATGCGGGGTACTGCTGGTTTCGTGATGGCTCGTACATCGCTGACGCCATGTCCGCGGCCGGTCATATCGAATCCGCCGAACGGTTCTTCGACTGGTGCTCGATAGCCTTGACCTCCCGTGCGGGAAGGATCCGCCGTATCGTGGCTGAAAGCCTGGCCGGCAGGCCGGTGGCCGGTGATCAAATGCTGCCCACGCGTTTCACTCTCGACGGGGCCGAAGGAAGCGATGACTGGTGGGATTTCCAGCTCGACGGGTACGGCACCTGGCTTTGGGCTTTGGCTGAGCACAGCGCCCGCCATGACCGGCCACTGGAACGCTGGGCCGAGGCCATTGCCCTCACCATTGACTATCTTTACGTCTCATGGGAACGGCCCTGCTATGACTGGTGGGAAGAATCGGCCCAACACGTGCACGTGAGCACTCTTGGTTGCATCGCCTCCGGAATGGCCAGCATCGCCCAAACCGGGATACTAGAGGAATCGCTCTCAGAACGGGCCACTTCGACCGCGGAACAGATCCGACGACGAGTCCAAGATGAAGGTGTCCAGGACATCCATCTGACGAAATGGCTGGGAACAGACACCGTAGATGCCAGTCTCCTTGCCCTCATTGCACCGATGAACTTCCTTCCCCCGCACAGTCCCTTGGGAACAGGGACCATCGCGGTCATAGAAGAACAGCTCACCGTCGATAACGGAGTTCACCGGTATCTTGCCGACACCTACTACGGCGGCGGCCAATGGCCCTTGCTTAGTTGCTTCCTCGGTCTGGCCCAGGCCGCTGCCGGAAACCGGACCAGAGCCCATGAGCTCCTGGAATGGGCCGCATGGACGGCCGGCGAGAACGACGAACTTCCCGAACAGGTTGAGCATCACCTTCTTGACCCCGATCATCTTCAACCCTGGAACGAGCGCTGGGGGCCCTCGGCAAACCCGCTGCTGTGGAGCCACGCCATGTTCATCCGTCTGGCCATCGCACTCGGCATCCCTTACAACACCGCCGGTTCGACTCCGGTTCCAGCAGCGAAAGAGAACGCTAAATGATCCGTCACAAGCCCTTCGGTTCCGGCCACCCCTACGTCGACGACACCGAACAGCGCAGCCCGTCCCATCCCGTCGCAGGGGAGCCCGTCATCCTCGGCGTGCGAACGTCGCCGGAACTGACCGACGTGATTTGCGAGCTTGAGGTCACCGGCAGCGACGGCACCGTCACGAAAACGACCGAAACCCTCGCACGAGTACCGGCGGCGTCCCGCGGCCAGGTCATCGACGGCGGGCACCTCGCATCCGCCCAAGCCAAACTCGCCCGTTCAGCCAGCGGCTGGCAGATAACCCTTGGGCCAGCGGAGGCGCGGACAACATACAAGTACCGCTTCACGGCCCAGACCCGCAACGGCGGGACGGAAAAGACCCGGTGGTTCAGCTACAGCGCCGCCACTTGGACTCCCGCCAGCCAGGCCCTTAACGTCATTGGACCAGACCGCGTGATCGCCGACTCCGTTGAGGTATTACATGATGGTGTCCGGCCTTTGCGTGTTCGTTTCGCTCTCCCTCTGGCCCTGAACGACCGTGTCACCGGCTTTGGAGAACGCTTTGATGCCCTCGATCACCGCGGGACCAAGCTGGACGCGGTCGTCTTCGAGCAGTACAAGAGCCAAGGAGCGAACCGGAAAACTTACCTGCCGATGCCCTTCGCCCACGTGGTCGGCGGGGACGGCTGGGGTTTCCACGTCGAAACTTCCCGACGTACCTGGTATGATATCGGCGCCTCCGACGAACGCCGCCTCCTCGTTGAAGCCGAAGTCGGCCCCGAACCCCTGAACGGGGACACTCTTCTGAATCTGAGGTTCTTCGAAGGGACGCCGACCGCGGTCCTGAAGTCCTTCCTGTCTGTCGCCGGCAGCGCCAAGGAGCTTCCTGACTGGGTGTTCAAGCTGTGGGCCAGCGGCAACGAATGGAATACTCAGGCAGAAGTCATGCGACAGATGGATCTGCACCGAGACACCGGGATTCCGGTCGGATCCGTCGTCATCGAAGCGTGGAGTGACGAAGCTACCTTTACAGCATTCCGCGACGCTGAATACGAGCCAAATCCCGATGGTTCGCCGCACCGTCTCAGCGACTTCACATTTCCAGAGCAGGGTGCCTGGCCTGATCCGAAGGTCATGGTTGATGACCTTCATGCCCGGGACATCCGCGTTGTTCTGTGGCAGATTCCGCTCATCAAAATGCGCCCCCACCCACAAGGACAAGCCCAATTCGACGCTGAAGCCGCGGTTCGTGAAGGACGGCTCATCCGTGAAGAGGCCCCGGATGGCCGCCTGCGTCCCTACCGCAACCGGGGGTGGTGGTTCCCGCTCAGCCTGATGCCGGACCTGACCGACCCGGAAGCCGCCCGATGGTGGACGGAGAAGCGTCGCTATCTGGTCGAAGAAATCGGCATCGACGGGTTCAAGACCGACGGCGGGGAACACGCCTGGGGCGAAGAACTCCAGTATCTGAACGGAATGCGCGGAGACGAAGGAAACAACCTCTTCCCGGTCGCATACGCCGAGGCCTACGGTGACCTTCTTGAATCCGCAGGCAAGGCCCCAGTGACCTTCAGCCGCGCAGGATTCACCGGTTCCCAGGCCCACGGAGCCTTCTGGGCCGGGGATGAGAATTCCACATGGGATGCATTCCGTTGGTCCCTGTTTGCCGGACTCTCCGCGTCAGCAAGCGGAGTCTTGTATTGGGGCTGGGACTTCGCCGGCTTCTCTGGCGATGTCCCGATCTCGGAACTGTACCTGCGGTCGGCTGCAGCAGCAGTCTTCGTGCCCATCATGCAGTATCACTCCGAGTTCAACCACCACCGGAAGCCATCGAGGGATCGCACTCCGTGGAATATCCAGGAAAGATCCGGGGATGAAACTGTAATCCCCGTCTTCCGTGAACTCGTCGAACTGCGCGAACGTCTCATTCCCTACCTGGCTGAGCAAGCCCGCAGGGCTATCGACACCGGAGCCCCCCTAATGCGCCCGCTGTACTTCGACTACAGCAAAGACGAAGAGGTATGGAAGCACCCCTTGCAATGGATGCTCGGTGAAGACCTTCTTGTCGCTCCCGTCACCGACGAGGGAGTCCGCAGCTGGACGGCCTACCTTCCCGGCGGCAACTGGCTCGATGCCTGGACGGGAGAAACATACGCCGGCCAGCGAACCGTCGAGGTATCCGCGCCACTGAACCGCGTTCCTGTCTTCGTGAGGGCGGAAGCCTGGGACGAGATGAAGGACGTTTTCACCCCAACGGCCTAACAAGACCCGACGGTCAGCTCTTCCGCGTTGGGGAATTATTGATGGTTCCTCAACGCAGAAGGGCTAACACTCGCCGGGAGATGCCCGCGGCCGTATCTCTCCATCGGAACGGGCCGGACGACATATCCAACCTTGCCGAATTCCGGGATCTGCCCCGGACACCCAACTCGAAGGAAGTCCTTGGAATACAGAAAACTCGGTCGAAGCGGCATGTATATCAGCGAGATCGCATACGGCAACTGGCTAACGCACGGGTCACAGATTGATGACGACTTGGCAAGACAATGCGTGCATGCTGCCCTGGACGCCGACATCAGTACTTTCGACACCGCCGACGCATACGCGGAGACCCGGGCTGAGGCCGCCCTCGGCTCGGCGCTTGCCGGAATCCGGCGCGAAAGCGTGGAGATCTTCACCAAGGTGTATTTCCCCACAGGCTCGGGAAAGAACGATCGCGGAAGAGCTTGGGATAAGCCAGATCGAGTGGTCCCCCCGCCCAAGGAGTCCTCACGGGCAAATATTCACCAGGAAAGGGCGCCCCTGCCGGTTCCCGCGCCGCCGATGAAAACGGCGGCAAAGACACAATGGCTAAGTGGCTGTGCGAGGACGTTCTCACCAGGGTCCAGCGGCTTCAGCCCCTGGCAGAAAGCGCAGGAATTCCGCTAGGCACCCTCGCCCTGGCATGGGTGCTTCAAAACCCGAACGTATCCACCGCCATCATCGGAGCATCCAAACCGGAGCAGATCAGGGAAAACGCGAAGGCAGCCGGGCTGACGCTAGAGGATGTACTCCTGAAGGAGATCGACGAAATCCTCGAGCCCATCATCGAACGTGACCCCGGGAAGGTCGACATATGTCCCAGTCGGCCTTAGGCACTCTCAGAACAGCAGCGATAACTTGCGGGCGGCCGGTGCATAATCAAAGAATCGGAACCACATGCCTATAAACATGACAAGTGCCGGCCATCTCATCGGCGGTGGCATCGGTGGCACCGGCGTCAAGGGCGGGATCGTCAACCTCGAAAAGGGCGAGATCCTGGGGGCTGCGTTCGTCGAGCTACGCCCCAACCGGCTGATCCAGAATCCGTCGGCGATGTTGTTCGGCAACTCGTGGACGAACTCACCGCAGGAAGCGAAGCAGGATGTGATTCAACCGTTGGCGTAACCTTTCCGGGCATCGTCCAGCACTGCACGTCCCGATCAGCGGCAAACATGGACAGGACCTTCATCGATTTCGACATCGCACCCGTTTCTCCGATCGCATTCGGCGTCCAGTCGCCGTCCTGAACGACGCCGACGCCGCAGGACTCGCGGAAGCCCGCTACGGCGCCGGCAAGGGAACGCGCGGCTCGGTTTTGGTCATTACCCTGGGCACCGGGATCGGATCAGCCCTGATTTTCGACGGAAACGTAGTGCCCAATGTCGAGCTCGGTCACATTTCCATCGATGGTCACGACGCTGAAACCAGAGCAGCCGCCGTCGCCCGTGAACGTGACGGATTGGGCTGGCAAGAATACAGCGTCCGCTTGCAACGCTACCTTTCTGAACTTGAGTTCATGTTCTCGCCCGAACTCATCATTGTGGGCGGAGGCATCTCCCAAAGAGCCGACGAATACCTGCCTCACCTTAACCTGAGGACCCCGTCGTTCCCGCGAAGCTCAGGAACGAGGCCGGCCTCGTAGGCGCCGCCATCCAGGCTGCGTCAGCCACATAGGACCGGACTGCCCATTACGGGCTATCGACGCCAGGAGCTGCGCCGCCGACTTTGGACCTCTGAGGTCTCGGAATCAGTGCAGCCTGCGCTAAGAATGAGAACTGTATAGGAGACTCCGAGCTGGTGGGCCAGTGCCGAGACCGACGTGTCATAACGGGAGAGCGCATCCGTGGCCCAGAGGACGGCCCGGGTGGTCAGTTTCGCCTTCGCTGGCGCCAACGCATGCGTCTCAGTGAAGGTACCGGCCGGGCAACCGGGATCGGCGCACCGCCACACCCGTTTGGCCCAATCCAGCCGGACAGGGCGGCCATGGGAGGGCGTGTCATGGAGGCGAACAACGCGGCGTCCGTGGCCAATCGCAACCACACCACAGAGCGGACAGCCGGCAAGGATCTGGTCGGTTTCAACTGTGATGATTTGCTCACGGACAGTGTTCTCAACGACGGTGACGTGAATGCCCGCGACATCGAGAAGGGCATCGGCACGAGCGCACCAGCCCGGGCAACAACTAGCATTATTCATGTCAGGGTTTCTTGTGAATGTTTGCTTTGGTCGCTAACTATTCAAAGAGACCCTGACGTCTCTTCCGCACAGCCACGCCTGTCATTGAAACGACGCGGCGGATTGCTCGCGGGTTCCGGAACTTCTCCAACTACCGGTTGCGCAATCTGCTCAGTGCAGGCGGTCACCGACCGTACCGGGTGAAACCCGCCAACCATGCCTAATTACGAAGGGCCTGATTAGCCTTTCCTGAGTTGCCGCCGGGCCCGCCCCGGCCCTGATCCTGCGTTTCCGTCACGGTGAAGCCCGCATCCAGCAGGACGGTGGCGTGTGTGCCTTCCGCCTTGGTGATGTGAGCTTCATAGGTGGCGCCGTCCGCGTCGGTCTCCATCCGTTCGATGGTCGCATCCGGCTGGGCAGCCTTGACAGCCGCCTCCACCTTGGTGGCAGTGTCCCCGGTGAGAATCCCTTCGGTTCTGCCGTTGGCCTGGTGCTGCTGGTGGACACCGCCGTTGGACGTGCCGTAGCCGTCGGTCGCAGCAGCCGGGCTCGACGACGTCGTGCCGCTTCCGTCGGCGGCCATTGCCGGAATTGCGGAGACGCCCAGTGCGCCGCCGCCGATGACTGCGGCCAACATGATGCCGGCCGTGGTCTTGTTGATCTTTGCCATATGGAACCCCTTTTCTGGAGACCCGGAGGTTGTGCCGGGCCGGCCGCGGTTACGGCCTGTTAGAAGAGTGGGTCCGGAGCGTGGCTGCACTTGCCGTGCCTGTGATGCCGCTGTGGATTCCGGGGTCCCGGTCCGGAGGCTTCCTCAAGGGCATGGGTGCGGATATTCTGAAGCAAGTCAAATGCTGAATGAACAGCACCCCGGTTCCTGGCACGGAAAGGCCTGCGATGTCAGACAAACTGCACCTCACCCCGGAAACGGAGTTCCGGCACAACGATCTTGACGAAGAGTTCGAAGGCCGCAACAAGCGCGAATCATCGTCCGCCTGATGCTTCGGTGATGCCGGTTAAGAAGCGCATCGGATTTCTATCCTTTGGCCACTGGGGCCAGGCCCAGGGATCCCGGACCCGGACCGCGCGGGATTCGCTGCTTCAGGGCATCGACCTGGCCATCGCCGCCGAGGAACTCGGCGTTGACGGCGCGTACTTCCGCGTGCACCACTTTGCCCGCCAGCAGGGCTCCCCGTTCCCGCTGTTGGCTGCCGTCGCCGCCAGGACCAGCAGGATCGAAATGGGCACCGCCGTGATCGACATGCGGTACGAAAATCCCCTCTACATGGCCGAGGAGGCCGCCGCCACAGATCTGATCAGCGGCGGGCGGCTGCAGCTCGGCATCAGCCGTGGTTCACCCGAACCTGCCCGGGACGGCGCGGCCGTCTTCGGCCATGTCCCGGCCGAGGGCGAAACAGCCGCGGACATGGCACGCAGGCACACCGAGGTGTTCAGGCGCGCCATCACCGGCGCCGGAATGGCCCCGGCGGACCCCCGCTATGCAGGCGGGGCGGCGGGCCTGTTGCCGGTCCAGCCGCATTCGCCGGGACTGGACGAGCGGATCTGGTGGGGCGCCGGAACGCGCAGGACGGCTGTCTGGGCGGGCGAACTGGGCATGAACCTGATGAGCTCCACCCTGCTCACCGAGGACACCGGTGTGCCGTTTGACGAACTCCAGGCCGAGCAGATTGCCCTGTTCCGGCAGGCCTGGGCAGCCGCCGGACACACGCACCAGCCGAGGGTCTCGGTGAGCCGGAGCGTCCTGCCGATTGCCGATGAGGAGGACCAGGGTTACTTCGGCGGCAGTGCCCTGCGGGAGGGCCGCGACCAGGTGGGAAGAATTGACGGCCTCACCGCGCGCTTTGGCAAGAGTTATGTGGGTGCGCCGGATGCCCTTGCCGGGCAGCTAGCCGCGGACGCTGCAGTCCAGGCGGCTGACACCCTTCTGCTCACCGTCCCCAACCAGCTGGGCGTGGACTTCAATGCCAAACTGCTGGGAAACATTGCCCGGCACATTGCGCCGGCCATCGGCTGGATGCCCGTTTGCCAGGTCTAGGCGCTCATGGCCCGGCCAGTACACGATCCCACCGCCTGCAGCAGGGCATCCCCGTTTTTGCCGGCTTGGCAATTGTCCTGGGGCCAGGCCGTTCCACCGGTCGGCTCGGCGATTTGCCACGAACTGCTTAGACTAGGTAAACCTGTTCAAGGGGAACCAACCTTTGGTTGAAGACGTTGGAACTTCTAGCGGCTTGGGGGCCTTGCGTCCACCAACATTGCGTGTCCGTATCAACGGTCATGTGACGAGGAGAAGAAAATATGGCTCGTGCCGCCTTAAGGTTAATGACATGATCCGTCTACGTCGGCTGGCCTCAGTCCTGACCACTCCATTGGCTCCCGAAGACATTCTGGCGCTGTTCAACCCCGTCTTCTCGGCGCGCCAGCTGCGGGGCGTGGTGACACGTGTGGTCCAGGAGACGGCCCAGTCAGCCACTATTTACTTCCGTCCCGGCCGCGGATGGCAGGCCCACCTGGCAGGCCAGTGGGCCCGCATCGGCGTCGAACTGGACGGGGTCCGCCACTGGCGCTCGTACTCGCTGAGCGCTCCCGCCGGAACGGATCCGGCAATCACCGTGACCGACGTCGGTGCCGTATCCGGCGCGCTGGTGCGCACCACGCGCCCCGGCGACGTTCTCTTTCTGGCGCCGCCGCAGGGCGATTTCGTCCTGCCCGAGCACCCCCGTTCGCTGCTGATGCTCACCGCCGGCAGCGGCATCACTCCGGTGATGTCCATGATCCGCACGCTGGTGCCGCGCCGCCCGGATGCCGACGTCGTCCTTATCCACTCCGCCCGCACCCCACAGGACAGCATCTTCCGCGAAGAACTGGCAGAGCTCGCTGACCAGTTCCCCAACTTCCGCGTCACGCACTGGTTTACGGGCGAACAGGGCCGGCTGGATTTCAGCTCCTCCGCCGAGCTGGAACGGATCTGCCCCGACTGGATGAAGCGTGCCGCGTACGCATGCGGGCCCGAGGGCTTCCTGGACGAGGCCGAGGCGCTGTGGGAGGCAGCCATCAAGGCGGAAGACGCCGGGTCGGCCGTTGCGCTGTGGTCCGATCAGGGCAGCCTCATGATTGAGCGGTTCAATACCACCCTCGCCGGCGGGGCCGGGCACGACGGCGGACTGGTCACCTTTGAGTCCTCCGACCGCGAAGTCGAAGCCGACGGCGATACCCCGCTGCTCGACGTCGGCGAAGATGCCGGTGTACTCATGCCGAGCGGCTGCCGCATGGGCATCTGCCACAGCTGCCTCACGCCGCTGCGTGCCGGGCATGTCCGTGACCTCCGCACCGGCGAGGTCCACGGCGAACCCGGCCAACTCATCCAAACGTGTGTCTCGGCAGCAGCCGGACCCGTCAACCTCGAACTCTGAGGAGCAACTCCGCATGTCAGCAATCACCAACACCGAAGCAACCGACACCGACACCAGGCCGCCACGCGACAAGGAGCAGGTGGTCGCGAAGACGCGGCCCGGCGCCCTGGCCGCTACGGGCAGCCCGCTGGTCCGTCCGCCTGCCGCCGCGCACCTCTCGGACGAGCAGGTGGCCGAGCTGGCCCTGGAACTTGATGCCATCCGTGACGATATCCTCGCCAAGCGGGGTGCCTCCGACGCCGCCTATATCCGGCGCATGATCAAGATCCAGCGTGGCCTTGAGATCTCCGGCCGCGCAGCCCTCATGGTGAGTAAGAACAAGGCCGCGTGGGTCACCGGCACCACGCTGCTGAGCTTCGCGAAGATCCTGGAAAACATGGAGCTCGGGCACAACATCCTGCACGGCCAGTGGGACTGGATGCGCGACCCGGACATCCACTCCACCACCTGGGAGTGGGACTTCGTCACCCCGGCACGCTCCTGGCAGCACACCCACAACGATCTCCACCACCGCTGGACCAACGTGGTGGGCAGGGACAACGACGTCGGATACAACCTGCTGCGCATGGACGCGGAGCAGCCGTGGAAGCCCTTCAACCTGGGCAACCCCCTCTACAACGCGATCCTGGCGCCCATCTTCGAATGGGGAATCGCCATCTACGATCTGGAGCTCGCCGACTACCAGGAGGGCAAAAAAACCAAGGCTGCGCTGGTCAAGGACCTCAAGGCACTGGGACGCAAGGCCCTCAAGCAGTTCACCAAGGACTACGCAGCCACTCCGGCAGTTGCCATGCTCACCGGCTCCGGTAAGCAGGCCCTCTACGGGACCCTGACGGCCAATGCCGTGCGCAACGTCTGGGCGCACGCAGTGATCTTCTGCGGCCACTTCCCCGACGGTGCCGAAACCTTTACCGAGGACATGGTGGAAGGGGAGACCCGCGGGGACTGGTACGTCCGGCAGATGATCGGCTCGGCCAACATCTCCGGATCCAAGTTCATGCACCTGATGACCGGAAACCTGTCCCACCAGATCGAGCACCACCTCTTCCCGGACCTTCCGTCCAACCGTTATGCCGAGGTGGCACCCAAGGTTCGGGAGATCTGCCAGCGCTACGGCCTCGCCTACACCACCGGCCCCTTGCTCAAGCAGGTTGGCTCCTCCTGGGCGCTGGTCTTCAGGCACGCTTTGCCGGGCAAGACCAAATAGTCCGGTTTCTTCCGGAGCCGAGGCGGACGGTCTGATCCACGGGATCGGCGTCTCGCACCGAACGGGCGTCGCCGGCCGGAATGTTACCTGCCGAGGAAGCCGAGCAGGGCGTCGTTGACCTCGGCGGCGTGCGTCCAGAGCATGCCGTGCGGGGCGCCGTCGATCTCCACATATTCGGCGCTGGGCAGCGCCTTGGCGAAAAGCCGCCCGGTGGAGTCAATCGGAAGGATGTTGTCAGCGGTTCCGTGCAAAATGAGCGACGGGACGTCGATCTTGGGGATGTCCGCGCGGAAATCCGTCAGCCAGGTTTGCTGAGCTGCCACTGAGGCTGTGGCACCCGCTCCGGCGGCCAGATGCCAGCTGGCGTTGACGGCCTCCTGGCTCAGGCGCGGTGTGCCCAGGAAGGTTTCGCTGTTGTAGAAGTTCTTGAAGAACTCGGTGAAGAACGCGTAGCGGTCAGCGGTGACGGCTTCGGTGAGGCCGTCGAATACGGACTGTGGAACGCCGCCTGGGTTGTCCTCGGCCTGCAGCAGGTAGGGCTCCAGCGAGCCTATGAACACAGCCTTAGCAACGCGGGCTGAGCCGTAGGTGCCAAGGTACCGCCCCACCTCGCCGGTGCCCATGGAGAATCCCACCAGCACGGCGTCGTTCAGATCGAGGGTGTTCAGGAGAGTGTTGAGGTCTCCGGCGAAGGTGTCGTAGTCGTAGCCTTCGGTGGTCTTGCTGGATTGCCCGAAGCCGCGGCGGTCATAGGTGATGACCCGGTAGCCGGCGGCAAGCAGTGCCGTGGTCTGCTTCTCCCAGGAGGATCCGTCCAGCGGGTAGCCGTGGATCAGGACGACGGCCTGGCCCGATCCATGGTCTTCGTAGTAGAGCTCGATGTCTGTGGTGTTCTTGGTTCCAACGGTGATGTAAGCCATGTCAGCAGTCCATTTCGAAGAGGTGGGCGCGGGCGTTCTGTGGTTCCGATATCAACTATAGGTAGACGTGCAAGTGGGTAGTCCGATATCTGGGGAACCTTTAGGGGCAGGGATGCCTCGGACCGCCAAGGTTTTTCCAAGGTCCGGCTGTAAGCATGAGTCAGCGACTCCTGGCTTGGACACCGATCCGCCTCGGTCGCCATTTTGAGCGGCGTCCGCCGCGGAATCGGCGGACGCGCAGGGGTGAGGGAGGCGACCCGGCATTCGTTCGCAGCGACGCCGATGCGGACGTTCCTGAATAAGGCGCAGCTGTAATCGGCAAGGGCATCGCCGCCGGAGCCGATGGCGACAGGGGCTGAGGATATGACCGGTTGGCTTGTCCGCTGGAGTCTTAAATTCCGTTTAATCGTTTTGGCCGCTGCGGCCGGCATTTTGGGGATCGGGCTAACGAGCCTGCCGTCGATGCCAGTGGATAATCTTCCCGAATTTGCTCCGCCACATGTGGAAATTCAAACAGAAGCACTGGGGCTGTCCGCCGTGGAAGTCGAACAACTCATCACCTCGCCCATGGAGGCTAACCTGCTCAACGGGGTTGCATGGCTGGATGAGATACGTTCCACGTCGGTTCCGGGCCTGTCATCGATTGAGATGGTGTTTGAACCCGGCACGGATATCTTCCGGGCACGGCAGCTTGTGGCGGAGCGTCTGACGCAGGCATCCGCCCTGCCGAATGTCTCGGCTCCTCCGGTGCTGATGCAGCC
Organism: Micrococcaceae bacterium Sec5.7; assembly: GCA_039636785.1. Lineage (NCBI taxonomy): Bacteria > Bacillati > Actinomycetota > Actinomycetes > Micrococcales > Micrococcaceae > Micrococcaceae bacterium Sec5.7. The sequence continues at coordinate 3,324,477 of CP144169.1, read as the reverse complement.
GCTGTCCTCGACGAGCCGCGTCATGATGGTCCAGCTCACTTCGGACAAGGTCTCGCCAATGGACATGTCCGTGTTGGCCCGCTGGAACATCAAACCGGCGCTCATGGGGGTTCCAGGGGTAGCCAACGTCTCCATCTTCGGTCAGCGCGAACAGCAGCTGCAGGTCCAAGTGGATCCGGCAAATCTCCGTGCAAAGAACGTGACGCTCAACCAGGTGATTGAGACGGCCGGCAATGCAGTGTGGGTATCGCCGCTCAGCTTCCTGAAAGCCTCTACGCCGGGCACCGGTGGATTCCTGGAGTCGGCGAATCAGCGGATCGGTATCCAGCACGTCCTTCCGATCCGGACTCCCGCAGACCTCGGCAAAGTCAGCATCGAGGGCGCGGCAGATACGTCGCTTGTTCTGGCCGATGTCGCGACTCTGATCGAGGACCACCAGCCCCTGATCGGCGATGCCGTCACGGGGAAGACGCCCGGCCTGTTGCTGGTGATCGAAAAGTTCCCGGACACGAGCGTTATGGAAGTCACCCGGCACATTGAAGAGACCATTCAGGATCTTCAGCCGGGTCTTACGGGTATCACCGTGGACACAACAGTTTTCCGCCCGTCGTCCTTCGTTGACGCCGCGGTCAGCCATCTCGGCGTGGCGCTGCTGGTGAGCCTGCTGGTGGTGACCGCCGCGATCGGACTGGCCTTCAGGTCCTGGCGCTATGCCCTTCTGGGGTTTGTTGCTACCTCCGTGGCCTCCATGGCTGCAGCACTGGTGCTGCAGGTCCAGGGTGCGGTGCTCAATACAATGGCTTTTGCCGGCCTGATCCTGGCCCTGTTGGTTGTCATCGGGGATGTTATTACGGATCTCCACAGCTTCCGAATGGAAGCTGCGAATGACAAGGCGGCGCGGGAAGGCGTGCTCGCTCACGGGCTGCAGCGTTCGCGTGTTCCCGTCCTCTTCGCCGCCCTGGCCGCGTTGCTGGCGCTGGCGCCGGCACTGTTCGTTCCCGGGGTCGAGGGGGCGTTCCTGAAGCCCCTGGTTCTGGCCTATCTGCTGGCCACGGCGGTTGCGATGCTCGTCGCCCTGACGGTCACGCCCGCCTTGGCTAGCCTGCTGTTGCGCGGCCACCAGAGGCAGAAGCGAAGCCTGCCGTTTGTCCGCAAGGTGAAGCTCGGATATCGCCGGTCCACGCGGTCCTTCACCGACGGCCTTGCTCCCGTCGTCGCGATAACGGCGGCGGTGATGGCCATCGCCGTCATTGCGATCGTTCCCGGGATCACAAGGGAGCTGCCGATTGTCGCTTCCGTCCCTGGCCGCACCATCCTCGTTCAGTGGGAAGCGGCCGCAGGCACAGGCGCCGATGTCATGAACAGGGTGATGTCCAACGCCAGTGAAGAGCTGAGGTCAGTTCGAGGCGTCTCCGCAGTGGGTGGCCATGTAGGAAGGGCCATCACGTCGGACAATTCATCGAATGTTAGTTCAGGTGAGCTCTGGGTGACCATGGATGAAGGTGCGAATTTCACCAGGGTCCGGTCCGACGTCAGAGGGATTGTGGACGGCTATCCAGGCCTGTCCGCCGAGGTCACCACGTACCCGGAGCAGCAGGTTTCCGCAGCCAGCCAGGCCGACGAACGCCAGTTCAAGGTGCGCGTTTACGGGGATGACTTGGAGATTCTCCGCCAGAAGGCCGACGAAATCCGCCAGATCCTGGCAGGCACGGACGGCATCGTGGACCCGCGCGTGGATGTCACGGTTGATCAGCCCGTTGCCGAGATCGAGGTGGACCTGGCGGCCGCTAAAAAGGAAGGCATCAAGCCCGGCGACGTCAGACGGGCGGCGGCCACCGTCCTCCAAGGCATTGAAGTCGGCTACCTGTTCGAGAACCAGAAAGTGTTCCAGGTCATCGTTAAGGGTACGCAGCCCACGCGCAACAGCCTGACCAGCGTCACTGACATGGTGGTCAACAAGCCTGCAGGCGGGCATGTTCGGCTGGGCGACGTTGCAAAGGTCACCCTCCGCCCGAACCAGACGGTTATCCACCACGACGACACGTCAAGGCGGGTGGACGTAGTAGCCGATATTCAAGGCCGGAACCTTGGCGACGTTACCGAGGAGGTCCAGGCCGCCATCAGAGGACTGCAATTCCCGGTGGAATACCACGCCGAGATTCCGCCGCAATACGGTGAACAGCAGGCCGCCGGCGCACTCACCTGGTGGCTGGCGGCGGCAGCGGCGGTCGGCATCCTGATTTTGCTGCTGACGGTCCTTGGCAGCTGGCGGCTCGCAGCGCTGGTCTTCGTGCTGCTGCCGGTCGCCTTGTCCGGCGGTGTCATCGCGGCTGACCTGGCGGGTGGCTTCGGCTCGGTGTATATGCTGGTGGCGCTGGCCGCCGTTCTTGCCTTTGCAATCCGGGATGTGGTCATGCTGATGGGCACCTACCAGTCCTTGCAAACCCAGGCGCCGTCGGCGCCGCCGGCGCTTCACATGAAGCGGGCGGCGTTCGAACGACTCCAGCCGACAATATTGACGGCAGTCATTACTGGCCTGGCGCTTTTGCCGCTGGTACTGCTGGGCGGGCCCGTTGGTGCGGGAATCCTGCTTCCGCTGGCACTGATCGTTTGGGGTGGCCTCATCACCTCGGCCCTCCTCAGCCTCTATATCCTGCCGATCCTGTTCCTTCGCTTTGGTCCGGCCGCCAACACGGACTGGGGGAGCTCATTGGTGATAAACAACGGACCGGTTCTGCAAGAGAGGTCGGAATTGTCATGAAAAGCAATGGTGGCGTTAGGGGCTTGGTCTGGGGTCTATATCTCGTCCTGGCCTGGCCAATGGTGTCGGTGGGACTTGCAGGATGCGCCGAAGTGAAGTCTGGGGCCTCAACGAAGGGGGTGGCCGCGGCCACCAAGGTGCAGGCAGGCCCGGACCGGAGCCGGCTGACGCTGACGGACAAGGCCGTGGAGCGGCTCGGCATGGTGACGGCGAAGGTTACGAAGGGCTCGGGCAGCGACCTTCAGATCCCCTACGGGGCATTGATCTATGATGCCTCCGGCGGGACCTGGGTCTACACCAATCCCGAACCTCGCGTGTACATCCGGGCAGCCGTCACGGTGGACCGGATTACGGGCGACGTGGCCCGGCTCCGGTCCGGCCCGGCAGCCGGAACTGACGTTGTCACCGTAGGCGCCGCGGAACTGTTCGGCGCCGAATTCAACACGGCGCACTGACATGCGCCGCATTGTCGGGTTCAGCCTGAAATTCCGGGCCCTGGTGGTGGCCATCGCCGTAGGAATGATGGCGTTCGGGGGCGTCCAGCTCAGCACAGCCTCCGTGGACGTCTTTCCCGAATTTGCGCCGCCCAAGGTCGAAATCCAGACGATCTGCATTGGCCTGACCGCTTCGGAAGTGGAGCAGTTGGTGACCGTTCCGCTCGAAGATGCCCTGAACGGCGTCGAACGCTTGGAGGACCTGCGGTCCAAGTCAGTGCCCCAGCTGTCATCGATCGTGCTCATTTTTGAGCCGGGCACGGACCTGATCAGGGCTCGCCAGCTCGTCTCTGAACGGATAGCGACTGTCACACCCACGCTGCCCACCTGGGCTGCACCGCCGGTGATGCTGCAGCCGCTCTCGTCCACCAGCCGGGTCATGAAAATCGGCCTGACATCGGATGAACGCTCGCTGATTGAGATGTCCATGATCAGCTACTGGAAGATCCGCGCGCACCTGCTGAGGGTGCCGGGCGTGGCGAATGTGGCCATCTGGGGTCAGCGAAAGGAAATGCTCCAGGTGCAGGTCATCCCGGACAAGATGCAGGCCAAGGGCGTCACGCTGAACCAGGTTATGGAAGTCACCGCCGATGCGCTGGACGCAGGTCTGCTCAAATACTCGCCGGGTGCGGTCGTAGGCACCGGCGGCTTCATCGGGACACCGAACCAGCGGCTCGGGGTCCGGCACGTGCTGCCCATCACGACGGCCAAAGACCTCGCCGAGATCACCATCGAGGAGCGGAACGGCACGCCGCTGCGCCTGGGCGATGTTGCCAGCGTGGTGGAAGACCACCAGCCCCTCATCGGCGACGCCGTGATCAATCAGGGCGAGGGTCTGATGCTCATCGTAGAAAAGCTCCCCTGGGGCAACACACTGGAGGTCACCAGGGGCGTGGAGGAGGCGCTGCAGCAGATGCAGCCGGGACTCAGCGGAATCACGGTCGATACCGAGATTTTCCGGCCGGCCAGCTTCATTGAGGAGTCCCTGGACAACCTCAGCCGCGCCCTCCTTCTCGGCTGCATCCTTGTGGTCCTGGTGCTGGGAGCTTTCCTCTTCCAATGGCGGACAGCCCTCATCAGCCTGATCGCCATCCCGTTGTCGCTCGTGACTGCGGCGTCTGTCCTCTATCTCACCGGCAGCTCGGTCAACACCATGGTCCTGGCCGGACTCGTGATAGCCGTCGGCGTCGTGGTCGATGACGCCATCATCGACGTCGAAAACATCATCCGCAGGTTGAGGCAGCACCGGGCCGGGGGCGGAACCCGGTCCACGTCCTCCGTGGTGCTGGAGGCCTCGCTGGAGGTCCGCGGACCGATCATCTACGCCACTTTGATCATCATCGCCGCCGCGGTACCGATCTTCTTCCTCCAAGGACTCACGGGTGCCTTCTTCAGACCGCTGGCCGTTTCCTACACACTGGCGGTGCTGGCATCCATGCTCGTGGCCCTGACGGTTACGCCGGCGCTGGCGCTGATCTTCATGCGCAACGTGCCGCTCAAGGAACAGGAGCCGCCCCTTGTGCGGGTGCTCAAACGCGGCTACCGCTGGATCCTGGGCAAAATCGTCCGGCGTCCGCGAGCGGGATACCTGGTCTTCGGCGCCATGGCGGCGGTCGGTGCCCTCACAGCGCCTTTGCTCGGGCAGTCCCTTTTGCCTGACTTCAAGGAACGGGATTTCCTGATGCACTGGGTGACACAGCCCGGCACATCCGTGGAGGAGGAATACCGGGTCAGCCAGAAGGCCTGCGCAGAACTCCTGACCATCAAGGGGGTGCGCAACTGCGGCTCCCACATCGGCCAGGCCTTCGCGGCCGATGAGGTGGTGGGCGTCAACTTTGGGGAAAACTGGATCAGCATCGACCCCGCCGCGGACTATAACGCAACGCTCGCCAGCGTCAAGGAAGTGGTGGAAGGCTACCCCGGCATCCACCGCGATGTTCAGACCTACTTGAAGGAGAGGATCCGCGAGGTTCTCACCGGCGCCAGCAACGCCGTCGTAGTACGCCTCTACGGGGACGACCTGACGCTCCTCCGCAAGAAAGCCGCGGAAATCCAAGGGATATTCGACAGAACCGAGGGCGCCGTGGACGTGCACACGGCGCTGCAGGTGGACGTGCCGCAGATCAACGTCGAGGTAGACCTGACCACCGCCCAGAAATACGGGCTGAAACCTGGTGACGTCCGGCGGGCGGCGGCAACGCTGGTAGCCAGTGAAGAAGTGGGTGACCTCTACCGTGGCGGAAAGACCTACGACGTCCGCGTATGGAGCCCCGTGAGTATCCGCTCCGACATCACCAGCATCCGGAACCTGCCGATCGATACCCCCAGCGGGCAAAAAATCCGCCTCGCCGACGTTGCGGACATCACGATGAAGCCCACGCCGAACGTGATCGAGCGTGATAAACACTCCCGGCGCATCGACATCGAGGCCAACGTGAAGGACGGGGCACTGGGCACTGTGGTCGCCGCGATGGAACAGGGCCTCGCCCAGGTGGAACTTCCACCGGGCTTCCATACGGAAATCAAGGGCGAGTTCGAGGAGCGGCAAGAGGCCACCCGGGTGCTCCTGACCCTGGCCCTGGCGGCCCTGGCTGTGATCTACCTTCTCCTGCAGGTCGCGTTCGGAAGCTGGCGGCTGGCCACACTGGTCATACTCACTCTGCCAATCGCCCTTGTGGGCGGTGTGTTCGCCGCCTTCCTCGGCGGAGGCGTGCTGTCGCTGGGCTCCATTGTGGGCTTCCTGACCGTCATGGGCATCGCCGCAAGGAACGGCATCCTGCTCATCAACCACTGCCAGCACCTGGAGAAATACGAGGGCATGAAGTTCGGCCGTGAGCTGGTGCTGCGCGGCGCCGGGGAACGGCTCTCGCCGATCCTGATGACCACACTGGCCACCGGGCTTGCGCTCGTTCCGCTGGTGGTCCTGGGAAACATTCCGGGCCACGAGATCGAGCATCCCATGGCGCTGGTGATCCTGGGCGGGCTGGTGACCTCGACGCTGCTCAATCTGTTCGTGGTTCCGTCGCTGTACCTGAGGTTCGGCAAGCCCAAGGGGCACCGGCATCAGGAACCGACGGAGCCCGCACTGGCCAACGCCTAGCCAAGGGCCGGCCAGGCCAGCGCCCTGGTGCCGGTCTACTGGGACGGCTGAGGGATATCGCAGGCTACCTTCGGGTTGAGTCCCGTGTAGTTCAACGGGCCGGCGACTATTGTCACGGCCACCGTGCCGGCTTGGGCACAGGAGTCCGGAACGCCGCCGAAGTAACCCCGCTGTGCTGCAGCAACGGCTCCGATGATCAGCCAGATGATCAAGAGTGTTCCGATGATAGATCCCACCCGCATGGTGTCCTCCGTTGTCCGTTACGGCTCCCGTGTGTCCAATTATCCGCCCCTGACCGTCAGCCCGACAGGACGCATTTTGGGAACTCCCTCGGCGTCAACGATCCCCGGCGATTGGAATTTTAATGCTGGCACCAGCGGGCTCTGTGAGCACACAATGAAGCACGCAATTCTGACGGTGACACCACAAGCCAGCCATTTGGTATCCAAAGCAAACTAACTCGTGCATGATGAACGGGACCTAATTCGTCCAGGGGATCCGGGCGATTCATGCGCGCCACACCGACGCCGGGTCGGGTGGGGGACGTCCGCCAGGCGGGCGCAGCGGATGCTCGATGAAGGGCGCAGCGGCATGATCGTGGTGACCTCCGCCTTTGGGGCCGCCAGATGGACGCCTTGCACCGGCGCCGCATTCCCGTTGTGGCGATCGATCCCCTCAACCCGCCGCCGGGGGGACGTCGTCAGCGTCGGGGCCAGCAACTGGGCCGGCGGCAAGGCTGCCACCGCCCACCTCCTTGAGCTGGGGCATCGCCGGATTGCCTACCTGGGCGGGCCGGAAACGGCTGAATGCAGCCAGGCGCGGCTGCACGGCTATATGGCGGCGCTGATGGCGCAAGGGGTGACGGTCGAGGAAGCAGTACATCATTCCTGGCATCTTCCGGCCAGAGCACGGAGTTCGCGGCATGAAGGCGCTGCTCAAGCTGGAGAGCCGGCCTACCGCAATCTTCGCGGCGAGTGACAGCATGGCGCTGGGTGTCCTCGCCGAGGCACGGCGGCAGGGCCTCCGCATACCGGAGGACGAGCCTGGTGGGCTTCGACGGAACCTATCAGGCCGAGGAATCGGTACCTCCGCTGACCTCGGTGTCGCAGCCGCTGCAGGAGATGGGGCGTGCCGCCCTGCGTTTTGTCTTGCGGCAGGCGCGTGGCGATGTTCTGGACTCGCGCCGGGTGGAGCTGGCCACCCGGCTGGTCATCCGGGAATCCACTGCCCCGCCCAGGGAAATCAATGCCCCGCCCCGGGACGCCGCAGGGGAGGCCCGTTCCTAGGACTGACAGGGCCTGCCAGAAAGGCTGCGGGCGCGGTCCGGCGCCCCTAGTCTGGAATGAAGCGGCCACATGCCCAACAAATCCTGAGGAGTCCCGATGAGAATTGCAGTTACCGGCGGAAGCGGAAAGCTGGGCCGGAGCGTGCTGCGCCGGCTTACTGGGGACGGCCACGAGGTGCTGAACCTGGACCGTGCAGGGGAGCGGAGCGCCGCCCTGGCCGTGGTTGACCTGCGCGACTACGGGCAGGTGCTGGATGTGATTCTCGGCCTGGATGACCGGCACAGCGGGTTCGACGCGATCGTGCACCTCGGCGCCATTCCCGCCCCCGGCATCATCCCCGACGCCGCCACGTTCGAGAACAACATGCTGTCCACCTACAACATCTTCCAGTCCGCCCGCAGGGCAGGGATCAGGAAAATTGTGTACGCGTCCAGTGAGACGGTGCTGGGACTGCCGTTCGACGTCGACCCTCCCTACATCCCGGTGGATGAGGAATACCCGGCCCGGCCGGAAAGCACGTACTCGCTGGTGAAGCACCTGGAAGAACAGATGGCCATCCAGCTGACGCGATGGGACCCGGAGCTGAGCATCGTCGGGCTGAGGTTCTCCAATGTCATGGATCCGGGAGACTATGAGAAATTCCCGTCCTTCGATGCTGACGCGATGCTCCGGAAGTGGAACCTCTGGGGCTACATCGACGGCCGCGACGGCGCGCAGGCAGTGGTGCGTGCACTGGAGAACGGCAAGCCCGGGTTCGAGGCCTTCATCATCGCCGCGGCGGACACGGTGATGGGCCGGTCCAGTGCAGGCCTCGCCGCAGAGGTCTTCCCGGACGTCCGCGTGACCAAGGAGCTCGGCGAGCATGAAACCATGCTCTCCATCGACAAGGCGCGGCGCCTCCTGGGGTTCTCGCCGGAGCATAGCTGGCGGGATTACCATTCCAACCGCACCACGCCCACCGAAGACTGAAGGACTGAGGAGACGTATGCAATACCGCACACTGGGAAACAGCGGGGCCGTGGTGTCCAACTACGCACTGGGCACCATGACTTTCGGGGCCGAGGCCACCGAAGAGGCGTCGCACGCCATCCTGGATGACTACTTCGCCGCCGGCGGCAACTTCATCGACACCGCCGATGTCTACAGCTCAGGGGCATCCGAGGAAATCATCGGCCGGTGGCTGGCCAAACGGCCGGAAGTTAAGGACCGGGCTGTCCTCGCCACCAAAGGCCGCTTCCCGATGGGCCAGGCTCCCAACGACGTCGGGACCTCGCGCCGGCACCTGACCCGCGCCCTGGATGACTCGCTGCGCCGCCTGGGCGTGGAGCAGGTTGACCTTTATCAGATGCACGCGTGGGACCCCGTCACTCCGCTCGAGGAAACGCTCCGGTTCCTGCATAATGCCGTGAGCAGCGGGAAGATCGCCTACTACGGTTTCTCCAACTTCCTGGGCTGGCAGCTGACCAAAGCCGTCCACGTCGCCAAAGCCCACGGCTGGAGCGCGCCCGTGACCCTCCAGCCGCAGTACAGCCTGCTGGTTCGGGAGATCGAATCGGAAATCGTCCCGGCATCGCTGGATGCCAAGATAGGCCTGCTGCCGTGGTCACCGCTGGGCGGGGGGTGGCTCTCGGGCAAGTACAAGCGCGACCAGCCGCCCGTAGGAGCAACCCGTCTGGGCGAAAATCCCAAGCGCGGCATGGAGGCGTGGAAGGCGCGGAACGCCGATCCCCGTACCTGGGAGGTCGTCGAGGAAGTGGAGGAAATCGCCGGGCGCCATGGCGTGAGCCCTTCGCAGGTGGCGCTGGCCTGGCTGGCGGACCGTCCGGCCGTGACGTCCGTGATACTGGGAGCACGGACCACGGAGCAGCTTGCGGACAACCTGGCGGCGGCGAATCTGAAGCTGACGCAGGAGGAAATCCAGGAACTGACGGAGGCCAGCCAGCCGCGCGTCGGCGTTTACCCCTATGGGCCAATGGCGCAGGAACAGCGCGGCCGAAAGCTCGAGGGCGGCCGCTAGGCGATTCCGAACCACCGAAAAGGGGGGTGCGACGGCGGCAGTAGACAGCCGCGCGTCGGCCTCCCTGCTATTGCTGTCCGTCACCGCGGAGAGGGCGCTACTGCGCCTGCGTCCCGGAATGTCCGCTACCGGACGGGCCCTGGGGCTGGTCCCGGACGCTTTGCCTCGCCAGCCTGGTGTTCTGACCAAATGTCAGCCATTTCCTCAGTGGACTGTTCGACGATCCTGCTCATGGCGGCATGGGCATCGGCCGCTTCGCCCCGCTGGATGGCGCTGGCAACGTCAACATGCAGCTGCAGGGCTTCGTGGTGGGGAAGGTGCGGCATCAGGCCATGCTCGGTGCGCCCGGTCAGGACTTCCCTGACCAGATTGTGGAGCTGGGAAAACATCGGGTTACCCGAGGCCTTGAGGATCGAGGCGTGAAATTCGATGTCCAACCGCAGGAACTCATCGTGGTCTCCGCGCTGGCCGGCGGCCCACAGCCGCGCCGCCTGCGAGACAAGCTCGCTTCCCGCATCGAGAGTGACACGGCTGGCAGCGAGCCTGGCCGCCTGCGGCTCCACGGCGCCCCGCAATTCGTTCAGTGCCCGCAGCTGTTCGAGCCTGCCGGAGGAGGCCAGGCGCCACCGGATCACTTGGGGATCAAAGAGATTCCAGTGGTCCTCGGCCTGCACCACCGTGCCGAGCCGCCTCCGGGACTCGAGCATCCCCATGGAGCAGAGCACACGGGTGGCTTCCCTGACCACTGAACGGGACACCTTGTGCTTCGACTCCAGCTCGTCGAGCCGCAGGATGGTGTGTGCCGCGAGCGTGCCGTCTGTGATTGCAAGGCCAAGGCTCTGCACGAGCGCCGAGTGCAGGTCCGCAGAGGGCTCCGCCTTTGGAGGTTTCATAAATAAATCATACCGATAACCTCCAAGGGGTTGATTAAGTCTGCTTTATTTACCTAAGCTCTCTTCCAGAGCAGATGTAAAGATGCATTTGCGGACGGCTGGACGTTTTCGCCAGCCCTAAGACCCAAAGGAGTCGTAATGAAGCGGCGTTCAATTGTGAAGTATGCGGCCGTTGCCGCGGCCCTGTCGCTGGGGCTGACTGCCTGCGGTGGCGGCAGCGGCAGCAGCGACGCCAAGGCAGCAGGAACCGTCCGGGTCACCCTCGCCAACCACGTGTGGACCGAGGGAATCAAGGCGGCCATCCCGGAATTCGAGAAGTCCACTGGACTCAAGGTCGAACTCACCCAGCTCGGCGAAGACCAGCTCTCGGACCAGTACAACGTCAAGCTCAACGCAGGCAGCGACGAGATCGACGTCATGATGTACCGCCCGCTCCAGGAGGGTAAGGCATTCGCCAAGAACGGCTACCTCGCGGACCTGACGAACAAGGTCTCCCAAGACGCCACCTGGGATTGGAAGGACTACCAGGAGGGCCCGGTCAAGGCCACCAGCGCAGACGGCAAGGTCGTCGGCGTCCCGATCATCACCGAGCGCGAAGTGCTGTACTACCGCAAGGACCTGCTGAAGGCCGCCGGCCTTGAGGTTCCCAAGACCATGGAGGAGCTCGAAGCGGCGGCCAAGAGCATCGCGGCCGCCTCCCCGGACACCGCGGGCTTCGTGGCACGTACCGGCAAATCCGCCGCCGTGACCCAGTTCTCCAGCTTCCTGTACAGCTTCGGCGGTGACTTCACCGACGCCAGCGGCAAGTCCGCCGTCGGCAGCGACGCCGCCAAGAAGGCCTACGCCTACTACGGCGGCCTGATCAAGAACTACGGCCCCAAGAACGTCAGCACGGACATGAGCTGGCCCGAGGCCATGGCAATCTTCACCCAGGGCAAGGCCGCCTTCTACACCGAGGCGGACTCGCTCTACAAGAACGCGACGGACCCGGCCAAGTCGAAGGTCGCGGACACCGTTGGCTTCGCCGCGCTTCCCGCCGGACCGGCTGGCTCCAAGCCGTACAACATCCCGTCGTGGGGCCTGGCCGTCAACCAGGCCTCGAGCAACCAGGACAACGCCTGGAAGTTCATCCAGTGGGCCACCAGCAAGGAACGCACCCTGGCTGCACAGGAGGCCGGCGTCCCCGGCCCCCGCGCCTCGGTCTGGGCTGACCCCGCCGGTACCTCCACTTACCCCAAGGATCTGGCCGAGGCTATCGCAGCCAGCGCCAAGGCCGGTGTGGGCCATGACCGTCCCGAGGTTGTCACGGTAGGCAAGGCCCGAGAAATCGTGGGTGGACCGATCGTTTCCACCATCACCGGAGCTGACGCTTCGGCCGCCGCCGACACGGCGAATGATGCCTTCCAGAAGTTCCTGGACAGCGAAAAGAAATAACGGCAAACCGCAGCGCGACGCCGGCCTGCCGCCGTCGCGCTGCGGCCACCGCATCACTTCACCCCCGACTCCTTAGGTGAACCATGTCTGTACTGACCACTCCCCGCAGCGCGCCTCCCCGAAGCGCCAACCGTGCGCCCGCTGCGCGTGAGAACTTCTCCTCCTGGGCCAACCGGCACCGCAAGTGGCTCTTCGCGGCACCCGCCATGATCTTCGTGGGCGTCCTGATCGTCTTCCCCCTGGCCTGGACGCTGTACCTAAGCCTCACGGATTCGCAGGGATCCGTCCGCGCGGCATCCGAGTTCGTCGGCCTGCAGAACTACCTCACGGTCCTCTCCGATGCCGAACGCTTCTGGCCCGCCGTCGGACGCACGCTGTCCTTTACCGGCGTCGCCCTCATGTGTGAAGTGGTTCTGGGCATGGGGATCGCGCTCCTGCTGTGGCGCCCTTTCCGCGGCGAAAAATGGGTCCGCGTGGCCATCCTGATGCCGCTCGTCGCCACCCCGGTGGCTGTCGGCATGATGTGGCGGCTGATCTTCGACCCCAACATCGGCTTCGTCAACCAGCTGCTCGCCCTGGTGGGCATCCCCGCCCAGCCGTGGCTCTCCGGCCAGGACACCGCGCTGGGCACCACCATCTTCATGGACGTGTGGCAGTGGACCCCCATGGTGGTGCTGATCCTGCTCGCCGGACTGACCTCCCTGTCCGAGGAGCCCGACGAGGCGGCGAGGATGGACGGCGCCAACGCCGTCCAGCGCTTCTTCTTCATCACCCTGCCCCTCATGATGCCCACCGTGATCGTCGCCATCCTCCTCCGCGGCATCGACGCCCTCAAGACCTTCGACATCCTCTACGCCACCAAGGGCAAGGGCGGCGGCTCCTTCCACGAGGTGGAGACGCTCAACGTCTACGCCTACGGGCTGAGCTTCGACTACAACCAGTACGGGCTGTCCTCCGCGGTGCTGATCCTGTTCTTCATGATCATCATCGGCTCCATGTGGCTGCTGACCATGCGCAAGAAAGCGGTAAGCAAATGACCGTCCTGACCCAACCCAAGAAAACCGCTGCCTCCGCCCGCGAACTCCCGCCGGCCCCGCGCCGTCGGAATCTCCGCCGGAAGCCCCTGGGCACCCGCGCCTACAAGGTCTTCCGCGTCGTCGCCCTGGTGGCGGTGGTGCTGTTCCTCGTCGCCCCGCTGTTCTGGATGCTTCTGGCTTCCCTCAAAACAAACGTTGACATCTACGACACCGGCAAGTCGTTCCTCTTTACGCCCACGGGCGAGAACTACGCCAACGTACTCCAGCGGAACAACTACTTCGTCTTTATCTTCAACAGCTTCTGGGTAGCGTTCGTCTCCACCGCCCTCTCGCTGGTCCTCGGAGTCCCGGCCGCCTACGCCATGAGCCGATTCACGATGCACCGCTCGGCCCTTGTGGTCCTGATGGCCCGCGTCATCCCCGGGGTATCGCTGCTTGTGCCCTGGTACTACGTGTTCTCCAACCTGAAAATGGTGGGCGGCTTCGAGGTGCTGATCCTCAGCCACATGTTTGTCGCGCTTCCACTGATCGTCTACATCATGATGAGTTACTTCGATTCCATGCCGCTGGAGCTTGAGGAATCGGCCCAGGTTGATGGGCTGACCCCCATCGGCGCGTTCCGCCGCATCACCCTTCCTCTCTCTGCCGGGGGCATGGCGACAGCAGGGATCCTGTCCTTCATCTTCTCGTGGAACAACTTCATGTTCGCCCTGGTCCTCTCCGGATCCAAGACCAAGACCCTGCCGGTGGCGATCTTCGACTTCGTCTCCTACGCCAGCATCGACTGGGGCGGGCTGATGGCCGCCGCCACGGTGGTCACCATCCCGATCATGATCATTGCGCTCTTCACCCAGAAATACATCGTGTCCGGCATGACCGCCGGCGCGACCAAAGGCTAGGCAGCAATGACACTCATCAGCAGGATTGAAACCTTCCTCGTCGCTCCGCGCTGGCTGTTCGTCCGCATCGAGACCGACAGCGGGATCGTCGGCTGGGGCGAGGCCAGCTGCGAGGGTCGCAGCGAAACGGTCCGGACCGCCGTCGGCCAGCTCTCGGAGCTGCTCATCGGCAACGACGCGCTCCGGATCGAGGACCACTGGCAGGTCATGACCAAGGGCTCCTTCTACCGCGGCGGCCCCATCCTGGCCAGCGCCGTCTCCGGCCTGGACCAGGCGCTGTGGGACATCGCGGGCAAGCACTTCAACACCCCCGTCCACCAGCTCCTGGGCGGCCACGTCCGCGACCGGATCAGGATGTACGGCTGGGTGGGCGGGGATGAGCCCAACGAGGTGGCCGACGCCATCAGCGCGCAGCTGGAGGCGGGGCTGACCGCCGTCAAGATGAACGCCAGCGGCCGGATGAGCCCGATCGCCACTGTTGCGGAGCTCGACGGCGTCGTCAGCCGGGTGGCCGCCGCCCGCGAGGTCCTCGGCGACCACCGCGACGTCGCCGTCGATTTCCACGGCCGCTTCAGCCTGGCCAACGCCCGGCGGGTGGCGCCGCTCCTGGAGCCGTACCGGCCCTTCTTCCTCGAAGAGCCCATGGTCCCGGAAAACACCCACCTGCTGCGGGAGTTCACGTCCAGCACCACGACGCCGGTCTCCACCGGTGAGCGGCTATACAGCCGGCAGGAATTCCTGCCCGCACTGCAGGCCGGCATCGCCGTGGCCCAGCCGGACCTCTCCCACGCCGGCGGCATCACCGAGGTCCGCAAGATCGCCTCGCTGGCCGAAATCTACGAGGTCCAGCTGGCGCCGCACTGCCCGCTGGGCCCGCTGGCGCTCGCCGCCTGCCTCCAGGTCGGCTTCGCCACGCCCAACTTCCTGATCCAGGAACAGAGCATCGGGATCCACTACAACCAGGGCGCCGAAGTCCTGGACTATGTGGTGGACAAGTCCCCGCTGAAGTTCGTGGATGGGTACATCGAACGCCTGACGGGCCCGGGCCTGGGGATCGAAATCGACGAGGCCGTGGTCCGCGCCGCGGACAAGCGCGGGCACGCCTGGCGCGGCCCCGTGTGGCGGCACCCCGACGGCTCCTACGCAGAATGGTGAACAACATGACACCTGACCAGTTCCTGCACGGGCTCAAGGAGTCCGGGCTCGTTGCGATCGTCCGCGGCACCGACGGGGCCGCCGCGGCTCGCGCCGCGCTCGCCGTCATGGCGGAGGGTTTCCGCTACGTGGAAGTCGCGCTGACGACGCCGGACGCGCTCGCGGCCATACGCCAGATCCGGGACGCCGCCCCGGCGGGCTGCCTGGTCGGCGCCGGAACGGTGCTGACCGCACAGGACGTGCACGACGTCGTCGCTGCCGGCGGGCAGTTCATCGTCACCCCGGCGCTGGCAGAGTCCATCGAAACCGGAGCAGGCCTCGGGCTGCCCGTGCTCGCCGGAGCACTGACTCCCACCGAGGCGCACCAGGCGATGACCCGCGGCGCGACAGCCGTGAAGCTGTTTCCCGCGTCGGTCGGCGGTCCCTCGTACCTCAAGGCCCTGCGCGACCCGTTCCCGCAGATCCCCTTCATCGCCGTCGGCGGCGTGGGCCTGTCCGAAGCCCCGGCGTTCTGGGCGGCCGGGGCCGTCGCCGTCGGGCCGGGCGGCCCGCTGATCGGGGACGCGGCCTCGGGCGGGGACCTCGCCGCGCTCCGGGACCGCGCGCGGGCCTTCGTGGCCCTCGCAGCCGAAAACGGTCGCCGGATGGCAGCGGAGAGCTTGCGGTGACGGCCGCCGTCGACCTCCTGACCTTCGGCGAATCCATGGTGTCGCTGCGGTCCGCCGGCCCGCTCTCCGTCGGCGGGAGCCTCAGCATGCACGTGGCCGGGGCGGAATCGAACGTGGCCGTCGGCGTCGCGCGGCTGGGCCACAGCGTCACCTGGGCCGGGGTGGTGGGCGCGGATCCGCACGGCCAGTTCATCCTCCGGCAATTGCGCTCCGAGGGCATCCGGCTGCACCACCGGGAGGACGCCGGGCGCAGCACCGGGGTGATGTTCCTCGAACAGCGCACGGCGGACGTCAGCCGGGCCTTCTACTACCGTGCGGGATCCGCGGGCTCCACCCTCAGCCGGGAGGACGTGGACCGGGCCCTGAGGGGCGGCGCCCGGGTCCTGCACCTGACCGGTATCACCGCCGCCCTCAGCCCGGAATCGCGGCGGGCCGTGGAGTACGCGGCCGCGCGTGCGGCCGGCGAGGGAATGGTGGTCTCCCTCGACGTCAACTACCGTGCCAAACTCTGGTCCAGGGAAGAAGCCCGCGCAGTGCTTATGCCGTTGGCGCGGCATGCCCGCATTCTGATCGCGTCCGACGACGAGCTGGATCTTGTGGCTCATGATCCGGACCAGCCCGGCTACACCGGACAATCCGAGCCCTCTGAGGTGAGCATGGCCAACTGGCTCCTTGAACAGGGCACCGAAGAAGTGGTGGTTAAGCGCGGCGCAGCCGGAGCCGGCGTTCACACGCGGTCCGGCCGGTGGGATGTGCCGGCAGTGCCGGTGACCAGCGTTGACACCGTGGGCGCCGGGGATGCCTTCACCGCTGGCTACCTGTCCGCAATGCTGGAAGGTGAGCCGGTAG
The DNA here is from genome assembly GCA_039636785.1 of Micrococcaceae bacterium Sec5.7. Lineage (NCBI taxonomy): Bacteria > Bacillati > Actinomycetota > Actinomycetes > Micrococcales > Micrococcaceae > Micrococcaceae bacterium Sec5.7. The sequence goes on along the minus strand of CP144169.1, from coordinate 3,307,884 downwards.
CAGAGCGCTTGATGCGCGGAGCCGTGACAGGGGCGTTTGCCGTCAGCACGGCCGGTGACTGGGAAGGCCTACCTCACCCGAATGAGTTGGCGTTGCTGGGAAACCACGCCGCCGGAACCACTCAGCGCTAGCCTGCCGGCACGAGAATCACCGTCCATCCCTCATTACTTTGACCCCAATGGAAAGTCTGGAACAGCTGTGAAAATCATTGCCGCGGAAGTCTTCGTGACGAGTCCCTCCCGGAATTTCGTGACCTTGAGGATCACTACCGATGATGGCGTGACGGGCATCGGTGATGCGACGCTGAACGGCCGTGAGCTCGCTGTTGCCGCGTACCTGAAGGAGCATGTGGCGCAGCTGCTGGTCGGCAAGGATCCGCACCGGATCGAGGACACCTGGCAGTTCCTGTACCGCAGTTCGTACTGGCGCCGGGGCCCGGTCACGATGGCCGCGATCGCCGCTGTGGACATGGCGTTGTGGGATATCAAGGGCAAGGTGGCCGGGATGCCGGTCTACCAGCTGCTCGGCGGCGCGTCCCGGAACGGGCTGCGCGCCTACGGCCACGCGTCCGGCTCCGACACGGAGTCCCTGTTTGATTCCGTCCGTGAGCACCTGGAGCTCGGCTACAAGTCGGTGCGGATCCAGACCGCGGTCCCCGGCATCAAGGCCGTCTACGGTGTGGCCGCGCAGGCCCAGGCCTCCGGTGAGCGCTACGACTACGAGCCCGCCGGCCGCGGTGCGTTCCCGGTCGAGGAGGACTGGGACACCCGCGCGTACCTGCGCCACCTGCCGGGCGTGTTCGAGGCCGTCCGGAACGAGTTCGGGCCGGAGCTGCCGCTGCTCCACGACGGCCACCACCGGATGACGCCCATCCAGGCCGCGAAGCTGGGCAAGGCGCTGGAGCCGTATGACCTGTTCTGGCTCGAGGACTGCACCCCGGCCGAAAACCAGGAGGCCCTGCGCCTGGTCCGCCAGCACACCACCACCCCGCTGGCCATCGGCGAAATCTTCAACACCGTGTACGACTTCCAGAGCCTGATCAAGGAACAGCTGATCGACTACGTCCGGGCCGCGTCCACGCACTTCGGCGGGATCTCGCCGCTGAAGAAGGTCATGGACTTCGCGGCGCAGTACCAGATCAAGTCCGGTTTCCACGGCCCCACGGACATCTCCCCGGTGGGCTTCGCCGCGCAGCTGCACGTGGGCCTGGCCATCCACAACTACGGCATCCAGGAATACATGCCGCACTCCCCGGCCACCAACACCGTCTTCGAGCAGTCCATGACCTTCACCGACGGCTACCTGCACCCGGGCGAGGCGCCCGGCATCGGCGTCGAATTCAACGAGGAAGCAGCCGGCACCTACCCCTACCAGCAGGCCTACCTGCCCTACAACCGCCTGGTAGACGGAACGGTGCATGACTGGTGACCAACACTGAAGACAGTACCGTCAGCAGACCCAGTGCCCCGGACGTGACAGCCACGACGGAAGCCGCGTGCCGCCGTCGCCCTTTGCCGCATTCAGCCGCGGCTGGGTGAGAAACAGGCTCGTGGAAAGGTCCGCCCCGCGGAGGTTGTTGCCCGCCGTCGGACGTTCAGAACGGACCAGCTCGCTGGTCCGCAAGAGCAGCGCATTCACGCCGCCGCGATGGGCGCCGAGATCCAGGTCCTGGAGCGCCTCCGGGTTCAGCAGCGTGAGCCGCAGCGTTTCGTCGTGCGAGCGCCGCAGCTCAACATGGAGCGGTGCGGCACTATCCAAAGCCAGGGCGTCGGACAGGTACCAGAGGAGTTCGTGGAGCTGGCGCATGATGCCGAACGCGCTGAACATCTGACCGGCGGTTTCCGGCGCCTCACGCGAGCTCCGGAAGCGCCACGCAGCACAGCGCGAAGCAGTTGCCGCAGTCAGCCTGCAGATGCGTTCGGACCGGCTCGGCGGAAGGCCCATGGTGTAATTCAAGGCTGTTCAAGGATTGCGCTTTCATCCCGGGAGCCGCCCTTCGGGCCACGAGTCGTCGGCAGCCGGACGGGGCGACAGTGGTTCAGATCGGGCGTTGTACGATCTCCGTCATATTCGAAATGTCACAGAACGGTAACGAAAAATCCCGGGCGATTTACCGCCGGCGTCATTCCGGTACACCGTAGCTGACATAAGGGCAGCGGCCGAATTGCCCTTGCCGGTTCGCGGGGTGCTCCGGGGCCGGATAGCTGTCAAATCCGGCGAAACCCGGTTGATAACGCCTCGATTGTCGCTAGGTTGGAACAGATGGTTCAACAACTCGCAGAACTCCAGACCAGCACGAGGCTCGAAGCAAAATTCCGTAAACCGACCCTGAACGACGGGCAGTCCCTGTGGCGCATGGCCAGGAATTCTAAAGTCCTGGACCTGAACTCGTCCTATTCCTACCTGCTCTGGTGCCGCGACTTCGCTGCCACGTCGATCGTGGCCACGGTCGACGGAGAACCGGCCGGTTTCATCACCGGTTACATGCGTCCCGATGAGTCCGGCACCTTGATGGTGTGGCAGGTGGCCGTGGACGAGGCTTTCCGCGGCAGGAGACTGGCCGCCGCCATGCTTGAGCGCCTGTCGCTGCAGGTGGACGCCCACCGTGTTGAAACCACTATCACCGCCGACAATGAAGCCTCAATCCGACTGTTTACGGGTTTCGCGGCACGCCGCAAGGCGGCGTTGGAACATCAGCCGCTGTTCACTCGCGACCTGTACCCGGACGGGCATGACACCGAGTTTCTCTACCGTATCGGTCCGCTGGGCTGAACAAGACCGCCCTATACGAAGGAAGTTTTCGCATGACAGACATTTTTGAAACACTTGAATCCGAAGTTCGCAGCTACTGCCGAAGCTGGCCCGCCGTTTTCGAGCGCGCCCACGGCAGCTCGCTGACCAGCGAGGACGGACGGACCTACCTGGATTTCTTCTCAGGAGCCGGTGCGCTGAACTACGGCCACAACAACCCCGCACTCCTGCAGCCGCTCCTCGAATACCTGGCGAGCGGGGCCGTGGTGCACTCGCTGGACATGAAGACTCCCGCCAAACGGAAGTTCCTGCAGACGTTCCAGGACGTCATCCTCAAGCCGCGGAACCTCGACTACAAGGTCATGTTCCCCGGACCCACCGGCACCAACTCCGTGGAAGCAGCGCTGAAACTTGCCCGCAAGGTCACCGGCCGCCAGCACATCCTCAGCTTCACCAACGCCTTCCACGGAATGACCTTGGGATCCCTCTCCGTCACCGGTAACTCCATGAAACGCATGGGCGCCGGCATCCCGCTGACCAACAGCTCCAAGATCCCCTACGACGACTACTTCGACGGCGAGACGGCCGACTTCCTGTGGCTTGAGCGCGTGCTTGAGGACAGCGGTTCCGGCGTCGACAAGCCTGCCGCCGTGATCGTGGAGACCGTCCAAGGCGAAGGCGGCCTGAACGCCGCCCGGGCCGGGTGGCTGCGCGGGCTCTCGGACCTGTGCAAGAAGCATGAAATCCTGCTGATCGTCGACGACGTGCAGGCCGGCTGCGGCCGAACCGGAACCTTCTTCAGTTTCGAAGAGGCCGGCATCACCCCGGATATCGTCTGCGTGTCCAAGTCCATTTCGGGCTACGGGCTGCCGCTGGCACTGACCCTGTTCCGTCCGGAATTCGACGTCTGGTCCCCGGGCGAGCACAACGGCACTTTCCGCGGCCACAACCCCGCATTCGTGACCGGTACCGCTGCACTGGAAACCTACTGGCGTGACGGCGCCTTCCAGAAGCAGGTGGGCGCGCGGATTGTCCAGCTGCACGAAGGACTGGGGCGCATCGCCGCATCTGTCGAAGGCGCCAAGGTCCGGGGCCGCGGGCTGCTGGCCGGCGTGATCTTCCCTGATGCGGAAACAGCGGGGAAGATCGCCGCGGAAGCCTACGAGCACGGACTGCTGGTGGAGACTTCCGGGCCTGAGAGCGAAGTCATCAAGCTGATGCCCGCGCTGACCATCAGTGCCGAGGACCTGGACCGCGGCCTCGACATCCTGATGGAGGCCACCCGCGCCGCCACGGAAGTCCGGGAACTCGTCGGAGCGCCCTGAGACACTCCGTACAGCGTCAAATAAACCGAGCAGATTGAGGATTGCTAATGTTTGTCACCAACCTGACCGATCTGAACGACACCGACCGCGACGTTAAGTCTGAGACCTGGCGCAGCCGCCGAATGATCCTGGCAGGGGAAGGTGTGGGCTTTTCGTTCCACGACACTGTCATCTACGCCGGCACAACTTCCACCTTCCACTACGCCAACCACGTGGAAGCCGTCTATTGCGTGCAGGGCGAGGGGACGCTGACCGACGAGGTCACCGGCGACGTCCACGATCTGAGGGACGGCACCATGTACCTTCTGGACGGCAATGAGAAGCACACGGTCCGGGCCAAGTCGGAATTGCGGATGGCCTGTGTGTTCAATCCGCCGGTCACTGGACGCGAGGTCCACGACGAAAACGGAGTATACCCACTCGTCGAAGTGGCGCCGGTCAGCTCACTCCGCTAAGGAAAGTGCCGAGACCTCACGTCTCGATGCGCGGCCAGAAGCGCGGTGGGAGCAGCAGAGCACCCCGGTCCTAAGACCGGGGTGCTCTGCTGCTCCATGTGGCGACGGCAGGGGAGTGAGGTGGAGTTCGTCGTCGTCCGCGCGGACCATGCCCACGACCGGGTGCCGGCTGCCACATATGTTGCACGGACTTTGCTCGCGTCCATCGGCCGGGTTGATTCGGTGGCCTACTGGACCTTCACGGATGTCTTCGAGGAAAACGGGGCCGGGGACGAGCTCGTCCACGGAGGATTAGGCATGATCAGCCTTCCGGGCGTGGTGCAACCGACGTTCCACGCGTACCGGATGCTGCATCAGCTGGGCGACGAGCTGCTCAGCCGCAGTGACGAACTGACGGTGACCCGGCATTTCGGTTCAGGGCGGATCGCCGCCATTGTTTGCCACTACCCGGATGACGTCACAGTCAGTGTGCCGGCGTCCTTCGATTCACGCGAGGTGGCAGACCGGACCCAGCAGACCGGAACTGTCCGGCCGCTGAAGCTGGCGCTGCAGAATCTGGCAGCCGCCGCCGTCGTGCGTGTGGAAATCCTGGATCCGCAGCACGGCGCTGGCGCTGATCACTACCCAATGAGGAGTTGCCGCTGCGCCAGACTCGCAATACGGGGATAATTGTCAGCGAAGGGCAGAGATTCAACGGCGCACAGGCGGGTTCCACAGTGATAGAGAAACCGGTGGCAGAAAAATCAGACGGCCAGGCAAGCTGGTGGCGGGTGGTCCGCGACAAATTTGTGGTGGAGGAACGCTCAATGAGCGCAAGTGCGCGGAAGGTCCTCTACCGCACCGCCGTTGTGCTCGCTTTGATCGGTGCGGTGCTGTTTTTCCTCGCGCTGGCCGGTGTTCTGCAGAAGAACGGGCTGACTGTCGTGGACGAACCGGCGCGCACCTGGCTGCTGGGCCTGCGCTCCGAGCCGCTCACCGCCGTGATGATTTTCCTTGCCGTGATCTTCGGGCCGGTGGCTCTGCCCATCATCGTGCTGGTGGTGACCGTGGCCTGGGGGATTGCCGCCAAACATGCGTGGCGTCCCGTCCTTTTGGCTGCGGCGATGCTGACAGGCGTTGGGCTGGCGCAGCTCATCGGGCATTCCGTGGGGCGCGGCAGGCCGCCCGAGGACCTGATGCTGTTTGGCGCGGACTCCACATTTTCCTTCCCCTCGGGCCATGTGCTGGGTGCCTCCGATTTCCTGCTGGTGACCGCCTTCCTGGTGTTCTCCCGTCTGGAACACCCGCGTGCCGCCGTTGCGGGATTCATAGGCGCCGGAATCGGAGTGGTTCTTGCTGCCCTCAGCCGTCTCTATCTCGGCTACCACTGGCTCAGCGACGCGCTCGCCTCGGTGTCACTCTCCCTGGTGGTGGTGGGCGCCGTGATCGCGCTGGACACCTGGCGGACGGCCCGGATTCCGGGCGAAGACGTGACCGGCAAGCTCTCCAAGCCTGACACTTCGGGGGCGTAGCACCTTGGCCACCGAAGAGGACGTCCGGCGGATCTGCCTGGCACTGCCCGGTGTCACCGAACGCCCCAGCTGGAACCAGCCGGCCTGGTTCGCCAAATCCCTTATGGCGCGAATCTGGGAAGACGGCGTGCTGACGGTCAAAACTGAAGAGCGTGAGGCGCTCGCCGGGACGGACCCGGCGACGTATTTCTGGACCCCGCACCACGCACGCTCGCCGCAGCTGGTGCTGGTGCGGCTGGAGCGGATCGAGCTGGATGAGCTGGCCGAGCTGCTGGAGGACTCCTGTCGGCTGGCCGGCGGCCGCAGTAGATCCTAACCCTCGGAGCAACTCGCCTGCGACATCGCGAGGTCTATTTCCCTGCTGCCGGCCCGGGGAAGCCCGTGGCGGAGGACCCCGGTCCTGCAAACCCCGGGGCGCCGCTTTCGGGTCCGGCGCCGCTGCCGAGCAGGCGGCGGGTGACGGCCTCGCCGTCGGCCATCAGTACCTCAACCGCGGATCCGAGATGACTGTCGGAAACGGGGACGCCCTCCAGGGCCGCGGCCACCACGGCCCGCCGGACCAGCTCGCGCGCCCCGGCGATCTCGGCCAGCACAATATCCGCATCCACAAAACGATGCGGCGGAATGTCCTCCACCACAACCGCGAGCCCCTCAGCCGGGACGTGCAGGTGCTCAGTGACCGCCGCGAGCAGCTGCTTTGCGGTTGACTTCGCGTGCTGCCCGGCCTGCGCCAGCTGCACAAGTTGCGCGAATTCGTCGATGAACTTCCCCAAGCTTTCATCCATGGACAGACCCTAGCGGGACACTCGCTTCCACCCTCCGGCAGGGCCCCGGCGGACACCCCGAAAAACCCTCGTCACGGACCCCTGGTTGTGCCATTCTGGGAGTTATCGGTATCACCTACCCGTGCAAGGAGGACCCGGTGTTCACTCCCAAGGGATCGTTTCCAGGCTTCAGTGTTGATGACCTGGGCGTGGCCAAAACGTTCTACGGCGAGACCCTGGGTCTGGCCGTCTCGGACAGCGAAATGGGAACACTTGAGCTCACACTGCCAGAGGGGACCAAGGTAATTGTCTATCCCAAGGGCATCATGCGCGGCAACGGTCCGGACATCGCGTGGTTCAAGGATCCGGCCGGCAACGTGCTCTCCGTTCTTAAAGCCTGAGCCATGCACGTCACCGCCAAAGATCTGGCCGCCCTGATTCCGCCGGGCTTCACTCTGGGCGTTGCCACCGCTGCTTTCCAGATCGAGGGTGCGCTCAACGAAGACGGACGGGGGCCGGCAGGTTGGGACGTTTTCGCTGCCAGACCCGGTGCCATTGTGGATGACCAGAGCCCGGCCGTGGCCTGCGACCATTACCACCGTATGCCGGAAGACGTTGCCCTGATGAAGCAGCTGGGCGTGGATTCGTACCGCTTTTCGCTCTCCTGGCCACGGATCCAGCCGAACGGCAGCGGCCCGGTGAACCCTGCCGGCCTGGACTTTTACGACAGGCTCCTGGACGAGCTGCTGGCCAACGGTATTTCCCCCATGATGACCATCTACCACTGGGACACGCCCCTGGCGCTGGACGATGCCGGCGGCTGGATGAACCGGGACACCGCCTACCGGCTCGGCGAGTTTGCGGCCATCGCCGCCGTGGCCTACGGGGACCGTGTAGCCCGCTGGGTAACCATCAACGAGCCCGCCACGGTGACCACCAACGGCTACGCCCTGGGAATCCATTCGCCGGGTGAATCGCTCCTGCTCAGTGCCTTTCCCAGCGTGCACCACCAGCTCCTCGGCCACGGGCTTGCCCTTCAGGCACTGCGGGCAGCCAACGTCCCGGGCGAAATCGGCATCTCCAATGTGTACTCACCGATGGTCCCGGATTCCGGCAACCCCCTGGACAAGCTGAGCACCGGGGTCATGGACGTGGTCCAGAACACGCTGTATGCGGATCCGGTCCTCACAGGGAAGTACCCGGACGTGATCCGGGCCGCCAAGTTCTTCAGCTCGTTCAATCACCCGGATGAGGACATGGAGCTGATCTCCCGGCCCCTGGACTTTTATGGTCTCAACTACTACATGCCAACGCGGGTGGCCGCCGGCGCAGGTGCCCGCGCGGTGCCGGCCGGAATGTCCGAGGCCATGGGGGACGATCTCGGCGATGCCGCGCCTGGCGTTCTGCTGCATATTGCGCACTGGCCGGACACGGAAACAACAGCGTACGGCTGGCCAATCAAACCGGAGTACTTGGCTGTTGCCCTGGCCGAGATGGCGGAACGCTATCCAAACCTCCCGCCGGTCATCATTACTGAGGGAGGGGCCAGCTTCGAGGACATCGTCGTCAAGGACAAATCCACCAACCACGCCTTCATCCCCGACGAACGGCGGCTGAAGTACCTGTCGGACCACATCGGAACCGCGCTGGAGGCAACAGCACCCGGCGGGGCGGCGGAGTCCATCGAGCTTCGCGGCTACTACGTCTGGTCCCTCCTGGACAACTTCGAATGGTCCGCCGGCTACAAACAGCCGTTCGGTCTCCTCCACGTGGACTTCGAAACCCTGGACCGGACGCCCAAAGCGTCCTACTTCTGGCTGCAGGAGCTGATCGAGGAGCGGAACCTGGCCGCTTCGGCGGACGCCGCCGTCGCATCAGCCGCCGAGCCGTCAACAGCGTCGGGCACGTCGTCGGAGCCCGAGGAAAATCCTCCCACGTCAGAGCCGGCAACCTCAGAGGCCGCAACTGCAGAGTAAGGATCGACGGCGTAAGGATCAACGGCGGCCCGAGCGGACCCGGTCAGATGAGCTCAAGTTCGCTGAGCTGCTTCGCCATGCCGGCGCCGTCGGGCGAGTAGATCCACGGGACGGACGACGCACTGTGGTCCACGTCCTCGGAGTGCCCGCCGGCCAGAACAGACTCGCCGGCTGACAGCTGCCGGATGGCGATGGCGGCCACCTTCTCCGAATGGTCCTGGGCGAAACCGGAGTAGATTTCCTCGTCGTGCTGGCCGTTGTCGCCGATCAGCAGCCAGCGGGTGTCCGGGAATTCCTTCGCGAGCCGTTCCAGACTACGGCGCTTGTGCTCCTGGCCGCTGCGGAACCAGCGGTCCTGCGTGAGGCCCCAGTCAGTCAGCAGCAGGGCTCCCGCGGGGTACATGTTGCGGGTCAGGAAGCGCGCCAGCGTGGGGGCAGCATTCCAGGGCCCGGTGGACAGGTAGATGACGGGCGCGTCCGGATGCTTAATAGTCAGCCGGTCCATCAGCACAGCCATGCCAGGGGTGGCAATCCTCGCGTGCTCACTCAGCACAAACGTGTTCCAGAGCGCCAGGAACGGCCGGGGGAGGGCGGTAACCATTACGGTGTCGTCAATATCGGACACAATCCCGAACCGGACCCCGGGGGCGATGACCCGAATTTTCGTTTCCACCGGATCGGTGCCCGTGGCGCGCAGCACTGCCTTGTGCCAGCCGGGGGCGAGTCCGACTTCCACCACCGTGTCCACCAGCCCGCCGCGGTCCGCCTTGACCCGGGTGACAACACCGCCGATCTCAATCTCCACTTCAGTGAACTTGATGGGCATGCTGGTGAAGGCGCGCCAGCCGCGCACATTCTGGTTGCCCTTCTGCGCTGCGCGCTCGGCCCCGCTGCCGGGCGCAGGGTGGCTGGTCAGCAGGACCCGGCCCAGTACGCGCACCCATTCCGTGGAGCCGTAGCCCTGGTAGGCGATGGTCTGCGGCACGAAGTTCCAGCGTTTGGCGAGCCGCATGCGCACGCTGTTGACGGCGTGGGACACCCGGTGGGCGAGGCGGAACACGCGCTTATCTGACAACGATCTTTTCTGCGGCGCCATGTCCATGCCTCCACTTTGCCACAGCTCCCTAATTCGGAACGGCTGTGAGCCGACGCGCCAGCCTGGACGAGTCCGGCCCGGCCCGGCCTGGTCCCTCGTGCGGAGCAGGGGTGTGTGGCAGGGTAAGGGTCATGGCACGCATCGAGGATTACGGGGTAGTGGGCGATCTCCACACGGCGGCTCTGATCAGCACCGAAGGATCCATCGACTGGCTCTGCCTGCCGCGCTTCGATTCGCCGGCGTGCTTCAATGCCCTTTTGGACACCCCGGAATCCGGCCGCTGGCTGCTGGCACCGGCGGGCAGCGCGGGCAGCGAGACCGCCGCGGGGTGCGCCCGGCGCCGGTACCTCCCAAGAACGTTGATTCTGGAAACCGAATGGGAAACCCCGGACGGAACCGTGCGCGTGATCGACTTCATGCCGCCCCGCGATTCGGTGGCGGACATTGTGCGGATTGTGGTGGGCATCAGCGGCAGTGTGAAGATGCGCGGAGAACTGGTCCTGCGCTTCGACTACGGGCACATAGTGCCCTGGGTCCGCCGCGACAAACAAGGCCTGCATGCCATTGCTGGGCCGGACGCCGTCTACCTCGTGACGTCCGCCCCGCTGCAGGCCGAGCACATGCAGACCATCAGCGAATTCACAGTTCACGCCGGCGAGCGGATACCTTTTGTGCTCACCTGGGCGCCGAGCCACGTCCCGCGGCCCAGGACCGTGGACGCCGAGGATGCGCTGGCCTCCACCGAATCGTTCTGGCAGGAGTGGTCGGCGAAGTGCACGGTGACCGGGCAGTACAAGGACGCCATCGAACGTTCACTGATCACTCTCAAGGCCCTGACGTATGCGCCCACCGGCGGAATTGTGGCGGCCGTGACCACGTCCCTGCCCGAACAGCTGGGCGGGCCCCGGAACTGGGACTACCGCTATTGCTGGCTGCGGGACGCCACCCTCACGCTGCAGGCGTTGCTGGCCGCCGGCTACACGGCGGAGGCCGCGGCCTGGCGCGACTGGCTACTGCGGGCCGTGGCGGGTGACCCGGCGGACCTGCAGATCATGTACGGCATCCATGGCGAACGCAGGCTGCCGGAGATGGAGCTGCCCTGGCTGGCCGGTTATGAGAACTCGGCCCCCGTGAGGATCGGCAACGGCGCCGCGGAGCAGCTTCAACTGGATGTCTGGGGCGAGGTGCTCGATGGCCTGTCCCTCACCCGCAATTCTCTGTTGAAACACACCGATGAAGCCTGGGACGTCCAGGTTGCGCTGATGCAGCATCTGGAGGGCATCTGGAACCAGCCGGACAACGGGCTGTGGGAAATGCGCGGCCCGCGCCGGCATTTCACACACTCCAAGGTGATGGCCTGGGTAGCGGCGGACCGGATGGTCAAGGGTGTCCGGGACTTCGGGCTTCCCGGCCCCGCCGAGCGCTGGGAGGCGCTGCGGGACACCATCCACAAGGACGTCATGGGCAATGGCTTCGACGCCGGCCGCAACACCTTCGTCCAGTCCTACGGTCGCCCGGAGCTTGACGCCAGCCTGCTGCTGATTCCGCGGGTGGGGTTCCTGCCGCCGGATGATCCACGCGTGGTCGGCACCATCGACGCCATACTCAACGAGCTCACCGAGGACGGTTTTGTGCTGCGCTACCGTCCGGAAGAAAGCGACGACGGCCTCCCGGGGGATGAAGGCGTCTTCCTGGCGTGCTCCTTCTGGATGGTGGAGGCGCTCCTCGGCGCGGGCCGCCGTCGGGAATCCACCGAACTGTTCGAACGCCTGCTGGCGCTGCGCAACGACTTGGGCCTGCTAAGCGAGGAATGGGGTGTGAAGTCCGGCAGGCACCTGGGGAACACGCCACAGGCGTTCAGTCACTTTGCGCTCGTGACCAGTGCCCTGGAGCTTCACCAGCAGAGCGTGCGTCGTAGCGATGCGCCCCTTTCCTCCCCTGCCGGAGCGTCGTCCTGACCTCCGGACCCGCGGTTTCCAGGGAAGCAAAAATTCTTTCCGTAGAGCCTTTCCCTCCGCCGGTCGATAAGTATACTTACAATCATCTCAACGTGCGGTGAAGGACGGAGGAGCAGGTGCAATGGCTGGATATTTCGAGCTGGTGGATGCCCCCGACGGCGGCTACCGGATCAGGCTGCTGGATGGCTCAGGTGCCCTTATGGCGATTTCGATTACGTTTCCCACCAAGCGTGCAGCCGTGGCCGGAGTTGCCCGGGCGCGCGAAATTGCGGGCACCGGACTAATCCGCGACCACTCCCGGGGCGGCCAGGCAGCACCAGTGCAGAAGCATACAAAGCCGGCCAGGAAAAAGACCGTCAGCAATGCTGCCCGGTCTCCCGCACCCGCCGGGCGGCAACGGGCCGCTGCTAACCACTGACGCCGGCAACGGCAGCCACGCTTCGATCCCGGCACCCGGCAAAGGGGCAGCATGCTGAATGACAGACCCGGGGGCAGGCGGCAGCGCGGCGTTCTGTTCGACGTGGACGGGACGCTGGTGGATTCGGCGTATATCCATGCCATCTCGTGGTGGCGCGCCTTCCGTCAGGCCGGCTTTGACATCCCGATGGCGGAGATCCACCGGAGCGTGGGCATGGGTGGTGACAGGCTGGTGGACCATCTGCTGCCTGCGGATCGCGACCGGACCGGCGACGACGAGGTGCTGGCTGCCCACGGTGCGGTGTTCGCCACGTACTGGCCGGCCCTGCGGGCTTTTGACGGAGCGAAGGACCTCTTGGCGCAGTGCTGCGAGAGCGGACTCGCGGTGGCCCTTGCGTCCTCAGCCCGAAAGAGGGATCTGAAAGCACTCCGGGCAACCCTGGGCGCCGATTCGTATCTCCATGCCGCCACGAGCGCCGACGATGCCAAGCACGGCAAGCCGGAGCCGGACATCCTGATCGCCGCCCTTGGAGCCCTGGAGCTGGGCGCCGCAGACACCGTTTACGTAGGCGACTCCGTGTGGGACGTCTACGCCGCGGCCAAACTCAGCATCCCCACCATCGGAGTAACCTGCGGAGGGACCAGCCCCGGTGAACTGCGTGAGGCCGGAGCCGTCGAGGTCTATTCGGGTCCGCGGGAGCTGCTGGACAACCTCAGGGACAGCGCAATCGGCCGGCTTCTGGCCCGCCCGGACTCCGGTTCGCAACCGGCATGAGCGGTGTCAGTCTGGTGAGGTTCGCGGCCGCACCTTTGGCGTGGCCGGCGCCGGCCACTTTCTACGCCAGGAGTCTTCGGGCGGCAGGGCAAGGGGTTTGATCCGTTTACTTATCGTCTTCCTGAATCAGCCCTGACGCCAGCTGTTGTTCCCCAGCCGGGCGCCGCCCATCGGCCCCATCTGCAGAATCCCGCCGTCCACAGCCCAGGATGCGCCGGTGACATAGGCCGAGGCCGGCGACGCCAGGAAGGCGATAACGGCGGCTATCTCGCTGGCCCGGCCTGAACGGCCCAGCGGGATTCCGGGGTGGACCGTGGGCTCAGGATCATCGCCGTCCTGGCCGGACATCGGCGTGGAGATAGCCCCGGGTGCCACGGAGTTGGCCGTGATCCCGTGTTCAGCCAGCTCCAGCGCAATGGTTTTGATGAGTCCGCCGAGCCCGTGTTTGGCGGCGACGTATGCGGCGGCATGGACCTTCGGCTGGGTTTCGTGGACGCTGGTGACGGCGATGATGCGCCCGCCGGTACCGGCCGCGACCATTCTCCGGGCCGCGGCCTGGATGCACAGAAAGGCACCGTTGAGGTTGATGTCCATGGTGCCGGCCCAGATCTTGTGGCCGAGGTCCAGGAAGCTGGTGCCGTCGCCCGCGCCGGCGTTGTTCACAAAAACGTCCACGCGGCCCAGCGCTTCTGCCAGATCATCAACAACGGCTGCACACCCGGGGATGTCTGTGGTGTCCAGCCGCCGGATCACCGCTTTCCGGCCGGCCGCGCGGACCTGCCCTGCGGTGTGTTCGGCGCCGGCCCGGTCCGAATGCCACGTGATCCCGACGTCCATTCCGGCTTCCGCCAGCGCCACCGCAGTGGCCCGGCCGATCCCCGAATCGCTCCCCGTGACAATCGCGGTGCGTGGCAGAAATTCCATGGGCCTGTCCTCTCCTGACCGTAAGTACCCCAAGTTAGCAGCCAGCCGCCCGGCTGCCGGTGCCGCCGTCGTCGTGCCCTCGCGTTTCTGGCCCGGCCCTCGGGGGCAGAGGGACTACGTGAGGCGGATCTGGCGGTTGACGTCCTTGTACAGCAGGTAGCGGAAGTTGCCCGGGCCGCCGGCGTAGCAGGCCTGCGGGCAGAACGCGCGGAGCCACATGAAGTCGCCGGCCTCCACCTCGACCCAATCGTCGTTGAGCCGGTAGACGGCCTTGCCCTCAAGGACGAACAGCCCGTGCTCCATCACATGGGTTTCGGCGAACGGGATGGAGGCACCCGGCTGGAACGTGACGATGTTGACGTGCATGTCGTGGGCCAGATCGTCGGGGTCCACGAAGCGGGTGGTGGCCCAGGCGCCGTTGGTGCCGGGCATGGGGCGCGGCTCCACATCCTGGTCGCGGGTCACGAACGACTTCGCGGTGTGTCCTTCGAGTACTTCGTAGGCCTTGCGGACCCAGTGGAAGGAGGCAGCGTCGGCGCCGTCGTTCTTCACTTTCCAGTCAGATCCCGCGGCGAGGTACGCGTACCCGCCGGATTCGAGGTGGTGGATCTCGCCGTCGAGCGTCAGGGTCAGCGAACCTTTGGTGAGGAAGATGACGCCTTCGACGCCGGCCTCCACCTCAGGCTTGTCGCTGCCGCCGCCAGGGGCTACTTCCACGATGAGCTGGGAGAACGTGGTGGCAAAGCCGGCGATGGGCCGGGCGATGATCCAGGAACGCGTGTTGGTCCAGCCCGGCAGGTTGCTGGTGACGATGTCCCGCATGACGCCCTTGGGGATGACCGTGTACGCCTCTTTGACCACGGCGCGGTCCGTGAGGAGCTGGGTCTGCGGCGGGAGTCCGCCTTCGGGTGAAAAGTAGTTGCTCATGAGTTCGCTCCTTGCGGTGATGTGGCCAGTGGGGTGGAAGACAGGTGGGTGGTTGCGCGGGCCAGCCGCGGGTGGGCCAGGGCAGTCAGTTGGGGGAGTCCGACGCCGGCAAGCGCCAGGACTTCATCGGCACCCACGGCGCCGCACTGGACGCCACGAAGGACAAAAGCGGCGAGGGCACGGGCGGTGGCGGGTTCGTCCATCACGCCGCCTTCCGTCTGTTCAACATAGTTGCGGAGCCGTGCCGCGGCGGCAGGGAGCCCCTGCCGGTAGAACGCGTACGTGGCGGAGAACCGGCTGGGCAGCTGGGCCGCATGCAGGTCCCAGCCCTGGTAGTAGCCGCGCTCCAGCGAGCGCCGGACCAGCCGGCCGTGCAGCTGCCAGGCGCTTTCCACGTTGTCGCCCACGGGGATGATGTTGGTGGAACCGTCGGAGAGCCGGATGCCCGTTCCGGCCACGGCAAGCTGCATGACCTCTTTCGCGAAATCGGCCACGGGGTGCTCCATGGACTGGTATTCAGCCGAGATCTGCAGCGACGCTGAGTAGTCGTAGGTGCCATAGTGCAGCCCGCTGATGCGGCCAGGAACGGCGTGTGGCAGCTGGGCCACCGGCGACGTTCCATCCGGGCCAAGGATGAGCTGCGGCGTCTCCACCTGCACCTCAAACCGGAGCCGTCCGGCGGGAAGCGAATGGACTTGCTCCAAGCGGGACACAGCGAATTCCATGGCCTGCACCTGTGCCACCGTGGTGACCTTGGGCAGGGTCAGGATCAGCCCGTCCGGAAGCTCACCGGCAGCAGCCAGCCCCGACACAAACAGGTCCAGGGTGCGCAGTCCGCGCGCCCGGGTGGGCGCCTCGAAGCACTTGAAGCGGATCCCGATGAACGGCGGGGCTGTACCGGCAGCAACCGCGGTGGCCACGGCGGAAGCCGCGGCAACAGCGGCGGCGTCCTCGGCGTCGTCGCCCCTGTCACCAAAACCGTCCTCGAAGTCCAGGCGCAGATCCTCGATCGGTTCGCTGCTGAGCTTGGCTTCCACCCGGGACGCGACGGCCTCAGCCAGCCCGGCGTCCTGGCCCAAAAGCGTACCCAGCCGGGCAAGCCCGCCGTGGGCGGCCGCCGTCGAAAGTGCCTGGTTGCCCCACTCGGCAGCGAGTCGCGGCGTGAAGCGGTCCGCGGGGACGTACACGGTGTGGACGGGCTGGCGGGAGCCGTCGTCGCCGGGATAGTTCTGTTCCAGGAGCTTGTCCGTGGCGGCGAGCTGCGCGTCGATGTGCGCAACGTCCGCCGCGGACAGCGACGGAGTCGGCGACTGCCGGGGTGATGATTGGGTGGGGGATACCGTCATGCCTCAGCCCACCAGTTCGTAGGCCGGGGTGGTGAGGAAATCCGTGTATTCCTCGGACAGGCAGATGTCCGCGATCAGCTTGCTGGCGGGCTCGTAGTACAGGCGGAAGGCTTCGTCGCCGACCTCGGTCCGCAGGCGCTCCCTTTCCTCGCCCAGGATGCGCTCCACCAGCTCGCGGGTCACGGTATTTCCCGTGTCTGCGAGGACCGACTTGTTGCGGATCTGCTGCCACACCTGGGAGCGGGAGATCTCGGCCGTGGCGGCGTCTTCCATGAGGTTGTGGATGGCCACCGCGCCGGTGCCGGACAGCCACACTGCCGTATAGGCGACGGCGACATACAGGTTCAGGCGAAGTCCGCCTTCCGTGACCTGGCCCTTGGTCGAGGCAATGTCCAGCAGCTGCTCCGCGGTCACGGAGACCTCGGGGCGCTGCTTGTCCAGCTGGTTGGGGCGCTCGCCGAGGACGGAGTCGAACACTTCCCGGCATGTGGGGACGAGGTCCGGGTGGGCAACCCAGGAGCCGTCAAAGCCGTCGTTGGCCTCGCGGGTCTTGTCCGCGCGGACCTTCTCGAAGGCGGCCTCCGTGACCTCGGGGTGGCGCTTATTGGGGATGACTGCGGCCATGCCGCCCATGGCGAAGGCTCCGCGGCGGTGGCAGGTCTTGACCAGCAACTCGGTGTAGGCCCGCATGAACGGTGCCGTCATGGCCACCGTGGCACGGTCCGGCAGGACAAACTCCTCGCCGGCATCGCGGAAGTACTTGATGATGCTGAACAGGTAGTCCCAGCGGCCTGCGTTGAGCCCGGCGGCGTGATCGCGCAGCTCGTAGAGGATCTCGTCCATCTCGAAGGCTGCAGGGATGGTCTCGATCAGCACCGTGGCGCGGACCGTGCCCTGCCCGAGGCCCAGGAAATCCTGCGCATAGACGAAGACCTCGTTCCAGAGGCGTGCCTCAAGGTGGCTCTCCAACTTGGGGAGGTAGTAGTAAGGGCCCTGGCCGTTCATGACGAGTTGCTTGGCCGTGTGGAAGAAGTGCAGGCCGAAGTCCACCAGCGCACCCACAGTGGGTACACCATCGATCAGCAGGTGGCGCTCATCCATATGCCAGCCGCGCGGACGGGCCACCACGACAGCCAGCGGAGCGTCCGTGCGGAGCGTGTATTCCTTGCCTTCGGGCGAGGTGTAGCTTAGGGCGCCGGTGGCGGCGTCACGCAGGTTCAGGAGGGCGTCAATAACGTTGGCCCACGTAGGCGTGCTGGCGTCCTCAAGGTCCGCGAGCCACACCTTGGCGCCCGAGTTCAGCGCGTTGATGGCCATCTTGGCCGGGGAGGCGGGGCCCGTCATTTCCACCCGGCGGTCCCGCAAAGCTGCCGGTGCAGGCGCAACTTTCCAGTCGCCGTCGCGCACGTTCCGGGTTTCCGGCAGGAAGTCGAGCTTGCCGGTTTCGGCGACGCGCTGGCGCTTGACGCCGCGGGCGGCCAACAGCTCGTTGCGGGTGCCGGCGAAGCGCTTGTGGAGTTCCTCCACAAATGCCAGCGCCTTGGGGGTAAGAATCTCCTCCGCACGTTCGATCGGCCGGTGGTCTGTGACAGTGATAGCCATTTCTGGTCCTTTTCTGGGCAGCGAATCAGGCGTTGGCGGAGGCTGCGCTGGCGGTCGCTGCGTGGGCGGCAGCAGCCACAGCGGCGGCTACGTCGGCGGCAACATGTGGATCGAAGACGCTGGGGATAATGTAACTGGCATTGAGCTCATCGTCAGCTACCCGGTTGGCAATTGCGTCGGCGGCAGCCACCAGCATCTCGGGCGTGATGTCGCTGGCCCCGGCGTCCAGGAGCCCGCGGAAGAAGCCCGGGAACGCCAGGACGTTGTTGATCTGGTTGGGGAAATCGCTGCGTCCGGTGGCTACAACGGCCGCGTACTTGGCGGCGATGACGGGGTCGATTTCCGGCGTCGGGTTGGCCATGGCGAACACAATCGCGTTCTCAGCCATGGAAGCAACTTGTTCCTCGCCGATCACGTGCGGGGCGCTGACGCCGATGAACACGTCGGCGCCCTTGAGTGCCTCGTGGAGGGTGCCGGAGAAGGCTTCTTCGTTGGTGTTTGCGGCAATCCAGCTGCGGTGTTCGTCGGTGTATTCCTCGCCGGAGTGGATGGCGCCGGAGCGGCCGGCTGCCACGATGTGCTGCGCGCCCTGCGCCTTGAGCAGCTGGATGATGGCCGAGCCCGCGGCGCCCACGCCCGAGACAACAATGCGGACCTCGGAGAGCTTCTTGTCCACCACACGCAGTGCGTTGACCAGGGCTGCCAGCGTGACAATCGCGGTTCCGTGCTGGTCATCGTGGAATACGGGGATATCCAGTTCCGCGCGGAGGCGGTTCTCGATCTCAAAGCACCGAGGGGCGGCAATGTCCTCGAGATTCACACCACCGTAGACGGGGGCAAGCGCCTTGACGATCATGATGATTTCCTCGGTGTCCTGGGTGTCCAGGCAGACCGGCCAGGCATCAACGTTGGCGAACTGCTTGAAAAGCGCCGCCTTGCCTTCCATCACGGGAAGCGCGGCGGCCGGGCCGATGTTGCCCAGGCCCAGCACGGCCGAACCGTCGGTGACGACGGCGATGGTGTTCCGCTTGACCGTCAGGTTGCGGGCAGCTGCCGGGTCCTCTGCGATCGCGAGGCAAACGCGGGCGACGCCGGGGGTGTAGGCACGGGACAGATCGTCGCGGTTGCGCAGGGCTACTTTGGGGACAACTTCGAGCTTGCCGCCGAGGTGCATCAGGAAGGTGCGGTCCGAGACGTTGCGGACGGTGACGCCGTCGAGCGCGTTGAGGGCGTCCTTGACGCGTGCTGCGTGGTCATCATCGGTGGTGTTGCAGGTGACGTCCACAACCAGGGTCTCGTGGTGGGACTCGGTGACGTCCAGGGCTGTGATGGCTGCGCCGGCAGCTCCCACCGCGGCAGCGAGTTCGCTCGTGGCGGAGAAGCTGGACGGTGCTTCCACGCGCAGGGTGATCGAATTTCCGGGGCTCGGGTTCGCCATTGAATGTCCTCCTGGTTGGGCCCATGCCTGGGCCAACTCTTTTGTATCTGATTGTTTTCGTATTATGGATATTATTATCTACTTTGTGGAAACACAAGCCCGGTTGGTGCATCGACTGGCGGTGAGCTTGCTGTATGTTGGGACTTCTAAGCAACTCTTTTCACGATGCGGATAAGAGTTGTCGGAATCGAGCCAGCAGGAGACCACGGAAATGGCCGAAAAAGCCCCCGGAGGCGTGCAGTCCGTTGAGCGCGTCTTTGAACTTTTGGAACTGATCACCGATGCCGGCGGCGACGTCACCCTAAGTGAGCTCTCTTCCTCCACGGATCTGCCGCTTCCCACCATCCACCGGCTGCTGCGCACGCTGGTCACACTGGGCTACATCCGCCAGCTGCCCAACCGCCGTTACGCCCTGGGCCCCCGGCTGATCCGGCTTGGCGAAGGCGCCAACAAACAACTCGGCGCGCTGGCCCGGCCTCAGCTCAAGTCCCTCGTGGACCGGCTGGGTGAGACCTCCAACATGGCAGTGCTGGACTCGGACATGGTCATCTACGTGGCGCAGGTCCCGTCCCTGCACTCCATGCGTATGTTCACCGAGGTGGGCCGCCGCGCCCATACCCACGACACCGGCGTCGGCAAGGCCATCCTGGCCCAGCTGGATGATGACGTGGTCCGCGGGATTGTGGCCCGCAGCGGCATGCCCACCCCCACTGCCAAGAGCATCGGGGACATCGAATCCCTGATTGCGGATCTCAACCGGATCCGCGAACGCGGCTACTCCATTGATGAGGAAGAGCAGGAGCTCGGCGTCCGCTGCTTCGCCATGGCAGTCCCGAACGCGCCCACGCCCACGGCCATTTCCGTGTCCGGTCCGGTGTCCCGCGTGGACCAGCACTTCGCAGACCGCGCGGTGCCGCTGCTGCGTGAGGCTGCCCAGGCGATTTCGGACGAGCTCAACCAGAACTGATCGCCCAGCGCAAACAAGCTCAGGCGCGAACGAGCTTAGGCGCGACGAGCAGTTGAGGCCCCAAATCTGCGGATTCGGGGCCTCAACTGTTCGTTCGGGCTGCACTTCGGCGCTGACTCTCGGGCCCATGTCACGTTGTCCGTGGTGGCACGGGGAAGCGCCGAGGTGACAGCTGAGGCCAATGTCGCTCCGGAACATTGGCCTCAACTGTCATCTGGATTACGCAGCTAGTGCTCGGCCGCCTTGCTGGCGGACTGGACGGGGACTTCCTTGCCGTCGCAGTCGATCAGCTTACCGCCTTCATAGCGGTCGCCGTCGGCCAGGCAGGCAATGTCCTCCTCGCGGATCACACGCCCGGTGCCGGCCACGAACACAGACTGGTTCTCCGAGTTGCCCGCCTTGAGGTGGTTGAAGAGCAGGTTCAGCAGGATGGCCATCACTGCGGCCGAGCTGATACCCGAGTGGAAAATGGTCCCGAACCAGGAGGGGAACTGGTCGTAGAACGCCGGGGCCGCAATCGGAATCATGCCGAAGCCGATTGACGCCGCCACAATGATCAGGTTCATGTTGTTCCGGTATTCCACCTTGGAAAGCGTCCGGATGCCGCTTGCGGCAACTGTTCCAAACAGTACGACGCCGGCACCTCCCAGGACGGGAGTGGGAACCGCTGCGACCACCCGGCCAAGGACCGGCAGCAGACCCAGAACCACCAAAATGAGGCCGCCGGCGCTGACCACAAAGCGGCTCTTGATGCCGGTGATGGCAACCAGGCCCACGTTCTGGGCGAAGGCGCTCTGGGTGAAGGAGTTGAACAGCGGGGAGATGGCGCTGGAGAGCATGTCCGCCCGCAGGCCGTCGCCGATCCGCTTCGAATCCACCTTGGTGCCCACGATTTCGCCCACCGCGATGATGTCCGCGGAGGTCTCGGTGAGGGTCACCAGGATGACGATCAGCATGGAGATGATGGCCGCGATGTGGAACGTGGGTGGGCCGAAGGCAAACGGGGTGGGGAAGGCCACGATGTCGCCCTGGCCCACCTTGGAGAAGTCCGCCATTCCGGTGACGAAGGCGATGACCGTGCCCAGCACCATGGCAAGCAGGATGGACAGCCGGGAGATGGCAGCGTTACCAACCTTGCTGAGCAGCAACACGATCCCCATGGTGGCCGCGGCCAGTCCGATGTTGGCCATGCTGCCGTAGTTCGGTGCCTTGCTGTTACCACCCATGGCCCAGTTGGCAGCCACCGGCATGAGCGTCAGGCCGATGGTGGTGATGACCGTGCCGGTGACAACGGGCGGGAAGAACCTGATGATCCTGGAAAAGAGCGGGGTGATGGCCAGGCCGATCAGCGAGGCAACGATCACCGAGCCGAAGACCGACTGGATGCCGCCGCCACCGTGGACGATTGCCACCATGGTGGAGACCCCGGCAAAGGAGACGCCCTGGACCAGCGGCAGTTTGGAGCCGAAGAAGGGGATGCCAACCGTCTGGAGGATGGTGGCCAGACCGCCCACAAAGAGGCAGGCCGCGATCAGGAGGCCGATGTCCTGGGATGACATACCGGCAGCGGCGCCGATGATCAGCGGCGGGGCGATGATGCCGCCGTACATGGTGAGGACGTGCTGGAAACCGTACGCGAAGGTGCTGCCTATGGAGAGGCGCTGGTCTTCGGGTCGGGTGGACGGCACGCGGCTGGTCTTGGCGCCCGCGGTGGGGGAATTCTTCTTAGTGTTCATGGCAGACTTTCTTGGTTCATGGCAGACGCCTTCGTCTGGCTAACAATGTCTGGCTAACAATTTGGTGGTGAAGCGGGCCGTAATGTGTTGGCCCCCGACCCCGGAGTCTCTGGAACGGTACGTACCGAAACTCCGGGCGGCGCCGTGCGAATCAGGAGTTGTTTAGCAGAAGCCGGCGATGCCGGACCAGGCGATGTCCGCCGGGGTGGTGTCGTCGCGCTGGACGGTGGCCTCGATCAGGCCGTAGGGGCGGTCCGCGGCGAAGAAGACCTCGTTGGGGTTGTCGAGGCCGAACGGTGACAGGTCCACCAGGAAGTGGTGCTTGTTGGGCATGGAGAACTTGATTTCGTCGATCTCGCTGTGTGCTTCGAGGACCTTGGTTCCCATGTCGAACAGGGTCTGCTGGAGTGCGTGGGAGTAGTTCTCGGTGAAGCCTTCGAGCAGGAGGCCCTTGACGTCGTCGTAGCTCTTGTTGAAGTCCAGGGAGCTGAAGTCCGTGCCGGCGTTGAAGCGCCAGCGGGCCGTGACATCTGTGGCGAGGATCCGGTCCGTGGTCTCCGGGAGAGTGGTGTATTTGTCCCTCGGGTAGCCCACAAAGCCGGACTCGGTGGACTTCAGGACAGTGAGGTCTGTCAGCCCGGAGATGACGTGGGTGGCGGCGCCGTCGCGGACCACCACTGCGGTGCGGACTTCCTGGCCGTTGCGCACAAAGGAGTGCTCGTGTGCACTGCCGTGGGCCTGGATGCGGTCCCAGCTGTAGGATTCAGCTTCCCAGCGGCCGCCGGTCACCCAGTCAAAGCCGGACGTGAAGTGCTCGCCGAGGCGCAGGAGGAAGGCCTCGGGAGACCCGATTCCTTCCCGTGCGAAGGCGTAGACCGTGTTCTTCTGGGTGTCCGTGGCCACCACATGGGCGTTGTCGCCTTCGAGGTGGGCGGCGGAAAAATCACCGCGCAGCTGCGAGGTGACATTCAGGTCTTCGATCTCGTGGCGGTCGGTGTCCCTGGTGATTTTGACGACGCGGACTTCGGCTTTGCCGTACTGGTTATTGCCGAGGACGATGTTGTTGCTCATGGTCAGTTCCCAACTTCCGGAATGTGGAACCAAGGTCCCACAGTGAAATTAAGTGCGTGTTTCCCACGCATTTCGTGAACCGTCGACCCAACAAAAAATGAGCCGACATCAATTGATGCCAGCTCATTACGACCCTGCCTGCTGCTCCCAGGTTACGTGACGTGCGCCACGAATTGAGTTAAAGCGTAGCGCGGGAATCCCGTGGTGTA
This sequence comes from Micrococcaceae bacterium Sec5.7, assembly GCA_039636785.1. Classification (NCBI taxonomy): domain Bacteria; kingdom Bacillati; phylum Actinomycetota; class Actinomycetes; order Micrococcales; family Micrococcaceae; species Micrococcaceae bacterium Sec5.7. Next base: position 3,284,636 of record CP144169.1, on the reverse strand, counting down.
CATCACAATCTGAAATTTCCGATTGTGACCGGCCCGGGACAGGCGCGGGCGCCCGCGCCGGTCCGGCCCTTGACGCCGCCACCCCGCACGTTCTACAGTTTCCACATAACAATATTTACTTTCCGTAATACGAAAACGAGAGTAACCACGAAAGACCGGATGAGGAGGATCAGATGACCCCGCAGAAGCAGGAGAGCGAAAAGCTCACGCAGGCCAAAGCCGCCGCACCAGACCAGGAGTTCTACCTCCCCACCGGCGGGATGGACCCGGATTTCTATATCCCGGCCGACCGCGGTCATGGCCCCGGCCCGTTTTCGCGCTGGATGCACCGCCTCCCGGTTGTGGGCTGGCTGCTCTCGTAAGCGTCTCCCGTAAGCGTCTCCCGTAAGCGGCTCCCCTGTCCGCATGTACCGGCCGGCTCCCCTGGCCGGATGTGCCGACCGGATGTACTAACGCGGTAATAAGGCTTGCCTGTACACTGAATTTCGGTGTACCGTAAAATTCTGCTGACGTGTCGTCGGCAGGGATGCCGAAAATTACCGAGGGGATTGCTGTGGCCGTGGATGTCCAGACCCGCGCAGTGCGTGGGCGCCGCATGTCACGTTTCTTTTTGCTCGGGCCGGCCTTCGTCGCGGCCATTGCCTATGTGGACCCGGGCAACGTCGCAGCAAATCTGACAGCCGGTTCGCAGTATGGCTTCCTGCTGGTGTGGGTACTGGTTGTTGCCAACCTGATGGCTGTCCTGGTGCAGTACCAGTCGGCCAAACTCGGGCTGGCCACCGGCCAGAGCCTGCCGGAGTTTCTCGGCAAGAGCCTGAAGACAACTCCCCGCCGGCTCTATTGGGCCCAGGCTGAACTCGTGGCTGCGGCCACGGACATGGCCGAGGTCATCGGTGGCGCCGTTGCCCTTAACCTGCTGTTCGGACTGCCCCTGCTGGCCGGCGGATTTGTTATCGGCATCGCCTCCATGCTGCTGCTGGTTCTTCAGTCGCGCCGCAGCCAGCGGACCTTTGAAAACGCCATCATCATCCTCCTCGCGGTCATCGCCGTCGGCTTCGTGACGGGGCTGATGGTCAACCTGCCCGCCCCCGGCGACGTTCTGGGCGGCCTCGTTCCGAGATTCGACGGCGTGGATACGGTGCTGCTTGCCGCCAGCATGCTCGGCGCAACGGTGATGCCCCACGCCATTTATCTCCACTCTGCCCTGGCCCGCGACCGGCACGGATATTCGCCCAGCGAAGCGGTCCGGACCAGACTCATCCGGATCACCCGGTGGGACGTGATCGGCGCCCTCGTGGTGGCGGGGCTGGTCAACATTTCCATGCTGCTGCTGGCCGCTTCGAGCCTGCGGGGCGTGGAGGGAACCGACACCATCGCCGGCGCCCACGCCGCCATCAGTTCGGCCCTTGGCCCGGTGGTGGGGGTGGTGTTCGGCATTGGCCTGCTGGCATCCGGGCTGGCCTCGACGTCGGTGGGCTGCTACGCCGGAGCCACCATTATGGGCGGACTTCTCAATCTCAAGATCCCGCTCGTGCTGCGGCGCGTCATCACCCTGATTCCGGCACTGCTGGTGCTCGGTGCCGGGATCGAACCGACGTTTGCGCTGGTCCTGAGCCAGGTGCTCCTCAGCTTCGGCATCCCCTTTGCGTTGATCCCGCTGATCCGCCTCACGGGTTCGCGCAAGGTCATGGGCATCCACGTTGATTCGCTGGCACTCAAAATCGCCGGAACTCTCAGTGCCTGCCTGATCGTCGGGCTGAATATTGTGCTCATCACGATGTCCCTGGCCGGAAACCAGTAGCCGGGGCCACACTCATATCGTCTAGCCGCTGATCAGCTTCCGCGCGGCGGCCGAGTGCTCCGCGATGAGCCCGGCAACGTCGAGCCCCGGGATCTGGCCGTCCACCACACGCCACTGGCCGCCCACCATTACGCGGTCGGCCCGGTCCGCGGCGCACAGGAGCAGCGCCGCAACGGGATCGTGGCTGCCGGAGAACCGCAGCTCATCGAGCTTGAATAAGGCCAGGTCCGCCTGCATCCCCGGTGCCAGCTGGCCAAGATCAGGACGGCCCAGCACCGCAGCCGATCCGCGGGTAGCCCACCCCAGCGCCCGCTCCACCGGGACCTGCGCCCCGTAGCGCAGCCGCTGCAGGTACAGCGCCTGCCGCGCCTCGAGAATCATGTTGGAGGCGTCGTTCGACGCCGACCCGTCAACTCCCAGCCCCACGGGAACACCCGCGTCCTCCAGTTCCAGGACCCGCGCGGTGCCGGATGCCAGCCTCATGTTTGACGTGGGGCAATGCGCGACGGCGGTGCCCGCGGCACCCAGCCGGGCGATCTCGTCATCGCTGAAATGGATGCCGTGGCCCAGCCAGGTCCGGTCCGTCAGCCAGCCCACGCTCTCCAGGTAGTCCACCGTGCGCAGCCCGAACGTCTCGCGGCAAAAATCTTCCTCCTCCAGGGTTTCGGCGAGGTGGGTATGCAGCCGGACATCCAGACGCTCGGCCATCAAGGCGCTCTCGGCCATGATCTCCTTGGTTACGGAAAAGGGCGAGCACGGCGCCAGCGCGATCTGGATCCGGGCGCCGTCGCCACGCTCGTGGTACTCGTTGATCAGCCTTTCGCTGTCCGCAAGAATCACCTCAGGTGCCTGCACCGTTGACTGCGGCGGGAGGCCGCCGTCGTCCTCTCCCAACGTCATGGAGCCGCGGGTGAGGGTTGCGCGCATTCCCAGCCGGCGGACCGCCTCCACCTCGATGTCGACGGCGTTTTCCATTCCGTCCGGGAAGAGGTAGTGGTGATCCGCGGCCGTGGTGCAGCCGGAGAGCAGGAGTTCGGCCAGCGCCACGGTGGTGGCGAGCTCAAGATCGCGGGGCGTCAGCTGCGCCCAGACCGGGTACAGGTTTTGCAGCCAGGGGAACAGCGGAGCGTTGGCCACCGGGCCCCAGGCGCGGGTGAGCGTCTGGTAGAAGTGGTGATGCGTGTTGATCAGGCCGGGGAGCAGCACGTGATTGCCGGCGTCGAACGCCTCCTCACAGGGCTCGGAAGGCTGCTGCCCGGCGGCCAGGACCTCCACGATTCTGCCGCCGCTGACCACGATGCCGCCGGAGGCATCGAGGCCGTTCGCGGTGAAGGCAGCGAGCGGATTTTTGATCCAGAGCCTGGTTGCGGAGGGGTGCGGATGAGTGAGGGCCATGTCTGGTTCCTTGTCTGTGGTTCCGTAGATTTCCGGTGCCGAAGGTTCCAGCTCAGTGATGCCCTGTCTGCTGATCCAGGTGACCGGCCGCACAGCGACGGGTCGCCACCAGCGTAAAGTCGCCCCGGCCGGAGAGTCAACGCCCGCGGAATGTGACTATTCTGAAACCTAGATTTCACATCGCGAAATTAAATTTCCAGAAAACTATGGCGCACGCCACATCCCGGTGCTAGTCTCGATCTTGCCAAAGGCGGGCACCCGGGCCACGGGAAGCTATCTACCAGGCGCAACATATCCTTCACAGAACATGCTGAAGCCTGGTAACCGTCGCAACTGGTTCTTTTGGTCCCGCAACGGCGTACCGGCTTCCACAGCAAAGGAAGTCGCAAATGAGCACCATCGTCACGGCCGAAGCATTTCTGGCCAGATCCATCCAGTTGGCAACTGCCAACGTCCTGAACAGCGGCGGGCCGTTCGGCGCCGTGATCGTCACTGCCGACGGTCAAACCTTCGACGGCGTCAACCGCGTCACCGCCACGAATGATCCCACCGCACACGCAGAGGTCACGGCCATCCGCCGGGCCTGCAGCGAACTCGGTACGTTCGATCTCAGTGGAGCCATCCTCTACACCAGCTGCGAGCCATGCCCCATGTGCCTGGCCTCCGCACTCTGGGCCCGCATTGAGCGCGTGGTTTTCGCCGCAGACCGCCACGACGCCGCCTCAGTGGGCTTCGATGACGCCGTCTTCTACGAGTTCTTCGAAAACGACAACCGGGCTGACCTGATGCCGGTAGCCAAGCTGGAACTGGGCGATCCCCAGGCGCCCGCACCGCTGGAACCGTTCAACACCTGGAACACGCTCGACTCCCGGATTGACTACTAGGGCCGGTGGCAGACATGACAATCATTGACGAGCAGCACGTCGGACCGGACAGCGGAGAGCCCCAGATCAAGCGGGGAAAGCGGTCGGTCCCGAATGCCAAACCTCCGGTAACCAACGCCTTCCTGGACCGCTTCTTCCAGATCACCCAACGCGGCTCCACCTTGGCCCGCGAATTCCGTGGCGGCCTGGTCACGTTCTTCACCATGGCCTACATCGTCATCCTCAATCCGCTGATCCTGGGCGGCTTCAGCGCGGACAAAGCCCCCACGGACGTCGCCGGCGGCTGGCTCAATGCCGCTCAGGTGGGCGCCGTGACCGGACTTACGGCCGGCGTGATGACCATCCTGTTCGGGCTCATCGCCAACCTTCCGTTCGGACTCGCGGCGGGGCTGGGTATCAACTCCTTCCTCGCCGTTGCCGTCATCCATGAAGTCACCTGGCCAGAAGCCATGGGCCTGGTGGTCATCAACGGCATCCTGATCGTCATCTTCGGTGCCACAGGGGCGCGGACTGCCATCTTCCGGGCCGTTCCCCGGGAACTGAAGGCCGCCATCACCGTGGGCATCGGCCTGTTCATCGCCTTCATCGGCTTTGTGGACTCCGGCTTTGTCCGCGCCACCAAGGGCGGTCCGCCGGTCCAGCTGGGCACGGACGGATCCATTACCTCGATCCCCACGCTGGTGTTTATTGTGGGTCTGCTTGCCATGGGCATCCTCGTGGCCCGCAAGATCCAGGGCGGGCTGCTGATCGGCATTGTGGCCACCACGCTGCTGGCCGCGGTCGTGGAGGCAGTACTGCACATCGGCCCCGGCAGCGAATCCAACCCCGGCGGCTGGCACCTGAACACGCCTGTGCTCTCCGGCCAGTTGGTGTCGGCGCCCGATCTGAGCCTGGTGGGGCAGTTCGATATGTTCGGAGCTTTCGGACGGATCGGCGCACTGGCCGCAACCATGCTGGTGTTCACCCTGGTGTTCACTAACTTCTTCGACGCCATGGGCACCATGACGGGCCTCGCCAAGAGCGCCGGCGTGGCGCACAAGGACGGTACGTTCCCGCGGTTGAAATCGGCCTTCATCGTTGAAGGCTTCGGGGCTATTGCGGGCGGTGCCACGTCGGGATCCTCCAACACGGTGTACATCGACTCCGCGGCCGGCATCGGCGAAGGCGCCCGCACCGGCCTGGCTTCGGTGGTTACGGGCCTGCTGTTCCTGGGTTCAATGTTCCTGACCCCGCTCACCAGCGTGGTTCCGCTGGAAGTGGCGGCCGCCGCACTGGTGGTGGTTGGCGCCATGATGATGGCACAGATCCGCGAGATCAAGTTCACCAAGTTCGCTGTGGCGCTCCCGGCATTCCTGACCATTGTCACCATGCCGCTGACCTATTCGATCGCCAACGGCATCGGCGTCGGCTTTGTGTCCTGGGCCATCATCGGTGCTGCTTCCGGGAAGGTGAAGAAGATCCATCCGCTCATGTGGGTGGTCACCGTTGGATTCATCATCTACTTCGCCCGGGGACCCATCAATTCCCTGATGGGCGTATAAAGACCGCGGTTCCGCAACCCTGGCCGCGCCGAATAGCGTCCGCCGGCGTCGCAGGCTCCTGATCAGCACTTCCTGATCAGAGAGACCGACGACGGCGGGCGGCGGCCAGGGGCCGGTTCCGCTTAGGACCGGGGCAGGAAGATGAAGCCTGCCCCGGTCCACCACACTGAAATCCAAATGATGCGGGCGCCACCCCGCTGGCCCTTCCCACTGCTCACTTTAGGAACGAGAATATGTGCACGACCGCACTCGGCTTCGGGCTGGAAGGCCGGCTGAAGAGTCAGCCGGACTGCCTGCCTGAAACCGCAGCCTGTGCCACGCGGGAAAAGGATGTGTTGCCATGCTAGACCTGATGCCTTCACTGAATGACTGGCCGCCGGCGGCTTCCGGGCAGCGGTGCGCCGTGGCCACCATCGTTTCCGCCACCGGCTCCGTGCCCCGTCCGCTGGGCACCTCCATGCTGGTGTCCGAGGCCGGCGAGGTGCTGGGTAGTCTGTCCGGCGGCTGTGTTGAGGGCGCCGTGGCGGGGGCCGCGCTGGAAGCCATGAACGACGGCGGCTCCCGCCTCGAGTCTTTCGGCTACAGCGCCGAGGACGCATTCGCCGTCGGGCTCAGCTGCGGAGGGGAGCTGGAAGTCCACATCCAGCCACTGGACTCGCGTTCAGGCGGCCTGCGGCTTGGCAGTTTGAAGCTGGCCGAGCTGCAGCATTTTTCCGGGCATGCCCCGGGTGGTGCGCTGGCGCTGATCCGGAGGGTGGACGCCCGCGGCGGAGGCGCCGTTGTGGTCCCCGATCCCGCCGCCTTTTCCGCGGCACATTCGCCCGAACTGGCTGCCCTGCTGGGGCTCAGCATCCGTCACGATGCTTCGGCAATGTTGGCGGCGGCAGCGCAAGTGGAACCGCTGCTGCGTGGCGGGCGGACGGGCCTGGTGCGGCTCGCTCCCGTGGAGGCGTGCGCCAGCTGGGTTTTTGGCATGGGTGTGCCAGATGCCGTAGCCCCGTCATCCATGCAGACGTCTGCAGAGCCCCTGACCCTCCTGGTGGAAAGCCGGCTTCCACCGGCCCGCATGCTGGTGTTCGGCGCGAACGACTTCGGCGCTGCGCTACTTCCCGCCGCAAAGTTGCTGGGCTACCACGTCACCATGTGCGATGCACGGCCTGCCTTTGCCGGACAGTCGCGGTTTGGCATTGCGGACGAAGTGGTCACCGATTGGCCGCACCGCTACCTGGCCGCCGAAGCCGCGGCCGGTCGTCTGGATGCCCGGTCCGTGGTGTGCGTCCTTACGCACGACCCCAAATCCGACATCCCCCTCCTGCAAACGGCCCTGGACCTGGAGCTCGCCTTCGTCGGCGCCGTGGGATCCCGGCGCAGCCACCGCCAGCGGATTGAAGCCCTGCTGGGGGAGGGTGTTGCGCCGGAGCAGCTGGCACGCCTGCATTCCCCGATTGGCCTGGACCTGGGAGCCGTGACACCCGCCGAAGTTGCTGTCTCCATTACGGCTGAGTTGATCGCCGCCCGCAACCCCGCCGTCGGCACTCCGGTCCGGACCGGCGTGCCACTGAAGGACGGAACCGGGCCCATCCACCGCTCCACGGGACGTAACCGCGCTGCCGAACACGCTGCAACGGCACACGGTGAAACAGCCCATCAGGAGATCGCATGGACATGAACACCATTGAGGCCGTTGTCCCCACCACGGACCCGGCCGAATGGCGTGACGGCGACGCCTGGCTCGCAGGAGGAACGGTCCTGTTCTCTTACGGCAGCTACGCCTTTGGCAAGGAGCCGCTGAGACGCCTGCTGGATCTGGGCTCAGCGGGCTGGCCTTCCATCACCGTGACCGCCGGGGGGATTGACCTCGCCGCCACCTGCACCGTCGCTGAACTGTATGCGCTCCCGGACGCCCACGCTGCCGCCGATTGGCCTGCCCTGGACCTCATCCGGCCGTGCTGCGATTCCTTCGTGGCGTCCTTCAAGGTCTGGAACATGTCCACAGTGGGCGGCAACCTGTGCACCTCGCTTCCGGCCGGGCCCATGATTTCCCTCAGCGCCGGATTGGACGGAGTTGCCACTGTACTGGGTCCCGGCGGCGCCAGCCGCGAACTCCCCGTGGCTGACTTCATCACCGGGGACGGGCAGAACGCCCTGGCACCCGGTGAGCTGCTGCGCAGTGTCCGCCTCCCGGCGTCGGCCCTTTCTTCACGGGTGGCGTTCCGCCGGCTGTCGCTGAGCAATCTGGGCAGGTCCGGGGTGCTGTTGATCGGAAGGCTCGACGCCGGCGGTTCCCTGACTCTCACCGTCACCGCGGCAACAAAGCGCCCCGTGCAGCTGCGCTTTGAGTCCCTTCCGGACACGCCCGCATTGTGCTCGGCGCTGGACTCTGCCATCCCGGACGAGCTGTACCACAACGACATCCACGGGCTCCCGGCCTGGCGGCGCGACATGACGTACCGGCTGGCCGAGGAAATCCGGGCCGAGCTGAGTGCCCCGGCCGGCTCCGCAGTCACAGAACCATCACACGTTTCCGGCGACTTCTGGCCGCCGGGTTCCTCACAGCAGCACAGGTCTTCATGGCAGGGTCTCCCGCCGCAGAAAGGGGCCTGAGCATGGCCATCGACATCAACGGCACCACCACCGAGGCCAAACCACGTCCGGGGCAATGCCTGCGCACGTTCCTGCGCGAACAGGGCAACTTCGGCGTCAAAAAGGGCTGCGACGGCGGCGACTGCGGTGCCTGCACGGTGCACGTGGACGGCACTCCGGTGCACAGCTGCATCTACCCGGCGGTTCGCGCCGAAGGCCACGCCGTCACCACCGTTGAAGGACTGGCCGACGGCGGAACGCTCCACCCGATGCAGCAGCAGTTCCTCGACCGCCAGGGTTTTCAGTGCGGTTTCTGCACTGCCGGCATGCTGATGACCGCTGCCACCTTCGACGATTCGCAGAAGGAAGACCTGGCCCGCAACCTCAAGGGCAATCTCTGCCGCTGCACCGGTTACCGGGCCATCGAGGACGCGGTGTGCGGGCACGCAGCGCAGGGTGATTCCAGCCACCCTGCACCGGCCGGCCCGGGCTCCGGAATCACCGGCGACGGGCAGCCCGATCCGCGGCCGGAACCGCGGCCGGGTCAGCTGGGCGACGACGTCCCGGCCCCGGCCGGCCGGGCGATTGTCACCGGTCAGGCGCGCTACACGCTGGATGTTCCTGAAGATCAGCTCACTGGGCTGCTGCACCTGAAGCTGCTGCGCTCACCGCACGCCCATGCCCGGGTGGTCGCCATCGATCCGGCGGCTGCTCTGCGGGTTCCCGGCGTGGTGGCGGTCTTCACCCACGAGGACGCACCTGCGCAGCTGTTTTCCACTGCCCAGCATGAGCTCTACACCGACGATCCGGACGATACCCGGGTGCTGGACGATGTGGTGAGGTTCATCGGGCAGCGGGTTGCCGCCGTCGTCGCCGAATCGGTGAGCGCAGCGGAAGCCGGCGTCCGCGCCCTTGTTGTTCAGTACGAAGCGCTGGATGCCGTGTTCACTCCGCAGGACGCCATCCGTCCCGGAGCTCCCGCCCTTCACGGGGACAAAGATGCCGTTTTGGCCCGGCTTGCCCGCCCGGAACAGAACGTTGTGGCGGAGCTGCATTCCGAGCTGGGCAATGTGGCCGCCGGCTTCGCCGAATCCGACTTCATCCATGAGCAGACGTACCGCACCCAGCGTGTGCAGCATGTGGCTTTGGAGACGCATGCGGCCATCGCCTCAATTGACGACGACGGCCGGCTCCAGATCCGCACGTCCAGCCAGGTTCCGTTCCTGGTCCGCCGGACGCTATGCCGGGTCTTTGGGATGCCCAAGGACCGGGTGCACGTGGTGGCAGGCCGGGTTGGCGGCGGCTTCGGCGGCAAACAGGAGGTGCTTGCCGAGGACATCGTGGCGCTTGCCGCGATGAAACTGCGGCGTCCGGTGCAGCTGGAGTTTACCCGGACCGAACAGTTCACGGCCAGCACTACACGGCATCCGTTCACCATCCAGCTCAAGGCGGGTGCCAGCTGCGACGGCCGGTTGACCGCGCTGCAGCTGGACGTTCTCACCAACACCGGTGCCTACGGAAACCACGCGCCCGGTGTGATGTTCCATGGCTGCGGCGAATCCCTGGGTGTGTACAAGTGCGCCAACAAGAAGGTGGATGCCCAGGCCGTCTATACCAACACGGTGCCGTCGGGGGCTTTCCGCGGCTACGGGCTGAGCCAGATGATCTTTGCCATCGAGTCAGCCATCGATGAGCTGGCCACCGGAATCGGGATGGATCCCCTGGAGTTCCGCCGCCGCAACATGGTGCGCGAGGGCGATGACATGCTGTCCACGCACCCGGAGCCTGAGGAGGATGTGCTCCAAGGCAGCTACGGGCTGGACCAGTGCATGCGGCTCGTTGCAGATGCGCTCGAGCGGGGCCGTGAACGCTACCGCGCCGCCGGGCTGGATGATCTTGGTCCGGACTGGGTCGCCGGGGAGGGATCCGCGCTTTCCATGATCGACACCGTCCCGCCGCGCGGTCACTTTGCCCATTCGAAGCTCCGGCTCCTGCCGGACGGCACGTACGCGGCCGACGTCGGGACAGCCGAATTCGGCAACGGCACCACCACAGTGCACGCCCAGCTCGCGGCGACGGCGCTTTCCACTACCGCGGGGCGTGTTGCCGTCCGGCAGTCCGACACAGACCTGATTGAGCATGACACCGGTGCCTTCGGCTCGGCCGGCACGGTGGTGGCCGGCAAAGCTACGCTGGCGGCGGCCGAGGACCTTGCGGTGCGGATCCGCGGGTTCGCGGCGGGAATCCACCAGGTGGAGGCCTCCGGTTGCGTCCTCGAGGAGGACGCCGTGGTCTGCGAGGGAACCCGGGTGCCGCTCACGGAAATTTACGACGCCGCCAGCCAGGCCGGCGTCGAACTCGCCAGTGAAGGGCGCTGGGGCGGCACGCCGCGATCGGTCGCGTTCAACGTCCACGGCTTCCGCGTCGCCGTGAACACCGGCACGGGGGAGCTGCGGATTCTGCAGAGCGTGCAGGCGGCGGACGCCGGCGTGGTGGTGAATCCGCGGCAGTGCCGCGGGCAGATCGAGGGCGGGATTGCCCAGGCGCTGGGTGCCGCGCTGTATGAGGAGGTTGTTGTGGACGACGCCGGCCGGGTCACTACGGACATTCTGCGGCAGTACCACATCCCCTCCTTTGCGGACGTTCCGCGCAGCGAGGTGTACTTCGCGTCAACGAAAGACTCATTGGGGCCGCTGGGTGCAAAATCGATGAGCGAAAGCCCGTTCAACCCGGTGGCGCCGGCACTGGCCAACGCCATCCGGAACGCCACCGGTGTGAGGTTCGCCGAGCTGCCCATCGCACGGGACAAGATCTACCTTGGGCTGAAAGAGGCCGGGCTCGCCGCCGTCGCCGGTTTGCCAGTTTCGGCCGGAAACGGGCGCCTCTAAGCGGCCATAATTGGCGATTCGTCGGTGGACCAAGGGTAGCTGGGCAAACAACTATTCAGAAGGTGGGCGAGGGACACTAGCCCGTCGGCCGTATGTTGAGCTCAACCGGCTCTGCCTCGGAGGGGACTCCACACTGCTGGCTTCCGCCCACTCTGATCCATTGGAGAGTAACGTCCCGCTCCGCCAGAACCCGCCCCACCGCAGACCGTGCGCGCACGGTCACCCTCGTGGGGGAAGCCATAACCGTGCTGATGACCCAGGAGCGATCGTTGACTTGGGAAGCGAAATAGGGCATTCCTGCAGCCTTGGAAGTCTGGGGGCTCGTCGCGAATCCTTCAGGGTTGATCGATGCAACTATTGTGCGAAGCTCGGACGGAGCCCGCTTTGGCGAGGGGACTGAGCACACATCCTCAGCGCACAACTCCACGATGCTGACGTTGTCGGCCGCCCTGTCAGATTGACTTTGACAGAGTTGGCCGAGCCAATGTCTGGGCACACGCCAGGAGTTGAGCAACCCGCCAGCACTGCGCACATGAGTATCCCTCCGATGAGGTACACCAGCCGACGAGTCACAATCCATGATGGCACGCCCTGGTTCAGTATCCACAGGGGTCCTCCAGCAGGTGCAGTTGGTCCGGGGTGTCGATGTCCTCGCCCGCGGTAAGGTCACTGCAGTCCACCAAGTCAATCAACCCGGGGTGGGACTGCAGGAAACTGCGGGCACCGGCGTCTCCCGACGCTGATTCCGCCGCCTGCGCCCGCAGCGTGGCGTCCAGCAGGAGCGGGTGACCGCGCTTGAGATTCCCGCTGGTGTCCCGGTAGGCGGCTGCGGTGACACGGCTGGGTCTGTGACGCTCCAGGAGCCTGGCCACGGTTTCCGGAGTGAGCGCCGGCTGGTCCACGAGCGCCACCAGGACGTGGTCTCCGGGCGCAGCCGCGGCGATGCCCATTTTGAACGAGCCTCCCATACCCGCGGCCCAATCCGGGTTTTCCACCACGGCGAACCGCCGGAGATCGGTGGTATTGCGGACCTTGGCCGCTTCCGCACCGAGCACAATCACCACCTCGCGGCAGCCGCCGTCGAGCAGTACTTCCGCAAGTACCTCCACCAACGTCCGGTTGCGGAAGGGCAGCAGCGCCTTCGGCCCGAGCCCCAGGCGGGTGCCCGCGCCGGCAGCCAGCAGGACGGCGCTGGCTCTGCCGTGGGCAGCGGTAACTGTCATGTTCACACCTTAAGGTCGTGCCGGTTCCGGTCACATACGGGCCGGACAAGCTACCGGTTGGTAGATCTTTTGAGCGGTCGGTTTGGCCGGTAATGTCTTATGGAAATGATGGAAACCGGGGGTCATCAGCTGTGGTGCAAAGGTGCGCCATCAGCGGAAAGCAGGTCCCATGGCTGGTACATTCGAGGTTCTGAGCGACGGAACGGGATCGTTCCGGTTTCACCTTAAGGCAGACGACGGAACCACGGTGGCAGTGTCACCCCGGTTCCCGAACATCAAGGCGGTAGTGGCCGGGATTACCGCGGTGCGGGAAAATGCAGCGACAGGGCTCGTCGTAGACCACAGGTCCACGCCATTCCCTTCAACCTGATGCACGTCCCCGCACGGTCCACACAGCACGACGGCGGCCCCTGCCTTTCGGTGGGGGCCGCCGTCGCGGTCGCTGGAACTGGCTGCGGGATTAGGAGTCCCCGCCCGCTCCTCCCGTGGTGCCGGCGTTGACGTCCAGGAGCTTGTAGCGGTCCATCGCGTAGGAGGGCACGCCGCCGTCCACCTCTCCTCTCGAGGCGAGCAGCTGCAGCGTCTTCACCACGATCGAGTGGATGTCGTTCTTGAAGAAGCGGCGGGCCGCGGCGCGGGTGTCGGAGAAGCCAAAGCCGTCTGCACCGAGCGACGCGAACTGGTGCGGCAGGAACTGGCGGATCTGGTCCGGGACGGCCTTCATGTAGTCCGAGACGGCCACAATGGGGCCCGCCGAATCCGCCAGCTGCCGGGCCACAAACGGGACCCTGGCGGGCTGCCCGGGGTTCAGGAACGCTTCCTCTTCCGCGGCGAGGCCGTCCCGGCGGAGTTCGTTCCAGGACGTGACGGACCAGACGTCTGCGGAGACACCCCAGTCCTCGGCCAGGATCCGCTGGGCTTCCAGGGCCCAGGGAACCGAGACACCGGACGCCAGGATCTGCGTGCGGGGGCCGTCGATCTTCGCTGGTGCCAGAAGATAGATGCCCTTGAGGACGCCCTCGACGTCGAGGTCCTCAGGCTCGGCGGGCTGGCTGATGGGCTCGTTGTACACGGTGATGTAGTACATCAGGTTCCGGTCCGCGGAGTCCGGGCCGTACATGCGTTCGATGCCGTCGCGCATGATGTGGCCCATTTCGTACCCGTAGGCGGGGTCGTAGGTGACCACTGCCGGGTTCGTGGAGGCGAGCAGGGGGGAGTGGCCGTCGGCGTGCTGGAGTCCTTCGCCGGTGAGGGTGGTCCGTCCTGCGGTGGCGCCGATGATGAAGCCGCGGGTCATCTGGTCCCCGGCGGCCCAGAAGGCGTCGCCGGTGCGCTGGAAGCCGAACATGGAGTAGAACACGTAGACCGGGATGAGCGGTACGCCGTGGGTGGCGTAGGCGGTGCCGGCGGCGGTGAAGGCTGCCACGGCGCCGGCTTCGTTGATGCCCGGGTGGATGAGCTGGCCCTGCGCGGATTCCTTGTAGGCCAGGACCAGGTCCCGGTCCACGGAGAGGTAGTTCTGGCCCTTGGGGTTGTAGATCTTCGCTGTGGGGAAGAATGCGTCCATCCCGAAGGTGCGGGCCTCATCCGGGATGATCGGCACGATCCGGTGGCCGAACTCCTTGTCCCGCATCAGGTCCTTGAGGAGCCGGACGAACGCCATGGTGGTGGCTGCCTGCTGCTTGCCGGTCCCGCGTTTGGCGACGTCGTAGGTTTTGGCCTCGGGCAAGGTGATGGGGGCGTGGTTGGAGCGGCGTTCCGGCACAGCCCCGCCCAGTGCGGCGCGGCGTTCCATCATGTACTGGATTTCCGGAGCATCCGTGCCCGGGTGGAAGTACGGCGGCTGGTACGGATCTGCCTCGAGCTGTTCATCCGTGACAGGGATGCGCAGGTGGTCCCTGAAGTCCTTGAGGTCCTCCAGGGTGAGTTTTTTCATCTGGTGGGTGGCGTTGCGGCCTTCGAAGTGGGGTCCGAGTCCGTAGCCCTTGACGGTTTTGGTGAGAATGACGGTGGGTTTGCCGGTGAATTCGGTGGCGGCCTTGTACGCGGCGTAGACCTTGCGGTAGTCGTGGCCGCCGCGTTTGAGCTGCCAGATCTCGTCATCGGAGAGGTCCGCGACCATCTCTTTGGTCTGCGGGGTCTTGCCGAAGAAGTGTTCGCGGACGAACCCGCCGGATTCGGCCTTGTACGTCTGGTAGTCGCCGTCGAGGGTTTCGTTCATGATCTGCACCAGGGACCCGTCGGGGTCCTTGGCGAGGAGCTCATCCCATTCCCGGCCCCAGACGACCTTGATGACGTTCCAGCCCGCACCGCGGAAGAACGCCTCGAGTTCCTGCATGATCTTGCCGTTGCCGCGGACGGGTCCGTCCAGGCGCTGGAGGTTGCAGTTGATGACGAAATTCAGGTTGTCCAGGTTCTCGTTCGCGGCGAGCTGGAGCAGGCCGCGGGACTCGGGCTCGTCCATTTCGCCGTCGCCCAGGAACGCCCAGACCTGCTGGTCCGCGGTGTCCTTGAGGCCGCGGTTGTGCAGGTAGCGGTTGGACTGCGCCTGGTAGATCGCGTTCATCGGGCCGATGCCCATGGAGACGGTGGGGAACTCCCAGAACTCCGGCATCAGCCGCGGGTGCGGGTACGAGGACAGCGCATGGCCCTCACGGGATTTCTCCTGCCGGAACCCGTCCAGGTCCTCCTCGCTGAGGCGCCCTTCCATGAACGCGCGGGCGTACATGCCGGGGGAAGCGTGGCCCTGGAAGAAGACCTGGTCCCCGCCGCCGGCATGGTCCTTGCCGCGGAAGAAGTGGTTGAAACCGACCTCATACAGGGTCGCGGCACCGGCATACGTGGAAATATGCCCGCCCACCCCGATGTTCGGGCGCTGTGAACGGTGCACCATCACGGCCGCGTTCCAGCGCATATACGCCCGGTAACGGCGCTCGAACTCCTCGTTGCCGGGGAATTCGGCTTCCTGGTCCGCCGGGATGGTGTTCACATAGTCCGTGGTGGTGACCATCGGGACTCCGACGCTCTGGGCGCCCGCACGCTGCAGGAGACTGCGCATGATGTATTGGGCACGCTCGGTGCCCTGTTCCCTGATCAGCGTGTCCAGGGACTCAACCCACTCGGCGGTCTCTTCCGGATCACGATCAGGCAGCTGGTTAGTCAACCCGCTGAGGATATGGGAGGTATCTTCTCCTGCAGCCACGTCAGCCTCGTTTCATCTTTGAATGCATGGGCCAGTTGTTTTCATATTGTGAGAAAACATTCTTGCCATTCGAGATTAGCTAGCCAGCTGGGGAGCGTCAAGACGGGCAGGCGGCCGCCTCCAGGCGATCACCCTCAGGGGAGTAATTGATCGATTGTGACTGCCCGTAACCCGGCACCCTTGACCGCAACGTGAGCTGGGTCATACAGTAGTTCCACTATTCAAAATCTAGATTCCGCGATACGGAAACTATTGTGGAATCTTCAAGAACTGGAGAACCAGATGCAGACGACTTCATCAGTCGGCGTCGAAACGGATCCCGAACTGACAACGCTGTCAGGCACTTCCACCCATCCTTCTGTGGGTGTGGACGCACTTTGTGATTCAGCCACCGCCGTCTCAGACCTCACCATCAGCCCAAGCCTCTACAACATCGATCTTGCCCCCACCAAACGTGAAGGGCGCCGGTGGACGGGCTACAGCATCTTCACCCTTTGGGCCAACGACGTCCACAGCCTCGGTAACTATGCCTTCGCCATCGGCCTGTTCGCCCTTGGCTTGGGAGGCTGGCAGATTCTCCTCGCCCTGGGCATCGGAGCCGTGCTGTTGTTCACCCTCCTGAACTTTTCCGGCTTTATGGGTGTCAAGACCGGCGTTCCGTTCCCGGTCATGAGCCGTATCAGCTTCGGTATCCGCGGCGCCCAGATCGCCAGCCTCCTTCGCGGTGCTGTAGCCGTGGCCTGGTTCGGAATCCAGACCTACCTTGCATCGGTGGTCCTCCGGGTGATGCTCGTTGCCATGGTTCCCTCGCTCAAGGAGCTGGACAGCAATTCCATCCTGGGCCTCTCCACGCTGGGCTGGTTAGCGTTTGTGGTGCTGTGGATCATCCAGCTGGTGATCGTCAGCTTCGGCATGGAAATGATCCGTAAGTACGAGGCATTCGCCGGACCCATCATTCTGGTGACTATGGCTACGATCGCCATCTGGATTTTCGCAGAAGCCGGCGGCTCCATTGCGTGGTCATCCAATAATGCCCTTGAGGGCGGCGACATGTGGCGGACCATCTTTGCCGGCGGCGCCCTGTGGGTCTCCATCTACGGAACCTTCGTCCTGAACTTCTGCGACTTCACCCGCTCAGCGGCTTCCAAGAAGTCCGTGGTCCGCGGCAACTTCTGGGGCATCCCCATCAACATGCTCGTCTTCGGCGCCATCGTTGTGGTCATGGCAGGCGGCCAGTTCAAGATCAGCGGCAAGATCATCCAGAGCCCCTCGGACATTGTCCAGACCATTCCGAACACGCTGTTCCTGGTGCTGGCCTGCCTGGCACTGTTGATCCTGACCATCGCCGTGAACCTGATGGCCAACTTCGTCGCCCCCGTCTATGCCCTGACGAACCTTTTCCCCAAGCACCTGAACTTCCGCAAGGCTGCCTGGGTCAGCGGCACCATCGGCCTGGTGATCCTGCCGTGGAACCTCTACAACAACCCGCTCGTCATTGTGTACTTCCTCGGCGGGTTGGGCGCACTGCTTGGACCCCTGTTCGGCATCGTTATGGCCGATTACTGGCTGCTTCGCCGCGGCAAGGTCAACGTGCCGGAGCTCTACACGGACGATCCGTCCGGGGCTTATTTCTACAGGAAGGGCGTCAATCCCAAGGCGATCACGGCACTGATACCGGCCGCGGCCGTCGCGCTGCTCATTGCCTTTGTGCCGGCCTTCGAGGCAGCCGCTCCGTTCGCCTGGTTCTTCGCAGCCGGCATCGCGGCAGTGATCTATTTTGTGGTCGCGGACCGCAAGCAGCACTTCGACGACGTCGACGGCGAGGCCATCGCCATCGCCAGCACCCACTGACCCGGCCCGGCCAAAAAGGAGTCAACGACCATGCGCATTCTTGTCGCCAATGTGAACACCACCCAGTCCATGACCGATTCCATCGCCGCCTCGGCCCGCAGCGTAGCGGCGCCAGGCACGGAGATCATTGGACTCACTCCCCGCTTCGGCGCCGATTCCTGCGAGGGAAACTTCGAAAGCTACCTCGCCGCGATCGCCGTAATGGACAAGGTCATGTCCTACCCGGAGCCGTTCGATGCAGTCATCCAGGCCGGTTACGGCGAGCACGGCCGCGAAGGGCTGCAGGAGCTGCTGGACGTTCCGGTGGTGGACATCACCGAGGCAGCCGCGAGCACCGCCATGTTCCTGGGCCATAAGTACTCCGTGATCACTACCCTTGACCGCGCCGTCCCGCTGATCGAGGACCGGCTGAAGCTGGCGGGACTGGACGCGCGCTGTGCGTCGGTCCGTGCCAGCGGCATGGCTGTCCTGGAACTCGAGGAAGAGCCAGAGCGGGCTGTCGCGGCCATCATCGAGCAGGCGCTTCTGGCCGTCCGGGACGACAAGGCCGAGGTCATTGTGCTGGGCTGCGGCGGCATGGCCGGGCTCGATGAACAGATCCGACTGCGTGCCGGCGTGCCTGTTGTTGACGGCGTTGCCGCTGCTGTCACCATCGCAGAATCACTGGTCCGGCTGGGGTTGTCCACCTCCAAAGTGCGGACCTATGCCACCCCGAGGCCCAAGACCGTCATAGGCTGGCCGATAGCGGCAGCGGACGTTCCCGCCGCGAGCTGAGCTGCCGCATATGAACCCCAAGGAGTAACGCATGGCCACACCCCCACCGCACGGAAGGGTGGCCGTTGTCACCGGAGCCGGTTCGGGCATCGGCCGGGCAGTTGCCCGACTGATGCTCACGGACGGATATCGGGTGGCGCTTGCCGGCCGCCGCGAAGCGCAGCTGCTCGAAACAGCGGACGGTCACCCGGACGCGCTTGCGGTGCCGTGCGACGTAACCAGGTCCGACGACGTCGAACGGCTCTTCACCGCCGCGCTCCAGCGCTGGGGGCGAGTGGACGTGCTGTTCAATAATGCGGGGGTGTTCGGCCCGGCTGCTTCGGTGGATGAGATCAGTGTCCAGGACTGGAACGCCACGGTGGCGGTCAATCTGACGGGATCCATGCTGTGTGCCGCCGCCGCGGTCCGGGCCATGAAAGCCCAGTCACCGCAGGGCGGCCGGATCATCAACAACGGTTCCATCGCGGCTCATTCCCCGCGCCCACGGACTGTGGCGTACACGGTCACCAAGCACGCCATGACGGGCCTGACTAAGAGCATCGAGCTGGATGGCCGGGGGTTCGGCATCACGTGCGGCCAGATCGATATCGGCAACACGGCCACGGAGCTGATGGACACCATCGGCGCGGGTTCCGGCGCGCTCCAGGCCGACGGCAGCCGGCGCGTTGAGCCAACGTTTCCGGTGGTCGATGCTGCACGGGCGGTGCTGCTGATGGCAGGAATGCCTGCTTCGGCCAGCGTCGGTTCTGTGGTGATGACGGCCGCCGGCATGCCCTTTATCGGCCGCGGCTAGAAGATGGACCAGCCTGTGCGGCTCGTGAATTCGTCGAGTGCAGCAACACCAGCGAGCGAGTTGCCGGAACGTCCCAATCCCGGGCTCCAGACGCAGATGGTGCAATTGTTGGGCACCACGGCAACGATTCCGCCACCTACGCCGCTCTTCCCTGGGAGCCCCACCCGGTAAGCGAATTCGCCCGCGGCGTCATAGGTGCCGCACGTGAGCATCACAGCATTGATTCTCTTGGTCTGGGGCGGGGACAACAGGGGCGTACCGTCACTCCGCAGTCCGTTGGTGGCCAGAAACCTGCTGGCAAGGGCCAGATCGGTGCAGCTCATGGCCAGTGCACACTGGTTAATGTAGGCGTCGAGGACAGAGTCCACAGGATTTTCAAGATTGCCGTAGCTGGCCAGAAAATGTGCCAACGAGGCGTTGCGGTGGCCATGCTGGGCCTCGGAAATGGCCACTTCGGCATCAGTATCGATGGAATCGTTGCCGCTTTCCTTCCGGAGCAGTTCGCGGACAGCTGATGGAGAGTTTGCCGAGATGCTCAGGAGCCTGTCCGTGACGACGATGGCGCCGGCGTTGATGAACGGGTTACGGGGAATTCCATCCTCCTGTTCCAACTGCACCAGTGAATTGAAGGGATTTCCGGAAGGCTCCCGGAATACACGTTTCCAGATGCTGTCACCGTCGCGGGCCAGCACCAGCGCAAGAGCGAAGACCTTGGAAATGCTCTGGATCGAGAACGGTACGTCCGCATCCCCAGATGAATAGACGTCCCCCGTGCCTGTTGCCAGGGAAATGCCGAATTGATCCCTTCTTACAGAGCCCAGGCTCGGAATATAGTCCGCCACGGCACCTTGTCCGATGAGGGGTTGGACAGAACCGACAATGTCGTCGAGGAGATTTTGGATATCCATGGGGTGGCGGCTCAGCTTCTTGGTATGGCGGTCAACGTCTGTTGAACAACGCTGTTCAATGGCGATCAGGAAATGCAAATGTCAGGAGGGAACTGCAGATTCGGCTGTCAGTGCAGGTGGCGGCTACTGGCGTCCCTGCGAGTGCGCCCAGAGTCGGATCTGTAGATGGGCCAGAAGCCGTTGGTCCCCGTCCTGAAGGTCGATTCCTGCGACGTCGCATGCCCGCCGGAGCCGGTAGTGGACTGTGTTTCGGTGGATACCCAGTACTTCTCCACACCGGGTTACGTCGCCGAAAAAGTCAAGGTAGGTCAGCAGAGTGGTCGCAAATTCGGGGAATTGCCTGCACAGTTGCGTGATGCCTTCATGCCGCAGGCGTGTCTTCGATTCAAGCAGCTCAAGTAATTCATTGGTCAGAACGGTGGTCTCCACATCGCTGTAGGAGGCCACATGCAACGAAGGAGTGGCTGCAATAACCGTCAAAACACTGCGCACATGCTGAAGGGTCGTGTGCAGGAGGTCCAGCCGGCTCACGACCGGTCCGATGGCCGCCTGGATCTGGAAATTAAGATGCGTTCGGGCGTCCCGGACAATGACATTGATCAGGCGGTTTATGGCCGGCGGCGATTTCACCGGGTCGAGGTCCGGCAGAATAATGGCAATGTCCAGACCCGTGGCGCCCACCACGGAGCCGGGTCGATATGCTGCTGCATGAATTGACACCAAGTTGGCCAGCTCGCCCCGGCGCAGCTGCAGACCGGGAGCCGATTGATCCAGGCCCCCGCTGGATATCAGCACAAGTGCGGCAGGCTTGGACGGATCAATCCCCGCAGACTGAGCCTGGGAGTGGATCTGGGCCGTACCGCTGAGCAGGCTCGAGACACGGTCCCGACGCAACGATTGGGACTGCTCATTGCGGTGTCTTACCAACTCTGTGGCTGCATAGCGTGCCGCTCCCACCAGGATCCTGTCCGTGTTGGACGCAAGGCGCTCCGTCCCTTCCTGCAGCCAGATGTAACCGAGAACCCGGCTACCCGCGTGGATGCCGATTGCGACTCGCTCACGCAAGCCCTCCTGCGGGTTGGCCTCGATATGAATCGGGGCTTCAATCTCTCGCAGATGCTTATAGACACCGGAGTCCTTCAGCAGCTTCTGGTACCGTTCGGGGCCCCGCCTTGCCAAAATCGAGAGCCGGCGGAGCTCATCCACTTCATTGGACGCTGGCGAATATGCCAAAACCCTGTTGGCCGTGTCCTCGATGACATCGTCGCCGTGGTCTCGGCGATGGTGAAAAGGTCCCGATGAATGATCGTGGATGCGTCTGCGGCGGTGGATGGTTCACCGATGCGCTCCTTCGCAATGCTCTCAAACTGGTCCCAGCGCATGCTGGGTACAACAGCGATGAGGCCGATTCCTGTCGGGCGAAGAAGTTCTTGAACGGCTTCCAGCTCGGCTTCGGTCCCCTTGATCGCGATAGCAGTAGGGAAGTCCTGTATCAGCCTGGTAACTTTCGGCAGTGCCGCCCTGCCCCGTGAACCAATGAGCAAAACGAGCGCTCCATGCTGGACGTTTCCGTCGTCCTCGGCGTCGACGATGACTGTTTCGCGGACGTTCTCGTTATCCGGGGCGGGAGCGAGCAAAAGCTGACCGTTGTCCACACCAAGGTCTTCAAGTATGTCGCTGAGCATGGTGCCGACAACGCCCTCATCTGTTTTCTGAGGTCTCACCGCCGTGTTCGCTTCCTCTCACAATAGAAAATATCGAGCTCGGTCATCCGACCCTGGAATCGTGCATTTCAGGGTGGAGCAGAAATCAGCGCGTGGCCATGAACCGGCGAAGTCGCGACCCCGTTCGTGAGGCGCGAGGGCGCTCATAGCCATGAACATTACTCGCCCTACGCCGAACTGAAGTTGTCATCCGAGCACAACCACCTGCACGTGAAGTTGGCTGTCTGGACAGTTCATTCTCTCCGGCCGGGATCTACAGTTATTTTGGGTCTCTGCCACCCAGGACGCGCCATCCAGGCGTCATCCACAAGGGCAGACTGTCGACAAGTCTTGGAGCATGCAAACGCGTTGAGAAGTACCGGAGTCAAAGGAGACCCCAAAGAGTGATAGGCACACTGAACCCGGCACCCCCGGATCTCGTCACCGTGGTAATCGGTGGATTGTGAAATTAACAGATAGCTGCAAGAGCCCGCCCGGGAGATGTATTCCCTGACATAGTCCATGGCCGAACCGCCTGCCGGAGCGTCTCATACGCGCTGTCCGGATACCAGCACGGAAACAGGGTGCTGGATGGCGGGTACCACGTCGCCGCAGGGCAGGGTGCCCGCCAGCGGACAGGCATTTCAGGCCTGCTGCGCGGGTTCCTCGGCCCGTAGCTGATGCCGTTATGCAGGTCCTGGCGGGCATCCACAACCGAATTTTAGGAAGTTCATGATCACCAAAACCCCAACCGCAGGGCTTGACCCCGCCGATGCCCTGGAAAACACCAGGGAGCTTCTGGGAGACCGATCAGCCTCCGTACAGGATTTTTCGAGAGAAGAAGCGGGATACCACAAGACCCTCAAACCACGGCAGATCCAAATGATCGCTATCGGCGGCGCGATCGGAACCGGACTGTTTATGGGAGCCGGCGGACGCCTGAACGGTTCCGGACCGTCGCTGATCCTCGTTTACGCCGTCTGCGGCTTCTTTGCGTTCCTGATCCTGCGTGCCCTGGGCGAACTGGTCCTTCACCGCCCGTCGTCAGGCTCTTTCGTTTCCTACGCCCGGGAGTTCTACGGTGAGAAGATGGCCTACACCGCAGGCTGGCTGTATTTCCTGAACTGGGCCATGACCTCGATCGTGGACGTCACCGCGGTGGCGCTGTACGTCAAGTTCTGGGGCCAGTTCTGGGCGCCGATCCAGACCATCCCCCAATGGCTAATCGCTCTGCTCGCTCTTGTTGTTGTCTTGGGACTGAATCTGGTCTCCGTCAGGATCTTCGGAGAGATGGAGTTCTGGTTCGCACTGATCAAGGTGACGGCTTTGGCTGCCTTCCTCATCGTTGGCGTGTGCTTCATTCTCTTCGGCGGGAAAACCGACATCGGAGTCCCTGGGCTGGGCGTGATCCTGGACAACGGCGGGGCTTTCCCCACAGGTGCCGCGGCACCTCTTCTGGCAATCAGCGGTGTCGTCTTCGCCTACGCCGCCATTGAACTCGTCGGCACCGCAGCAGGTGAAACGGCCAATCCGGAGAAAGTCATGCCCAAGGCTGTCAACACTGTGGTCCTCCGGATTGCCGTCTTCTACATTGGTTCGGTACTGCTGCTGTCCCTGCTGTTGCCTTTCACGGCATACAAATCCGGCGAATCGCCCTTTGTCACGTTCTTTTCCCACCTTGGAGATTCCCATGCCGGGGCAATCTCCGCATCGGTAATGAATTTTGTCGTCCTCACCGCGGCCCTGTCGAGCCTGAATGCGGGTCTTTACTCCACTGGCCGGATTCTGAGGTCCATGGCGGTCAATGGTTCAGCACCGCAGTTCACTGCGAAGATGAGTAAATCCGGCGTCCCCTATGGCGGGATCCTGCTGACGGCGGTCATCACTCTTCTCGGCGTCGGACTGAACGCCCTTGTCCCGTCCCAGGTGTTTGAGATTGTGCTCGAAGTGTCCGCTGTTGGAATCATCGGAGGCTGGGCAACCATCATGCTCTGCCACATCAAGCTCCAGAAATGGGTCAGGCGCGGCCAGATTGAACGACCCTCTTTCCGCCTGTTCGGAGCGCCCTACACCTCATACCTCACTCTCGGCTTCCTCGCCTTTGTCCTGGTGACAATGGGCTTCTCAGAAACAGGACGCTGGGTCCTGGCATCCCTGCTGATCCTCGTCCCCGTGCTCATCCTCGGCTGGTTCGCCTGCCGGAAGCGGATTCTGGAAACCGCAGAGCCCCTGAGCGCAGACGCAGGGGAGCCCCGGTCATCGCAGAACGCCCCGGCGCTGACTCCCCAGCGCGCACGGTGACACAGTAAAACAACGTTCACACGTTGTCGCGTCGCCAGGGATAACAAACCTGCCGGCGCGCTCTCGGCGGGCAGCTGAAACAGCTGGCCGCCGAGAGCCACGATTTGTGTCCCGGCCATGCCCGGTCAGGACAGCAAAAGACTCTTGATGGAAAACGGAATCGACATGAATTACCAACCTCTCAGCCGGGAAATCGGCACACCCAGCCGCGCCTGGCGCTCCCGCGCAGACGCCTGGGAGTTTCTCGGATACGCGCTGAAACAGCTGACCATGAGCAAACGCGGCGGACCGTCCTATGACAGCCTCCAGTCTCAGGTCCGGCGGACCCTTGGCCTCTTGCAGGCCATTGAACTGTATTGGGCTGCGCCAGGGCTCGCGACCGTCGCGCGGTTGCACGAGTATGTCCGCGCCGGTGACTATCGGGCAGGGCTGGATCTGGTGGCCGGTCTCACTCACCTCGTGCCTGCTGCCGGCTCCGGATCAGATCAGTCCGGTAGCGCCCAGGATCCGCGTGAGCCGGAAGACGAAGACGCCAACGGAGCACAAGGGCCGGCGGGTCGGCCACGGTTCGAGGTCCTGGTTGTCGACGACGTCACGGACCATGACGCAGAGATGCTGAAAGCGGATATGCACCGTCAACGCCGGCCGTCCGATGCTTTCGTGTACGCGATCAACGTGGTCCCGAGTTACGAGGATGCGCTGGTGGCCCTCCTGCTGAATCCCGACATCCAGGCCTGCATCCTCCGGCCAGGATTTACCGTCAACAGCGCTCAGCCGTTGGGTAGGGACCTGAGAAAGTTCCTTGCCGGGCACGTCGGAAGCGAGCTGGCAGGTCTGCGCCCGCTCGGCAGAATCCTCAGCCTGGCAGAAGAGATCTCCGGACTCCGACCCGAACTTGATGTCTATCTCGTGGCTGGCGTATCGATCGAAAACCTTGCCGGATCACTGACGAAACGGTTCAGAAGGATCTTCCGGAGACATGACCATCTTGACCTTCACCTTTCACTCCTGTCAGGTATCGCGGAGCGGTACGAAACACCGTTCTTCACAGCGCTGCAGGACTACAGCAGGCGGCCCGCAAGCGTCTTCCATGCCTTGCCGATCTCCCGTGGCGGCTCGGTCGGCAACTCGCCCTGGATCAAAGACATGGTCGATTTCTACGGACTGAACCTTCTGCTGGCCGAGACCTCCGCAACCTCGGGCGGGCTGGACTCGCTGCTGGCCCCGCACGGATCGATCAAAAGAGCCCAGGACTTGGCCGCCCGGGCATTTGGGGCGCAAAGAACCTTTTTCGTCACGAACGGGACATCCACGGCCAACAAGATCGTCCATCAGTCCATCCTCGCCCCGGGGGATGTAGTCCTCGTGGACCGAAATTGCCACAAATCACACCACTATGCGTTTGTCCTCGCCGGAGCGCAGGTCGCGTACCTGGATGCCTACCCGCTGAATCAGTACGCCTTCTACGGTGCCGTCCCGCTGGCCAGCATCAAGGGCATGCTGCTGGACTACAGGAGGGCCGGGCGTCTGGACGAAGTCAAGATGATCACGCTGACCAACTGCACCTTCGACGGCATTGTCTACGATGTTGAGCGTGTTATGGAGGAATGCCTGGCCATCAAGCCCGATCTGGTCTTCCTCTGGGATGAAGCATGGTTTGCTTTTGCCCGTTCGCACCCCATCTACCGGCGCAGGACGGCCATGGCAGCAGCCAGGAAACTGGAAGCGTCATTCGGCGACCCGGCATATGCGGCCAGACACGCCCAACAGCTGGAAACCCTCCATGATGCGGAAACGGGTGAACCTGCCGACGACGACATGTGGTTGAGGACCCGTCTCATCCCGGACCCGGCAAAGGCCCGGCTGAGGGTTTACGCCACCCAGTCCACGCACAAGACCCTGACCTCGCTGCGCCAGGGATCCATGATCCACGTCTTCGACCAGGACTTCAGCGAGTGGAACCAGGAAACATTCCGCGAGGCCTACATGACGCACACCTCGACGTCGCCGAACTACCAGATCCTCGCATCCCTGGACATCGGGCGACGCCAGGTCGAGCTGGAAGGCTTCGGCCTCGTCCAGAAACAGGCGGACCTGGCCACCAGCGTTGCCCAGGCCGTGGCCCGGCACCCGCTGCTCAAGAAATACTTCCGTGTCCTGACCTCACGGGACCTCGTTCCGTCCTTGTACCGGGAGACGGACCGGCCGATGCCGCTTCGTGAAGGCTTGGCGGCGCTCGATGAGGCGTGGCAGCGCGATGAGTTCGTGGTGGACCCCAGCCGGCTGACCCTTGACATCAGCAGGACAGGAATCGACGGCGACACGTTCAGACACACCTACCTCATGGACGAATACGGCATCCAGGTCAACAAGACCTCCAGGAATACTGTGCTGTTTATGACCAACATCGGAACTTCCCGCAGCGCGGTCGCGTACCTGATAGAAGTCCTTGTGAAACTGGCTGAATCCTTCAAGGACGGCGGCGGGTCACCGCGTCAACAGGGCAAGCTGCCTGTCCAGACGGGCGGGGTAGGCAGCCCGCCACCGCTGCCGGACTTCAGCATGTTCGCAGCACGCTTCCGGCGCAACCCGTTGAACGCTGATGGGGACATCCGTGCAGCCTACTTCGAGACGTACAAAACGGGTTCGACCACGTACGTTTCAGCGCACGAACTTGCCGAAAAAATCCAATCCGGCAAGGAGGTCATCTCCGCCGGATTCGTCACACCGTACCCGCCGGGCTTTCCTATCCTCGTCCCAGGGCAGGTCATCACCAATCACACACTCGAATTCATGGCAGCGCTGGACACCCGCGAGATCCACGGCTTCGACGAAGACCGCGGCTACAGGGTGTTTGTCGACAAGACCCACCCCGCTGCAACAGATGGGGAGGGACGTACACCGTGACTAACCATCCGCTCCGGGATCGAATCATGGCCTACCTGGAGGGGCACGGCCCGCGGAGGACCTCTGACATCAGCGCTGCCCTGAGGGCGTCCAAGGGCGCCACTCAGTACCACCTGAGTGCGTTGGAGTCGGCCTCCCTGGTCCGGTCAAATATTCCTCCGGAAAGCAGGGCGAGGTCCACACCCTTCTACACCCTGGTCGGGGTTTCATCTGACGCCTCCGAGTAGGAGGGAACGGCGGTCTCTCCGGCACGTGCCGTTCCCGGTGACAACGCCCCGCATCATCGACGGCTGGGGACAGCAATGATTCCGGGGCCGGGAAGCCAGCCCACCCTCATCCTGCAACAGGAACGGGCTACGAAAAAGACAACCGGGCCGACGTCCTTCGCTTTTTTGCGAAGCCACTGTACAAGTCGCTCTTCTTCCAAATCCTGATCGCCGTCGTGGCAGGTGTCCTCATCGGACATTTCTGGCCGGACCTCGGTTCAAAGCTGAGGCCGCTTGGCGATGGCTTTATCCAGCTCATTAAAATGATCATTGCGCCGCTGATCTTCCTGGTGATTGTCACCGGAATCTCAGCGGTAGGCGACGTCAAGGCGGTCGGGAGGGTAGGAGTCAAAGCGCTTCTCTACTTCACCGGCGCAACAATGTTCGCCCTGGTCTTTGGCCTGATCGTGGGCAATCTGGTCCAGCCGGTGCCGGCCTCAACATCGATCCCGGCACCTTGTCCCAGGAAGCGCTCACAGCCAAGACCGGCACCACGCCACCCAAGGATGCCGCGTCCTTCATCCTGGACATCATCCCCACCAGCGTCATCGGAGCCTTCGCCAGCAACAGCCTGCTTCAGGTTCTCTTCTTCTCGGTCTTCTTCGGTGCGGCGATCGTTGTCATCGGCCGCAAGCGCTGCATGCCGGTCATCAGCCTGATGGAAACCGTGCTCGAGCTGATCTTCAAGATCATGTCCTGGATCATGAAGGTTGCGCCCATCGGTGCCTTCGGAGCCATGGCGTTTATTATCGGCCAATACGGCCTGGACACCCTGGGCACATATGCCGTGCTGATTGCCGCCCGCTACGGCGCGGCCATTGTGTTCATTGGGCTGCTGTTCCTGGTGGCCTGGGGATTCGCCCGGGTTCCGCTGTGGCACTTCCTGAAGTACACCCGCGAAGAGTTCCTGCTTGCCCTCGGCACCGCCTCCACTGAGGCCGTAATGCCGCGCATCATGACCAAGCTGACCAACGCCGGCTGCTCCCGCGCCACCACCGGGCTCGTTGTTCCCACCGGATATTCCTTCAACCTCGACGGCGCCGCGATCTACCTTTCGATCTCGCTGCTGTTCCTGGCACAGGCCTTCGGCCATCACCTTGACCTGGGCCAGCAGCTGGCCGCCCTGGGTGTCCTGCTGCTGACATCCAAGGGAATGGCGGGTGTTCCCGGATCCTCGTTCCTGGCGCTCTCCGCCACCGCTGCGGCGCTCGGTATCTTCCCGGTGGCCGGTGTGGCCCTCCTTCTGGGCGCCGACCGCCTTATGGACTCCATGCGCGTGGTGGTGAACCTGCTCGGCAATTGCGTGGCCACCTTCGTTGTCTCGAAGTGGGAAGGCCATTTTGACCGCAGCGTTATGGTCCGTGCGTTCAACGGTGAAATCACCAACCACGATTCCGCCATCATGATGGGTGGAAGACGAATTCGAGGACCAGGAGCTCGAACGGATCAGTGAAGGCCAGGCGCCGTCACCCAAGTTCCGTGGCGGGCCCACCCCGGAGGAGATCCCGGAGTTCGAGATGAGCAGGCGCCGGCAAAGCGACCCAGTACCGGCCGGCAGCCACGAGACCGTGGGCAGCTCGGCGGCCATCAACCACGAGTAACCCCGCCTCACCCGTTTCGATGGTTCCCCGCGCACATGATGTGGCCCAACATCGAGTGCAAGGGGAACCATCGAAACGGCAGTTGTTTGTGCGCCGTGGCTGCTCGCGCCCGGTGCCTTCCTGCCCTAGGATCGGCTCATGACGGCAAACAGGGGACTTGCACTTTTCCGATTGTGGTTCGCGCTGCTTGGTTTTGCAGCCGTGCTGTTCCAGTTCCTGCATCTGATGCAGAATGGCGGCAAGGCCGGAAACTACTTCAGCTATTTCACCATCGAGTCCAACATCATCGCTTTCGTGACGCTCGGCGTGGCCGGCTGGTTCACCTTGAAGGGCGAGAGCCCACGATGGCTTGAACTGCTGCGCGGCGCGGCCACGGTGTATATGACCATCACCGGCATCACGTACAGCCTGCTGCTGAGCGACATTGACGTCAACACGCCGATTCCCTGGATCAATGTGGTGCTGCACTACACGGTGCCAACCATCATTGTCATTGACTGGCTGGTGGACCTTCCCAAGTCGAAGATCTCCATCAGAACGTCGCTGCTGTGGCTGGCCTTCCCGCTGCTGTACCTGGTCTACAGCCTGATCCGCGGCCCCATCGTCGGCTGGTACCCGTACCCGTTCCTGGATCCGGGTGTCAGCGGCTACGGCACTGTGGCCATTATGTCCTTGCTCATCGCGGTGGCAGCCTTCGTCCTGGCCATAGTCGCCGCGCTGTCCACCAGACTCCAGAACTCGGTCCGTCACCCGGCCACAGCCACGGCCATCGCTGCGGTCCGCTAGCCCCGCAGTTAATACAGTTACTGCAGCGGGAGCAGCCCGGAGAGGTCCGCGCGCAAACCTGAGGCCGCCACCTTGCCGTCCGCTACGGCGTCCGCCCAGCTCAACTGGCCGGTCACCATGGCAAGCCAGGTGGCGGCGTCGCACTCTATGACGTTCGGCGGGGTTCCGCGTGTGTGGCGCGGCCCCTCGACACACTGCGTGACGCCGAAAGGCGGAACGCGCACCTCCACCGAGTTGCCGGGTGCGCGGGCCGTGACTTCCTCGAGTGTGAAGCGCACCGCGGTGGCTATGGTTGTTCGCGGAACGGAAGCGTCCGACGCCGGTGGGGCGGCTTCCAGCCACAACGCCACCGCTGCCCGGCCCTCGTCAAGATCAATACGGCGCCGTGAAACTGCCACTTTGTCCGTCTCCTTTCAGCAACTGGCCCGGCTTAGCTCCAGTCCAGCCGGGCTCTAGCCCAGCAGGGCTCCACTCCAGCCGGGCTCTAGTCCAGCAGGGCCGAAACCGCGTGGCCCAGCCGGATCTTGCCCACTTGCCGGCCGCCGCCCAGCACTGGCTCAACAACCTTTTCCAGCACACTGGACACTCCGGGAATGTCAACGGCGCCGGCGGCAGCCAGCAGCGTGAGCCCCACCAGCGTCGTGGCCCGGAGATTGCCGTCCAGCACCTTCACTGCGACGGAAGCGCCCTGCGGTGTGGCCATGGCCAGCACGCCCTCGGCCCCGATCTTGGCAATGACGTCCAGCTCGTCCATCACGATGGTGTTGGCCTCGCCGCGGCCCTGGACCGCCCACGGGTAATCCAGCATGGACGTGGCGACGGTGGCTGCGCGGGCGTTGGAGTTTTTGTCCCCGGGAGCCCTGGCCAGCCGCGAAAAGGCGCGGGCCAGGCCGGTGAGCGAAACCGCCGCAACGGGAGCGCCGCAGCCATCGATGCCCAGGTGCGCGATCTTCTCCTGGGTGTATTCCTCGATTACGGCGCGGATGCGCTGCTGCAGGGGGTGGTTGGGCTCGAGGTAGCTGTGAGTGTCCCAGCCGTTCTCCGTGCAGGCCCACAGGAAGGCCGCGTGCTTGCCGGAGCAGTTGAACGCAAGCTTGGACTTGCCCTTTTCGGAGCGGATCAGCCAGTTGCGGGCGGTTTCATCCTGCGGCCAGGCCGAGGGGCACTGGAGTTGTTCTTCCTTAACCCCGGCAGCCTTGAGCATGCCTTCCACAATGTCCATGTGATCCAGAGAGCCAATATGGCTGCCGCACGCCAAAGCCACCTGGGCGCCCCGCAACGGAACACCGGACTGCATGGATGCGAGAGCCTGGAGCGGTTTGAGGGTGGACCGGGCATAGATGGGCGTGGTGATGTCGCCCAGTTCAGTGACCACTGTGCCGTCCCCGGCCAGCACCACGGCCGAGCCGATGTGCCGGGACTCAACGAATCCGCTGCGTTCAACAACGGCCAGCTCGACGGCGGACTCCACAGTGAACGTGGCATGCGAATTTTGGGGCATGATGCAAGTCTATGGTGCCGGACTTGCAATCCCCGGCGCCGTGCCGCTGCGCCGTGGACCTGCGCCGTGCCGCTGCGCCGTGGACCTGCGCCGTGCCGGGCTATTGCACGGTCACCAGAACCGACTGCCAGCCGGAGGCGCCGTCCGGGACGGGATCTGCCCGCTTGTCCGTCTGGACCTCGCCGGTTCCGTCCGTGGCACGGACCTTGATGTAGTGCGGGCCGGGGGTTGCATCCCAGTCGTATGACCACTGCCGCCAGGTGATTACGGAGGCCTCGGCGGACAGGACGGCCTCGGCCCATTCGCCGTTGTCGATCTGGATTTCCACCTTGGTGATGCCGCGGGTCTGGGCCCAGGCCGTGCCGCCGATGGCCACCCGTCCGGCGGCAACCTGCGCGAAGGACTTCGGCACTTCCACACGTGCCATGGTTTTGATGGGGCCGCGTTCGGACCAGCCGCGCTGGGTCCAGTAGGCCTTGCTGTCAGCGAAGCGGGTCACCTCAAGGTCAACCACCCATTTAGTGGCGGAGACAAAGCCGTAGAGTCCGGGAACCACCATGCGGACCGGGTAGCCGTGCTCCAGGGGCAGTGGCTCGTCATTCATGCCGATGGCCAGGATGGCGTCCCGGTGGTCCTGCAGGACCTCCAGGGGAGTGGAGGCGCTGAACCCGTCGATCGAAGTGGAGAGCACCATGTCCGCGCCGTCCTTGGGGCGAGCCCGCTTGAGGACTTCGCGGATTGGCAGGCCCAGCCACTTGGCGTTGCCGGCCAGGTTTCCGCCCACCGGGTTGGAAACACAGGTGAGGGACACATGGGACTCGATCAGTTCGGCGTCGAGCAGGTCCTGGAAGGTGAGGCGTATTTCCTGCTCCACCAGCCCATGGACCCGGAGTTCCCATTCCTCGGCGTTGATTTCGGGGACACTCAGCGCGGTGTCGATCCGGTAGAAATCCTTGTTGGGCGTTAGCCACGGAGTCACGCCCGGCGTGGGGGACTGCACGCCGGCAGGAAGGGAGGGAGCGGCCTTGGCGGGCGCGGGAAGTTTCAGGGAGCCACGGGCCCGGGCCACGTTGCTGCGTGCGGCGCTCAGGAGGCGTCCGCCGGTGGCGGCGATGGCAGCAGCTGCCGCGGCAATGCCGGTCGCGGCGAAGAAGGCGCGGCGCGAGGTGACAGGCCGCTCGGTGCCTTTGGCAGCGGTATCGGCAGGAGTGTCAGGGAAGGGCCTGAGCCGCCACAGCGGTGCAATCAGGAGCCGCAGCGCCACCAGCCCGGCAACAGTGCCGATCAGCGCTGGGATGGCGTCAACCGGCTTCACACTGGCACGTGTCACCACACTGGCCACGATCACCGCGCCCATCAGCAGCACGCCGGCCACACCCAGCGCCCACCTGCGGTAGGCCACCACGCCAAGCACGCAGGCCAGCAGGAAAATGGTCAGGCCCATGCCGACAAACAGCGCGGCCTTGTCATTGGTGCCGAACGTTGCGATGGCAAAGTCCTTCATCCAAGGCGGCGTGAAGTCAATAAAGGTGGACCCCAGGGCGATTAAGGGCGTTGCCCTCGCGGTGAAGAATGCGCCGATCAGTTCCGCAACGGAGAGTACGACGGCGGCGGCTGCCACACCGGCCAGCGCGGCCAATGCGGCGGGACCCTTGAGCCAGTTCATCAGTTTCTTCATGCCGGTGATTCGTAGCCGGCTGCTCCGCGGATTGATTAGCCGCCCTTTCTCCGGACGCAGGCCCCGGTTAAGTGCCCCGGACGCCCCGGACAAAGCCTCGCCGCAAGGCAGGCAGGACACAGCTTAGGAGGCAGCAGCGTCCACAAAGTACCCTTGGTGACTGTGAAGGTACTCGTCATTGGCCCCGGAGGCCGCGAACACGCCATTGTCCGCTCCTTGCTCGCCGATCCCAACGTTTCCGAAGTCCATGCGGCGCCGGGCAACGCCGGCATCAGCAAGCTGGTCCCCACGCACGCCATCGACGGCAACGATCCGGACGCAGTTGCCGCGCTCGCGAGCAGGCTCACCGTGGATCTGGTGATTGTCGGCCCGGAGGCTCCGCTCGCCGCAGGGGTGGCGGATGCTGTCCGTGATGCCGGAATTCCGGTGTTCGGCCCAAGCAAGGCCGCGGCCCAGCTGGAGGCCTCCAAAGCGTTCGCCAAGGAGGTGATGGCCGAGGCTGGCGTGCCCACCGCCATGGCGCTGGTGGCAAGCAACGCGGAAGAGGCCGCAGCGGCCCTGGATACCTTCGGCGCACCCTACGTGGTGAAGGACGACGGACTGGCCGCCGGCAAGGGCGTGGTGGTCACCAAAAACCGGGACGAAGCCCTGGCTCACGCTCAGACCTGCTTCGACGCCGGCGGAACCGTGGTGATCGAGGAATTCCTGGATGGCCCCGAGGTCTCCGTCTTTGTTCTGTGCGATGGCCACAACACGGTGGCGCTGTCCCCGGCACAGGATTTCAAACGCATTTTCGACAACGATGAAGGGCCCAATACCGGCGGCATGGGCGCGTACACTCCGCTGGAATGGGCGCCCGAAGGCCTGGTCCAGGAAGTCATCGACCGCGTGGCCCAGCCGACGGTCAAGCAGATGGCCCTCCGGGGCACCCCGTTTGTGGGTGTGCTGTTTGTGGGCCTCGCCCTGACTTCGCGCGGCACCCGCGTCATTGAGTTCAACGTCCGCTTCGGCGACCCCGAGACCCAGGCCGTGCTGGCCCGCCTCAAGACGCCCCTCGGTGCGCTGCTGCTGGCAGCTGCCAAGGGCGAACTGGACAAGGCAGAAGAGCTGCGCTGGTTGAAGGAGACCGCTGTCGCCGTCGTCGTCGCGTCCGAGAATTACCCGGACACCCCGCGCACCGGGGACCGCATCCGCGGGCTCAAGAAGGTTGACGAGCTGGACGGTGTCCACGTGATCCACGCAGGAACCAAGCTCGACGACGACGGCAAGGTGGTCTCCGCGGGTGGCCGCGTTCTCGCAGTGGTCGCGCTGGGCACGGACCTCGTGGAGGCCCGTGAAAAGGCGTACGACGGCGTGGAGCTGGTTCAGCTGGAAGGCTCCCAGTTCCGCACTGACATTGGCGGCAAGGCCGCCCGCGGCGAGATCAAGGTAACGTCAGGCGGCACCGGTGTGCTGCCTGTGGCCAAAGCGGCCGCCCCGAAAGCAAAGGCATGACAGTGGCTGAACTGAACAACTCCGGAACCAACGCAGGCGGGCTCGAAACCGAGACCCTGGATCTGCCGGGCTGGGAGCACGTGTACTCGGGGAAGGTCCGCGATCTGTATGTTCCGGCAGACGATTCCATCCGGGAAATGGTCGGACAGGACTGCGTGCTGGTGGTGGCGAGCGACCGTATCAGCGCCTACGATCACGTCCTGGCCAGCGAGATCCCGGACAAGGGGCGCATCCTCACGCAGCTGAGCCTGTGGTGGTTTGACCAGCTGGACGTTGAGCACCACGTGTTGGCATCCACGGTTGAAGGCGGCGTTCCGGAGGCTGTTGAGGGCAGGGCCATGATCTGCAAGAAGCTGGAGATGTTCCCGGTGGAGTGCATCGCCCGCGGTTACCTGACGGGCTCCGGGCTGGTGGAGTACACGCAGTCAGGCACCGTCTGCAGCATCCCCTTGCCCGAGGGGCTGGTGGATGGTTCGCGGCTGGAGCGGGCGATCTTCACGCCCTCGGCCAAGGCAGAGGTGGGCGAGCATGACGTGAACATCACCTACAACGACGTTGTGGCCATGGTGGGCGATGACATTGCTGCCCGTCTGAGCGAGCTGACCCTGAAGATCTACACGAAGGCCGAGGAGGTGGCCCGGAGCCGCGGCATCATCCTGGCCGACACCAAGGTGGAGTTCGGATACGACGTGGTCACCGGTACCATCACGCTGGGCGATGAAGTCCTGACCCCGGATTCCTCCCGATTCTGGGATGCCGGCACGTATGCGCCCGGACAATCCCAGCCGTCCTATGACAAGCAATACGTCCGCGACTGGCTGACCTCGGCCGAGTCCGGCTGGGACAAGGCGTCCGGCACCCCGCCGCCGGTGCTGCCCGGGGATGTCATCAGCCGTACCCGGAGCCGCTATGTCGAGGCCTACGAGAAGCTCACGGGCGAAACGTTCGTCTAGCCAGCCTCACAACAAAAATTGCCCCGGCTTCGGCCGGGGCAGTTCTGTTTCGGCAGGTTTCGTGTCCGGTCTAGCTGGCCTCAGCGGCGGCGGCGCGGCGCTGGGCGAGCTTGATTTCCAGCACCGCATCCATGGCCTGCTGGACCCGGTCCGAGGCGCCTGCTGCACTGAATTCCTTTTGGGCGTCCTCGAGGTGGACCAGGGCTTCCTCGGATTCGCCGGCCGCCTTGAGCGACTTGCCCAGCAGCAGCGACACTTCGCCGGCCGTGTGCTTGGCCAGCGAAGCGCGCTCGGCGTGGATTTCCCGGAGCTTGAGCACGGCCGCCACGATGTCGCCCGTGAGGTAGAGCCAGCGTGCACGGATGAAGGCGACTTCCAGCTCGTCGGTCTTGTTGCCGCCCACAATGGAGAGCGCGAGTTCGGCGCGTTCGATGGAGGCGAGCGTCTCCGGCTCCACAATTCCGGACGAAAGCCGGACCGCAGCGGATGCTTTGTTAAAGCGGGCCCAGAGCTCGATGTCGTTGGCGGGGGACAGTTGCCTGGCCGCCCGCTCGTGGTACTTGATGCCTTCGGCGTAGTCGTGCCGCATAAACGCCACGTTGCCGATAACCCAGGCCACTTCGCCTGCCAGCTGGGACATTGAGTTCTCGTCCGTCTGCTCGTTCATGGCCTCGCAGTAGGTCCAGGCCTCGTCCAGCCGGCCGCTTTCTGCCAGTGCGCCGATCAGGGCGCGGAGCGCGCCGATGATCAGTGTGGAGCCATGGGGCAGCTGGGTGCACAGCTTCACCGCTTCCTGCGCATGCTCGACGGCGGCGCTCAGCTGGCCCTGCCCCTGGCAGACTGCGGCGAGCATCTGCCGCGCGCGGACGCCAAGGCCGGCTGATTCAACCGCCATGGGGTGTTCCAGGAGGTGCTGCATGATCTTGCGGCATTCCTGCCACTCGCCCTGCTTGATGAGGCATTCAGCTTGCATGTAGCTCATGTTCCACCACGCGCTGGTGTTCTTTCCCTCCAGCGCGATCCGTGCTGCCGTTACGGCATGGCTGGCGGCCAGCGGGTAGTCCCGCAGATCCCAGGCCTGCCGCGCATACAGGCCTGCCAGAACATACTCCGCATCGCTGACGGAGATGGGCTGGCTCCATGCCTCGAGGGCTTTGGGTGCCATCTCCAGCCGGCGCGCCAGCTCTTCGATGACCTCGGCTGTTGGTTCCCGGCGGCCGGTTTCCAGCAGGGAAATGTAGCTGGGCGAATACAAGTCCCTGCCCAGTTCAGCCTGCGTCAGCCCACGTTCGAGTCGCTCGGCGCGGAGCTTCTCCCCGAATCCGTTCCCCACCGGTTTTCCTCCTCATTCCGGACAGTCTTTGTACTTAATGCTTGACAGTCCCTGTGGAAAACATTTTACAATGTATGTCAACAAGGACAGTGCTGACTTTGTAACGAATCCGACTCGTATTGAGGAACTCTTATGTTGAAGAAGATTGCTTCCGCTGCCGCTCTGGCAGGGGCACTGGCATTTTCTGCTGCGGCTCCCGCCGTGATGTCAGCAGGTCCGATCGCCGATCTCGCCGGTACATCTGTTGCCGTTGGTAACTGGCCGGATCCCATGCGGGTGTCCCATGCCGTGGGCAACTGGCCCGACCCCATGTCCTACCCCGCCAAGGGCGGCAAGACATACACCACGAATGTCGGCAACTGGCCGGACCCGATGTAACAACCGAGTTATGCCCGCACCGGTCTCTTGAGGTGCAGGACCAAAAACCTCCAGCAAGGGAACGAAGGCTCCGGGACATGCGCGAACCATGTCCCGGGGCCAGTTCTTTGTCCCGATGCGTGATCAGAACTTCCGAATCAGCACTTCTGAACCGGCCACAGCCGAAGCCGGAGACACAAAAGAGGGCCTCCCGTGGGAGGCCCTCTTTTTTGGTCGGGATGACAGGATTTGAACCTGCGACCTCGTCGTCCCGAACGACGCGCGCTACCAAGCTGCGCCACATCCCGATCCGCTGCAAAAGCAACTTTACAAGAATAGCGGATGGCGGGGCCGGATGCGAAATCCGCTGCCCCGCCCGGTCAGCCGGACTGCCCCGCCCGGATCGCTAGACGAGCGAGTCCCTCCAAGCCCCATGCAGCTGCGCGAAGCGTCCGCCGCCGCCGATCAGTTCTTCAGGCGTGCCGTCCTCCACCACACGTCCGTCGTGGACCACCAGGACGCGGTCCGCGGTCTCCACAGTGGAGAGCCTGTGGGCGATGATCAGGGCCGTCCGCCCGGCACTGCGGGTACCGGCACTGCCGGGAGTGCCGCCGTCGTCCCCTGCGCCCCGCAGGAGGCGCGCCAGGCCGTTCTGGACCAGCCGCTCGGAGGGGATGTCCAGCGACGATGTTGCTTCGTCCAGGATCAGGACCGCCGGCCGGGCCAGGAACGCGCGGGCGAAGCTGATGAGCTGTCGCTGACCGGCGGAAACGCGGCCGCCGCGCTTGT
Organism: Micrococcaceae bacterium Sec5.7; assembly: GCA_039636785.1. Taxonomy (NCBI): domain Bacteria; kingdom Bacillati; phylum Actinomycetota; class Actinomycetes; order Micrococcales; family Micrococcaceae; species Micrococcaceae bacterium Sec5.7. The sequence continues at coordinate 3,247,124 of CP144169.1, read as the reverse complement.
TGACGTCGGTGTCGTAGCCCTCCGGGAGCTCGGCGATGAAGTGGTGGGCGCCCACAGCCCTGGCGGCGTCCTCGATCTCCGTCCGGGTTGCTTCGGGCCGGCCCAGTGCGATGTTGTCCGCCACGGTACCACTGAACAGGAACGCCTCCTGGGTGACCATCACAACGTTCCGGCGCAGGTCCGGCGTCGTGAGGTTGCGCAGGTCAACGCCGTCCAGAGTCAGCGAACCGGATGAGACGTCGTAGAAGCGGGCGATCAGCTTGGCGAGCGTGGATTTGCCCGCGCCGGTCTGGCCTACAAGAGCGACTGTCTGCCCGGCTGGGATATGCAGGTCCATTTTGGGGATGATCACGGGCCCGTCGCCGTAGCCGAACTCCACGTCCTTGAAATTGATGGCGCCCTGGGCATCGCGGAGAGCCACCGGATTCTTGGGAGGGCGGACCGTGGGGATCTCCTGGAGGAGCCCTGAAACCTTTTCAAGGGCAGCCTGTGCGCTCTGGAAGGAGTTGTAGAACATGGCCATCTGGTCCACGGGCTGGAAGAACCGTTTAGTGGAGAGGATCAGCGCCAGCAGCACACCCACGGCAAGTTCGCCGGAGAGCACGCGGAAGCCGCCGAAGAGCAGCACCACGGCCACGCAGACGTTTCCGATCAGCACCAGTCCGGGCTGGAATATACCGTTGAGGTTGATGGAGCGGACAGTCACCAGGCGGTAGTCCTCGGACAGCTGGCCGTAGACGTCGGCGTTTTCGCGCTCCTTGCGGAAGGCTTTGACCGCGCGGATGCCGGTCATGGTTTCCACAAAGTGGACAATAAGCCGGGCAGAGACCACACGCGATTCCCGGAAGGCGATCTGCGAATGCTTCTGGTACCAGCGGGCCAGGAAGTACATCGGAACGCCGGCAGCAAGCACCATCAGGCCGCTGCGCCAGTCCAGTGCGAACACGGTGATGGCCGTGAAAACCATGAACAGCATGCCGGACGCCAGGGAGCTCACACCGGAGTCCAGGAGCTCACGGAGTGCTTCAAGGTCCGAGGTCTGCCGCGCGATGATGCGGCCGGACGTGTACTTCTCGTGGAATTCCAGGCTGAGGCGCTGTGTGTGCCTGAAGACCCGCAGCCGGAGATCCAGCAGCATGGCCTGGCTGAGCTTCGCCGTGGACGTCACGTACATGGCCGTCAGGCCTGCTGTGACGATTGCAGCGGCAAGGTACGCGACGCCGGCCAGCACCAGCGGGACATTGTCGCCTGCCTGCAGGGCCGGCAGCGCGTGGTCGATGCCAAAGGCAATCAGCGCCGGCCCGGCCACGCGGGCGGCCTGCGACAGGACCACCATGGCGATGGTCAGCCAGAACCGCAGCCGCACGGGGCGGATCAGCGACCCCAGCAAGGTGACTGACCGGCGTCGTACGGTTTTGCTGTCGCTTTTGCTGAGGTGCGCGTTGTCCTCGTTGGCAGTGCCGAAGGTTGCTGTGCTCATCGGATGACTTCCTCTGACTGGTCCTCGAGGGCCGATAGTTCTGAGTCCAGGTCCCGGGGTTCCGTGTCCAGGCTCGCGATCACGTAGCGGTAGTGGTGGTTCTCGGCCAGCAGTTCCGTATGGGTTCCGACGGCGGTGATCCGGCCCTCCTCAAGCAGCGCCACCCGGTCGGCAAGCGCCACGGTGGACGGCCGGTGGGCGACGATCAGCGTGGTGGTGTCACCAAGGACCTCACGCAGGCGTGTTTCCACCAGCTCCTCGGTGTTGACGTCCAGGGCGGACAGGGGATCGTCCAGAACCAGCACCTTGGGCCGGGCTGCGATGGCGCGGGCCAGCGCGATGCGCTGGCGCTGGCCGCCGGAAAGACTCAGCCCTTCATCGCCGATCAGGGTGTCCAGGCCTTCCGGCAGGGAGTACGCGAAGTGGGCCTGGGCGACGTCGAGCGCTTCCTCCAGTGCTTCATCGGTACGCTCACCGGCGCCGAGAAGGACGTTGTCCCGGACGGAGCTGGAGAACAGGGTGGTGTCCTCGAACGCCACCCCCACCACTTTGCGCAGTTCCTCCACGCTGAATTCGCGCAGGTCCACGCCGTCGATGCTGATGGAGCCTTCGGTGACCTCGTAGAGCCTTGGCACCAGCTGGAGTAGGGCGCTCTTGCCGCTGCCGGTGATGCCCACGAGCGCCATGGTTTCGCCGGGCCGGATGTCCAGGCTGATGTCCTTGAGGATCGGTTTGGCGGGGGCGTCCTCGAAGGCGAAGGTGGCGCTGTTGAAGCTGAGGGCGCCCTTGAGCTCTGTCGGCCGCGATGGATGGTCCGGGCTGGTGATGGTGTTGACCGAGTCCATGACCTCGTAGTGGCGGTCCACGGCCGTTTTGGCGGTGAGGGCCATTGCCAGGAGCATGCCGCAGAATTCCACGGGTGCAGCAATCACTGCCGCGGTGGCGAAGAATGCCACCAGGGCGCCGATGCTCAGCTGGCCGCTCGCGGCGAGCATCACTCCCACCACCAGCCCGGCACCGAGAGCCAGCTCGGGGAGGAGGGTGACCACCAGGCTGAAGGTGGCGAGATGTTTGGCCTTGGCGATCTCTGTTTGGCGGAGTTCCTCGGCCTGTTCGTTGAAGTTCTCCAGGGCCTCGCGGCTGCGTCCGAACGCCTTGAGCACCCGGATGCCGTGGACGGATTCTTCCACCGTGGTGGCGAGGTCGCCGGCCTGGTCCTGGCTGCGCCTGGCCACCTTGCTGAAGCGCGTCCGGAAGCGGAAGCCGTAGATGATGATGGGAACGGCTGCGGCGAGGAAAATCAGCGCAAGCTGCCAGCTCATGGAGAACATGACCGCGACGCCGATCAACACGGTGAGGGTGGTGACCACCAGCATGATGGCGCCGAAGGCCATCCAGCGACGCAGGAAGTTCAGGTCAGTCATGGCGCGGGAGAGCAGCTGCCCGGAACCCCAGCGGTCATGGAAGGAGACGGTGAGGTCCTGCAGGTGGCCGTAGAGCGAAACCCGCATCCTGGTTTCCACCGTGGTTGCCGGGTTGATGACGAAGAACCTGCGGAGGGCTACCAGCCCGGCCTCGGCGATGCCGAGAATCAAGATCACGACGGCGGCAATCCACACAGCGTCCGACGCCCCGCCCGCCTGGAGCGAATCGTTGATCAGGATGCGCAGCACCTGGGGGATGGTGAGCGCCACGAGGCTTGCCAGCAGCGCACTGATAAGCCCCATGAAAAGCCGGGGGATGATCGGCTTCATATGGGGGTAAAGACGGCTGATTGATCTGAAAAATGAAGTCTGCTTGGCCATGCCCGCTTCTCAAGCTCTAAACCGAATGTAGTTTCCCGTAGCAACTACCCTATGCCATGGCGTGACACGTTTCACATGAAATCAGAGGGCGCATGAAAGTTGGCCAGTTATTCCGTTTCGCAATGGGGGCCTGCACCCAGCGCGGTGGTTGAGCTTGCGGAAACCCCTGGCATTCAGCTGCGGGACGTCAGCGTCAGCATCACGGCCTCGGGCCTGCAGGCGATGCGGATGGGGGCGAAGCGTGAGGTGCCGATGCCGCCGGAGACGTTCACCGGCGTCGTGCGTCCCTTGCTTTCCCAGTCGTTCAGTCCCTTGGCGCGCCAGGTGGGGATGTCGCAGTTGGCGATGATGGCGCCGTAGCCGGGGATGCAGAGCTGGCCGCCGTGGGTGTGGCCGGCCAGGAGGAGATCCGCGCCGTCCTCGGTGAAGTGGTCCAGCACGCGCTGGTAAGGGGCATGGATGACGGCCACGCGCAGGTGCGGCTGGGAATCCTGGCCCTTGGTGCCCCGGGGCCAGCCGGCATACCTTTCGCGGTGCAGATGGGGATCGTCCACTCCTGAGAAGTCAAACCGCAGGCCGTTCAGCACCAGGGACTGGTTGCGGTTGGTGAGATCCACCCAGCCGCCCATTCCGAAGCCGGAACGCAGCCGCGGCCAGTCCAGCTCCACGCGGTCCGGTTTGGTTTTCGAAGGGCCCAGCAAATACGAGGCCGGATTCCTGAACCCGGGCGCGAAGTAGTCGTTGGAGCCCGGGACAAATACGCCGGGGAATTCCAGCAGCGGGGCCAGGGCCTTAAGCAGCGGCTCGATTGCCTTGGCATGGCTGAGGTTGTCGCCGGTGTTCACCACAAGATCCGGCTTCAGCGAGGCCAGGGAAGCAAGCCATTCGGCCTTGATGTTCTGGCCCGGAACGAAATGGATGTCGCTCAGATGCAGGATCCGGAAGGGCCTCTGGCCCTCCGGCAGGATGGGCAGCGTCTCTTCGCGGAGCACAAACTGGTTCTTCTCCCACAGCCCGTAGCCAGTGGCCGCAAGGCCGGCCACGGTGCCGGCTGCGGCAGTGACGGCAAAGCCGCGCCCGATGTTCCGGACGCGGCTTGCCAGCGGAGTTGAGGCCGTCACGGACTACCCTTTTCCGCCCTTTTTGTCGCCGTTGCCTGGGTCCTTGGAGGGCGGGCTGGACGGCTCCGAGGGCGTTGGCTCCGCCGGCGGCTGGACCGTCACGGGTTCGTACAGCAGGTTGGACGGCGGTTCCGGGAAGGGGTTGGTGCCATATGACGGAGCGATCTGGGCCATGAACTTGGAGAACTGAGGCCCTGCGATCATGTAGCCGTCAATGCCTGCATAGAACTGGCCGTTGATCGTCAGGTTCCGGCCCTCGCGGCTCTGGTTTCCGAGTGGATCGCCGAACCAGGATGCCGTTGCCAGGCCAGATGTGTAGCCCACAACCCAGGTCGAGCCGTTGGAGTCATTGGTGCCCGTCTTGGCCGCGATCGGGAAGTTCGTCTTGGTGGAGATACGCGGCTGGATGAGCGAGCCGGATCCCTGGTTCAGGACCTCCTGCATTGCATAAGCAACTCCGCGGGCCACTTCGGGTTTGATCGCGTCGCGGCAGCTGGGGGACTGGGCGGGCAACTTGGCCCCCGTTTCGTCCGTCACCGAGGTGATGGCAATGGGTTCGCAATACTTTCCGTCGTTGGCGAATGTGGCGAACGCCGATGCCATGGTCAGGGGCGCCGTCTGGGTGGAACCGATGAGGTTGCCCAGCCTTGTCATTTTCACCTGCGGGTTGGCTTCCGTGACCTTCCCCTGCTTGTCCACGTCGGGCAGCCCGCCGTGGATGCCCGCCGCGTCGACGATCTTCTGGATGCCGCAGAGGTCAACCTGGGCCGCCGAGGCGAAGGTGGCGGTGTTGATCGAGTTCATGAGTCCGTACAGGACTGACATGGGCCGGTAGTAACCCTCGTCGGAGTTCTGCAGGTCAAAGCTTTCGGGAACTGTTGCGTCATACCAGCCTTCCGTCGGGTTGGGGCAGGTGTTTCTCCACGGGAAGTCCTGCGGATAGCGGCGCACGGCCGCGTTGATGGTGGTGTTCATCGACTTGCCCTCATCGAGCCACTGGGCAAAGGTGAAGGGCTTCATGGTGGACCCCGGCTGGGCGCCGCCAAGGCCGTTCAGGTCACCACCATTCTTATCGAGCTTGTCGACGTTGAAGTTGATGTTGCTGTCAAACCTGCCGTTGGCCGCAAACCACTTGGTGTTCTGGGCCATGTTGGTGATCTTGCCGGAGTTCGGCTGCACGGAGACCAATGACGCACCCCACTTGTCCGGATTGGCTCCGGCAGTGGCATCCACCTGGGCCTGCGCCGCGTTTTGCGCCTTGGGGTCCAGGGTGGTGGTGATGGTCAGGCCGCCACGGAACACCTTCTTTTCGCGCTCGGCGGCGTCGGCACCGTAGGCCGGGTTGTTGAGCAACAAGTGCAGCACGTAATCGCAGAAGTACGGCGCGGTGGAAGCGTAGGCGCACCCCTGGCGGGCCGGGGTGACCTTGGGCGTCACGGGTGTGGCAACGGCGGCATCGTATTGAACCTGGGTGATTTTCTTCTGCGTGAGCATGGCGCTCAGCACCAGGTCCCGGCGCTTCTTGGCGTTGTCCGGGTTGGTGATGGGGTCGAAAGCCGAGGGGCTGTTGACCAGCCCGGCCAGAAGTGCCGCCTGGGGGAGGGTGAGGTCCTTGGCGGTGGTGCTGAAGAAGAACTTGGACGCGGCCTCGATGCCGTAGGCGTCACGGTTGAAGAACACGATGTTGAGGTAGCCCTCAAGGATCTGCTCTTTGTTGAACTTCTTCTCCATGGCGATGGCCAGCTTCATTTCGCGGAGCTTGTCACCCACGCCCTTGTTCACGCCGTTGAGCTTGATGTCCTGGGTGTTGCCCTCAGCCTCGAGGGAAGCATTGAGAACGTTGTTGACGTATTGCTGGGTGATGGTGGAGGCACCCTGTTTGTTGCCCCGTGCGGTGCTCACCAGGGCGCGCAGGATGCCCGTGGTGTCAACGCCGCCGTGCTCGTAGAACCTGGTGTCCTCGATGGAGATCACGGCGTCCTTCATAAACGGCGAGATCTTATCCAGCGGAACCTTGGTGCGGTTTTCCGCAAAGAGGTTTGCAATGACACTGCCGTCCGAGGCCAGAATCCTGGTGGATTGGCTGGGCGGGTCCACCTTCAGCTCTGCCGGAAGAGTGTCGAAAAATTCGATGGAGCCGCTGGCTGTGTTGCCGGAAACGGCAGCTGCGGGAACCAGCAGCCCCGCCACCAGGACACCACAAATAGCGCTCACACCAAGGAAACCTAGAATCTTTCCGAGGGTAGTGGCTGTGTCGAAAATGGGGTTCTTACGAGTCACCATGTTTTTCAGTTTACCGGCAAGGACTAGGCTTTAGTTCATGACCAAATGGGAGTACGCAACGATTCCGCTCATTATTCACGCCACGAAGCAGATTCTTGACCAGTGGGGTGAGGACGGCTGGGAGCTCGTCCAGGTAGTCACCGGCCCCGATGGCAACGGACTGGTTGCCTACCTCAAGAGGGAGAAGCAGTAGCCATGAGCACTCCTGCAGAAACCAGCGCCGGCGCCGAAACAGCCCCGATTTCCGCGGTGGAACAGCGCCTCGCCGAGCTCGGATTGACCCTCCCGGACGTGGCCGCCCCCGTAGCCGCCTACGTGCCCGCGATCATCTCCGGCAACCACGTTTACACCTCCGGGCAGCTGCCATTTATTAACGGCAAACTCGAAGCTACGGGCAAGGTTTCCGCCGGCACCGAGGGCGCGTCTGATGAGCCCACCGTTTCGCCGGAAGCGGCCAAGGCCTACGCCGCGGTCTGCGCCGTCAATGCGCTGGCTGCTGTGAAGAGCGTCATCGGGGACCTGGACCGCATCACCAGGATCGTCAAGGTAGTCGGCTTCGTGTCCTCGGATCCGTCCTTTACCGGACAGCCTGGTGTCGTCAACGGCGCGTCGGAGCTGCTGGGCAAGGTCCTGGGCGACGCGGGCCAGCACGCCCGCTCCGCCGTCGGCGTTTCAGTCCTGCCCCTCGACTCTCCCGTTGAAGTCGAACTGATCGCTGAATTCAGCTAAGGACCGGTCACCACTCTTGCCTCAGTTAGCCCGTCGACTGTTTGCTATTCCTCCCGATCTCGAAGGGGCGGCACAAAGCTGGCTCGAACACGGCGAACGGACACCCCGCGCCGCCCGGTTCGCCTCGTCCGTCGTACTGCTGCGCGATTCGCCCACCGGCCTGGAGACCTGGCTCGGTTACCGGCCGGGTACCTCCCCGCTGGGTGTTCTCGCCTTCCCCGGGGGTTCACTGGAAGCGTCCGACGACGACGCCCTTGGCTGGCTGGGCCCCTCACCTCAGCAATGGGCCGAGTCAATGGGAACCGCCGACGTCGGGCTGGCGCGCCGCCACGTGGTGGGCGCGATCCGCGAGCTGTTCGAGGAAACGGGCGTGCTTTTGGCCGGACCGGACCTCTCCACCACCATCGAGGCCACGTCCACGCAGGAATGGATGCGGGCACGTGAAGCCGTGGCGGCGCAGGAGAAGTCTTTCACTGACGTCCTGGCCAAGCGGGGGATGTCCCTGCGGACTGACCTGCTCAAGTCCTTGGTGAACTGGCAGAGCCCCGACTTTGCGCACCGTCGTTTCAATACCCGCTACTTCGCGGCCACCGTGCCCGTGAACCAGAAGCCGTCGCTCCTGGCCAGCAAGGGTGTGTGGGGGCGCTGGGCCTGCGTCACCAAGGTCATTGGTGAGCGGGATACATCGGCGCTGGGCGACGAAGTGGGCCAGGAGAACACCGTTGGCCTGAAGCTCGGCCAATTGCTGGTGCCGGGCTCTGAGATCATGCTCGAAAAGATGGCGGCTGCGAATGGCTGCATCGCCTACCTGAGCTACAAACGCAAAGCCCACGTCTACCAGCCGAAGCTCGTCGAGGAAGACGGCAAGCTCATGCTCGAAGTTGAGGCAGCAAAGACAGTGGCCGGCGAACCCCAGCGGGAACGCTAGCGACGCTTAAATTTGCTGGCGACACGTAAAATGGCTGGCGACACCCGAATCCGGGCGTCGCCAGCCATTTTGCGTAGCGCAGAGAATTTTGCGCGTCGTGAGTTTGTGGACTAGCGGGAGCGCTGGCGGAGGCGCTGCATATCCAGGATGACGACGGCGCGTGCCTCCAGGCGGAGCCAGCCGCGCTGGACGAACTCGGCCAGCGCCTTGTTGACGGTTTCGCGGGACGCACCCACCAGCTGGGCAAGTTCTTCCTGCGTGAGCTCGTGTGCCACCAGAACGCCGTCGGTTGCCGGGCGGCCGAAGCGGTCGGCCAGGTCCAGGAGAGCCTTGGCCACGCGGCCGGGGACGTCCGAGAACACGAGGTCGGAGAGTGAATCGTTGGTGCGGCGAAGTCGCCGTGCCAGTGCCTGCAGCAGCTGGGCGGAAACCTCTGGGCGGGTCCGCAGCAGTGCGTTCAGGCTTTCGTTCTTCAGGCCGGCCAGACGCGTTTCGGACACGGCCGTTGCCGTTGCCGTGCGGGGGCTGGGATCAAAAAGTGCCATCTCGCCGAAGAGCTCGCCCGGGCCCAGGATCGCCAGAAGCGATTCACGGCCGTCCGGGGAGGTGCGGCCGAGCTTTACCTTGCCGGAGACGATGAAGTAGAGCTGGTCGCCCTGGTCACCCTCGCGGAAAACTGATGCCCCGCGCGAAAGGTCCACCTCGGTAAGCTCGTCCGTCAGCAGACGGAATGCTTCGTCGTCGAGCGTGGCGAAAAGGGGCGCGCGGCGCAATACCTCGATGTCCATGAAATCTCCTGAATAAATGTGTCGGCTGTGGCGCTTCAGCCATTGTTTCAGAATTTTGGCGCTCCTATGACGTAGTTGGCACCCGAAACGCGCGAAATGGCAGCCGGGCGGACGGCGGACCGTCCTGTGTTGCCTTCCCTGGGCCCGGATCGGGCGTGCAGAGGGCCGCGGATGCCCGCCGGGCATACTGTCAGTCTTCACGATTAGAATTGGGGCTCAACTGTTTGTGAGGAGCCTCGGTGTTTGGCTTGACCGTTCTGGACCTGGCGTTGATTCTGACTCTGCTGTCCTATTTGATCTATGGCCTGCGCAACGGCTTCCTGGTGACGCTGGGTGGCATTGCCGGCCTTGCCGCCGGCGCCGTGGCGGCCTTCATTTCCGTGCCGTTGGTGAGCGGTTTCGTTAGGGACAGCGGGTGGAGGCTCACCGCGATTGTGGCCACCGCCGTCCTGTTGATGATTCTGGGGCACGCGCTGGGCACCATGATCGGGCAGAAAATCCGCAGTGCCGTGCGGATCGAGCCCTTGCGGGCCGCGGACCGGCTTGTTGGCGGCGGCGTCAATGTGGTGGTGTCCGCACTGGTGATGTCCATGCTGGCGTTCAGTATCGGTTCCCTCGGTGTCCCGTTCGTCTCCCAGCAGCTTGCCGAGTCCAAGGTGATCCGTTTTATCGACGGACTCACCCCCCTACCGGTCAAAACCACCATGGCACAGCTGCGGTCCACGGTGATCGGCAACGGAATTCCAACCCTGATCGAGGGCCTCGGGCAGGGACAGCCCGTGGCTGTTCCGAACGCCAGTACAGACACCGCGGCGCTCAACCGGGCTGCTGAGTCTGTGCTGAAAATCGCCGGCACCGCGTTCCAGTGCGGGCAGAACCAGACAGGCTCGGGCTTTGTGGTGTCGCCGGGCCGGGTTGTCACCAATGCACATGTTGTTGCGGGCGTGTCGCAGCCCGTTGTGGAGATTCCGGGCGGCGGCGCGATGCCCGGCCGCGTGGTGTATTTCGACAGCAAGCGCGACCTTGCCGTCCTGGCAGTAGACGGATTGCCGTCCCAGCCCCTGCCCCTGAGCCCGGACCTGCCAGCCGGCAGCCCGGCTGCCTTCGCCGGTTACCCGCACGGCGGACCATTCCAGTCCAAGCCTGCCACGGTGCAGGACATCACCTCGGTACTGGTGCCGGACATCTATGGGAACAACCCGTCGGCGGAGGACGTCTACCGGTTGGCGGGTGACGTCCAGCCCGGTAACTCGGGCGGACCCCTCCTGACCACCGACGGACTGGTAGCCGGTGTCATCTTCGCCAAAAGCACCTCCGACGCCTCCCTCGGGTTCGCCATCACCATGGACGATCTGAACCCCGTGGCGGCACAGGCACCCGGACTCAGCAGCCCGGTATCCTCCGGGCAGTGCATCCAAAAGTAATTGGTGGAGGCCAGTGTGGTCTCGACAAGCTCGACCACCGGGGCGGGGACGGCCACCGGTGTCTCGACAAGCGTGGCCACCGAGGTCTATAGCCACTCCAGGCTCTGGCCGTGCGGGCCGGTGATAGCCACCGGCGCTCCGTTGTGCAGCAGCAGGAACTTGCCCCGGATCCGGTCCTTGTCGATTTCGGGGACCACATTGGAGCCGTCCTCATGGTCGATCACCATGTGGCCCTCGTTGGACAGCCAATGGCAGCCGCGGCTATCGGCAAGACTTTCAATCGTGAGGCGGAAGCGGGCACGGTCCCCCGCGCTGAGGTAGCCCATTACGGCACTGTGGAACACCACCAGTGCCGCATCGGCTGGCGCCTGGGCGGCCAGGGCCAGCAGGTGTTCGTTGAGATCGCCGGCCACCAGCAGCGGCGGATCCTGCTGTGCGACGGCGACCGCCTGGCGCAGCCTGTCCCGCCGAAAGTCCTGCTCAGGCCAGGTGAGGGCATCAAGCCACGCGACGTCGTCGGGGTTGCTGACGTCCAGGGGGTTCAGATCGATGCCTGCCCGCCAGACCACCTGCGGGAGCCTGTCCGGGATCGGGACCGGGCCGGTTGTGGTGCAGCGGAGCACCGGGACGGGATCAACCACCGGGTCCGGGGACAGCCGCGTGACCGTTGTGCCGTCGTCGAACTCGTAGCTGTATTTGTCCGGGAACAGGACCAGTCCGGCGGAGGCGCCCACCTCGATCAGGGCCAGCGGCTTGCCCTCGGCCGCGGCGATAGCCGCGAGCGACGGCAGCAGGGTGGCGCAGCGTCCGGCCTCGTTGGTCTGCGTGGCGCGCGAAAGCACAATCCGGGAAATCTCGGCCCAGTGGGCATCCACGAATCCGCGGAACTCCGAATATGAGCTGATCTGCGCCCCCAGAAAACGCGCGGCGGCAAGCATGAGGTTGGGCTGCCGTTTGTCGTGCGGCCATTCATCGATGCGCGCGATCAGCCCGGGATCGTCGGAGATGCCCAGCGTCCACTCGGCGTAGCAGGCGGACGATCCCGGGGCTTCAAAAAGCCCAAAGTGCCGGTACCACCCCGCTGTACGGCTTGGCTGGTTGCCAGCCGCGGAAGCAGCCCCGGCCATGGGCCTAGAGCGCTTCAGCCAGGTAGTCGATGGCCAGCTTGTAGCCGTGGACGCCCGCGCCCACGATCACGGCGGTGCACACCCCGGACAGGTAGGAATGGTGGCGGAACTCCTCGCGCTGGTGCACGTTGGTGATGTGGACTTCCACAGCGGGCAACTGCACGGCGGCCAGCGCATCCCGGAGAGCCACCGAGGTGTGAGTGAAGGCGCCGGCATTGATGACAATGCCGACCGCGGTGCCCCGGGCTGCGTGTATGGCGTCCAGGAGATCGCCCTCGTGGTTGGACTGGATGCAGTCCACGGTGAAGCCATGGGCTTCGGCGGCCGACATGGCCAGCTGCTCAACGTCCGCCAGCGTGGAGGTGCCGTACTTCTCCGGCTCGCGCGTTCCGAGGAGGTTCAGATTGGGGCCGTTGACAACAAGGATGGTGCCGCGGCCTGCTGCGGCAGCGGGATCAGCATCACGGGATTCGGCGACAGGGGAGGTGACTTCAGTCATGCCTGCAAATCTATCGTGTTGCAGGGCCTGCTGTGCGTTCTTTACGGGCAATCACGAACGCAGGGCAGGCCCCGCAATGGAATTACCGCGGCGGCGCTGGCTCCGTGATGCCGCAGTAGCTGAGCAGCAGCGCGCAGTACATCGAGTTGGCCCAGGAAAACCAAGGACGGGTGAAGCGGGTTGGGTCATCGGGATCAAAGCCCTCGTGCATGAAGCCGGTTCCTCCGTCGGTTTCGCGGAGCATTTCGAGTATCCGCCACTGCTCTTCCCTGCTCTCGGCTGTCAGGCCCTGCACTGCAAGCGCAATGTGCCAGACGTAACCTGGCGGCGTGTGCGGGCTGCCAATTCCGGAAGCCGCCGTGCCTTCGTAGAAGTACGGGTTTTCCGGGCTCAGGATGAATTGGCGCGTCGCTTGGTAGATCGGATCGTCGGCTGTCAGCGTGCTGGCCAAAGGCAGCGAGAGCAGGCTGGGCATGTTGGCGTCGTCCATCAGCAGGGCGTTGCCCAGTCCGTCGACTTCGTAGGCGAAAATCCGCCCGAACGTCTCGTGGTCAACGGTTCCGTGCTGCTCAATGCCGCGAAGAATCTCGTGGGCAAGGCCGAGCGCCCCGGCTGCCAGTTCGGCGTCGTAGTACACAAGCTCTGCGATCTCGGCAATGTGCAGCAGGGCCAGGCGCGCGAAGTGATTCGCCGGGATGTTGTAGCCGTACACGCAGGCGTCGTCGCTGGGCCGGAAACCGCTCCAGGTCATACCAGTGATGGCCACCGGAGAGCCGAGGCCGCCATCGGCCAGTGTCTCGCTCGCCAACGGGGTGTCGCGCTCGAAACGGTAGCGGGAATTTGCTCGGTGGTCCTGCTCGGCGCGCCATTGCGTCACGATCGTGCGAAACGCATCGTGCACAGCCGGCGTGAAGAACCCGGTGCGGCCGCTCTGCCGCCACAGTTGATGGGCCAGTTGGACAGGGAAGGCGAGCGAATCGACTTCGTATTTACGCTCCCAGATCCAGGGGTTCTCGCAGGCGTCGCCTGGATCGTAGGATGCGCCCGTGGGTTCGCCGTTGAAGGCGTTCGCGTACGGATCGAGGTTGATGTACTCGAACTGTTTCCGCACCAGCCCGGCGATCGTCTCGTAGAGGCCGCCGTCAGCGGTCACGAGCGGCAGGAAAGGGCGCATCTGGGCCGAGGAGTCGCGCAGCCACATCGCCGGTATGTCCCCGGTGATGACGAACGTGGAACCGTCCGTGACGCGCTGGACTGTGGTTTCAATCGTGTTGCGCATACAACGGGTGAACATTTCGGCCAGGCGTTCGTCGCCGGTGACCGCGCGGATCCTGACCGCGCAATCATTCAAAAGCGCCCGGATCTCCGCCTCGGTAGTTTCGACAGCCTCGGTATTATGCGTCAATGTGGACTCTTTCGGTGTAGCTGGTGGGCGCGGGCCGGCATGCGGACGCCAGCACCGGTTTATTTTCCAGTATCCGTACATCCGTCACACCGCGAGTTGCAGGGTGTGCCCTCAAGGGCATGCTGCAGGAGCGGTTGGTTCATAGCGGCGGCCGGTGCCGTTGTGGAAATTCGCGATCAGCTCCTTCGGATCGGCTAGTCAGCAGCGCAGAAGCAATGCCCGGGCGAGCGAATCGGGGGCAAAGTCCAGGTTCATGCGGGTCAGGCCATGCCGAACCGCCCTCGCGGCCGAACCAGTGCCCGCTCCCTCATCCCCCAGGAGGAAACCCCAACCGCCCGCACGGGACTCGTCGCCGTCGTGGTTCACGCCCGCCGGCGCCGGCGTAGACCTCGTCCACTACTTCGGCCCCCAACTCGTCGAACAGACGTGCCGGGTTGGACTTCGCCTCAGCCTCGGAGACGTTCTGCACGCTGGCACTTGCAACTGAGACGGCCTGTACGACGGCGCCGCACCATTTGATGCCGCGGGTTTTCGAACTGCCGACGTCGACGCCGATGATGGTTGCTGCTGTTCCGTTCGCCTGGCACGAGTGTTTTGCCTATCGCTTTCAGCATGGTCAGGGTTTCATGGCGCGGCTGACGTGTCGGGCCCATTCCCAGGGCGCGTTTGTTCCGCCCGGCAAGGAGTTGAAGTATTCCCATGAAGCCACGCCGCCAAAGTCCGGATAGATGCGGGTCAAGGACTTGATGGTCGTCTTCAGCGTTGGCATGGGAACGTAGCCGGAGCACCCCTCTGTTGTGGTGTAGGTGCCAGCCACAACTTTGCTGGCAGGCACCACTCCACGGCCGATGATTGCTTCATATCCGGCGGTGGAGGACAGGGAACCCCAGCCACAATAGAACTGCGTGTTGAACCAGTTGATGGAAGTGGCGCGGCCCCTGTACAGCTGGTCGTAGTCGAACCCAGACAGATTGCCGCCGGCAGCCAGGGCGGTAGCAACGGGAGCCAGAGTGATGATGAAGCTCTTGCCGAAGTCCAGTTTGAGATGGTCGATCAGGTTCTCAATGCCGGTGAGGGACATGTTCTCTTCGACGTCCAGGTCGAGGCCGTCAAACCCGTACTTGCCGATCATGGCCTTCAGCGCGGGGTAGTAGGTGTCGAATGTTTCCGGTTCCAGGCGCTGATAGCTGCCCTGGGCGGCCCCGCCGAGCATCCCAAGAACTTTGACGCCATTGCGTTTCATCCCGGCAAGGTCCTGCCACATCGGATCGAACTTGGCATCCGAGGGAGCGTCGTCGTTCAGCTTGATGTCCCCTGGGGTGCCGTTGACGTGGATGGCGGCCACGATCAGGTGCGTCACGCCAGTGCGCCTGTCTGTCAGGGGCTTAGGGGAGACATATTGACCGTTGTTGTATTGCGTCTGGTAGTAGACAACCACGCGGTGATCGTCTTCCACGGCACTCGCCGGCGGGGCCATCATGAGGCCACCGGATATTGCGAGGACTCCGGCAGCGGCCGCCAGCCGCCAACGGGTAGTGGGGTTTGTTTTCACGAGGGACTCCAGTCTTTCGTGTTGTTGGAATTGTGGTCTGCGACGGGGCTAGCCCTTGACTGCGCCTTCTCCCACGCCCTTGAAGAACCACCGTTGCAGGGATGCAAAAACGACGGCGACGGGGATGAACGCGATCATGGCGCCTGCTGCAACGAGCCGCTGGTCGGTGCTGAACGTGCTGGCCAGATACTGCAGACCTATGGTCAGGGTGAAGTTCTGGGGGTCGGTCAGGACGATGAGCGGCCAGAGGAAGTCGTCCCACGCCCCGATGAAGGTGAAGATGATGATCACGGCGAGCGTTCCCTTGACCGATGGCAGGCCGATGAATCGCAAACGTTGCCAGACATTGGCGCCATCCATGACGGCGGCCTGGTCAATTTCCTCCGGGATGGCCCGGAATGCGTTGTACATCAGCAGGACGTTCAGCGCGGCGATCATGCCTGGCAGCGCCACTCCCAGCAGGGTGTCAGCCAGACCCAGATCCTTGATGGTCACGAACTGCGACACGATAGTGACCTCGCCGGGAAGGACCAGAGTAGCGAGGAATGCGCCGATCACGATCTTCCGGAACCGGAACTTCAGCCTTGCCATGGCGAACCCGGCAAGGGTAGCGCCAAAAACATTTCCGGTGATGCTCAACGCCGCCACAGTCAGGGAGTTGCCGATGTACCCCATGACGGGAATGGCGTTGGAAACGGCGGTGTAGTTATCCAGCGTGGGCTGCTCCGGTATGAACGAAGGCGTTGTGGTGTATATGTCTTCGCCGGCGCCCTTCAGCGAGGTGGAGAGTTCCCACAGAAAGGGGCCCACACAGATAAACAGAATGAAGACCAGCAGGACGTAGCGGAGGACTATCTCCTGCCGGGAGGTGCTGTTGAAACTTCTGCGGCGCCGTCTCGGTCTGGGTGCGTCTGCGCGGACGTCCCTTGCGGGTGAAGGAACCGGCCGGGTTTGGCTTTGTAGGCTCACTGGTCATTCGCCTTCCTATTGATCCGGACAAGCACCAGCATGGGGACGATGGTGACGACGAACAGCACGATGCTCAGTGCTGAGGCGTATCCCAGATCGCCGTAGAACCCCCGGGCGTATTGCTGGATGAGCATGACCACGGACATATCCTGGCCGCCAGGGCCGCCTTTTGACCCGGTAAGGATGTAGAGCTCCGAGAAGACCCTGAGCGCAGACACCGAGACGAGGATGCTGACCAGGACAATCGTGTTGCGCAGGCTGGGCAGGGTGACGTTGAAGAAGCGCCGGACCACGCTGGCGCCATCCACTGCCGCAGCCTCATGCAGTTCCTTGGGGACATTGCCCAGGGCCGAGACGTAGATGATCATGTAATATCCCAGCCCCTTCCAGACGGTGAGGCTGATGGCGCTAAAGAGTACGAGCCACCGGTCCGTCAGAAAGGGAAGCGGGCCCTGAATGAAGCCCAGGCTGGAGGCCATGTTGTTGATCAGGCCCCTGTCGTCCAGCAGCCACGTCCACATGAGGCCCACGACGACGGCGGAGGCAATGACCGGTGTGTAAAAGGCGGTGCGGAAAAACGTAATTCCAGGCAGCTTCTTTTGGATCAGGATGGCGATCAGCAATGGGCCAATGGTCAGCAGAGGCAAACAGACCACCATGTAAATCGCACTGTTCAGCAATGCGTAGCCAAGCTGTTCATCCTTGAAAAGATCAACAAAATTGCGGAACCCAACGAAGTCGCCGCCGCCGAGAGGCTTGGTGTTGGTGAACGACAGCCGGATGGTGTTGAGGGTTGGCCAGATACTGAAGACGAACAGCCAGATCAGGGCTGGCAAGACCAAGGCCCAGGGGGTAAACCAACGGTGGGACTTCATCGATTCCTAGCTTTCTGGATGCCTTTCGCGAGCGGTTGGAGGGAAATTCCTAGCCGCGGGAGAGCATCAGGTTGATCTTCTCGGCTGCATCGTCAAGGGCCTGCTTGCTGGAGACATCGCCTTTGATGGCCAGGGCGATCTGCTGGCTGAGGATGTCGGACATTGCGCCGTTGATCTCGTAGGGCTGAAGGTTGCCGGCCGTTTCCAGGCCCTTGAATGCCAGCACCTTGGCATCGCTGGCGGGAGTACCGTCGCTCATTGAAAAGTATGGATCGCTGGCGGATGACTTTGTGCTGGGGAAAATGTTAACGAGGTGCGCGAACTTGCCCTGGTTTTCTGCGTTCGTCACCCATTTGGCCAGAGCGACGGCGGCCGGCCGGTTTTTGCTCTTGCTGCTGACTGCCAGCCCCTGAACGTACAGGGGCGGCAGATCCAGCGACGGAGTGGCAACAACCTTGCCCTCGAGACTGGGGTTGTCCTTTTCGAAGCTGGGGATGCTGTTGCCGCCGCCGGTGGTCCAGGCGACCTTGCCTTCGGTAAAGAGCTTGGAGTTTCCGAGGTAGTCATTATTGAGCACGGTGGGCGGCATATAGCCGTTCTTGTACGCGTCGCGGTATTTATCCAGCAGGGCCGCGGCCCCATCGGTGTTGAAAACCACGCTCTTGCCGTCTTCGGCAAGGATGGCTATTCCTGCCCGTGTGAAGTCGTCGACGCCGGGTTTGCGGCTGAGCAGGTATTCCTGGCCGCCGGACTTGTCGTGCAGAATCCTGGCCTGTTCAAACAACTCATCGGTGGTCTTCGGCGGGTTCTTTCCGTCGAGGCCGTTGGCGTTCAGTTTGCCGGTGTTCCAGTAGTTGACATCCGTGTTCAAGTACCAAGGGAAGCCCCACGTACCGTTCAGCCCTTTGTATTCAAAGGCGGACAGGCCTCCGGCCACATATGTGTCATGGAGAGTGTCGTCCACCGCGGACACATCCAGAAGCATGTCCTGCCTGGCGAGGGGCAGAGCGAAGTCGGGTGGCAGATTCACGACATCGGGCAGGGTGCCGGAACCGGCCTGGGTCAGCACCTTTTCTGAATAGCCGTCGCCAGGCTGGTCTACGAGCTTGACCTTGGTGCCGGGATACTTGGCTTCAAAACCCTTGATGACGTCATTGAGATAGTCGGTGAACTTGGGGGTCAGGGACCAGGTCTGCAGGCTGACTTCGCCGGCGATGGCCTCTGAGCCAGGCTGCTTTGCCTGGCTCGTGCCACCGCATCCCGCCAATGCCATGGATGCAGCCGCCAATGCGGCCAGTCCGGGGGCATACTTACGCATATATACTCCTCATCAGGATGTCTTGCCAAAGGGTGGGAGAGTAATATCGGTTGATTACTAAACCGATATAGTAGTGACAATCAACCATCCGGACTGGGTGGCTGTCAAGAGGTTTACATGAAGTTGGTCACATCTCCTGGTTTGGGCGATTTCAGGCGCGCAGTCCTCTGTTTCGCTTCTGGAGGGTGGCACGCAAGCAGCAAAAGGAGCGCAAAAATGGCTAAATCCAGGCTGAGGATCGAAGACATTGCGGCGCGAGCCGGAGTCTCCCGCGGCGCTGTTTCCTTTGCGCTCAACGGGCGCCCCGGGGTCAGTGATGCAACTCGTGCCCGCATCCTCAAAGTCGCTTCCGACATGAACTGGTCGCCGCACAGCGCCGCGCGTGCCCTAAGCGGTTCCCGCTCAGATGTGACCGGTTTAGTAATTGCGCGTCCGGCTAAGACATTGAGTGTCGAGCCCTTCTTTTCAATGCTTATCTCGGGCATTCAGGCAGGCCTGTCGACGGCCGGAGTCGCACTGCAGATGCAGATCGTCGAGGATTCGGAAGCTGAGATTGCAACGTATCGCCGGTGGTGGAATGAGCACCGGGTCGACGGCGTAATCCTCATTGACCTGCAGGAAAATGATCTCCGGATCCCTGTCCTGGAGGAACTGTCCATGCCGGCAGTGGTGGTCGGGGGGCCCGGTGAACACGGGCTTCTGTCCAGTGTCTGGGTGGACGATCGTGCGGCAATGCTGTCAGTGGTTGATTATCTGGCAGCCATCGGTCACCGGAGGATCGGGCATATCTGCGGCCTCCCAACCTTCCAGCATACCCAGCGCCGGATCCGGGCGCTGGCGGATTCCGCGGCACGATTGAGTCTTGCCGGCGTTGAATCCTTGCCGACTGACTTCAGCGACGCAGCGGGCGCGGCGGCGACCCGGCAGTTGCTTTCCCGGCCTGAGCGGCCGTCTGCCATCATCTACGACAACGACGTGATGGCTCTGGCTGGCCTTGGCATCGCGATGGAAATGAACATCAGCGTTCCACGGGAACTTTCGATCGTTTCCTTCGACGATTCCGTCCTGACCAAGCTGACCAATCCATCCATTACGGCGCTGACCCGTGACACCTTCGAATTTGGACACGAGGTGTCCAAAGCGCTGCTGAGGGCCATTGCCGATCCGGAAACCGTCGAAAGCCTTCAGCTGCCGACGCCTGTCCTGGCGGTCCGCTCCAGTACGGCACCGCCCCTGTGGGCCCGGGCCAGGTCCACCGAGGCCTGAAATACCCTCTTCGCGTGCGATGTCGGCGAGACATTGCTAATTTTACTAAACCGGATTAGTAAAACTCTAGGCAACGGCAGAAGTCGTCTGTATTGTCTTAGCTAGGCGGGCGGACCATCCACTGGAGCGCATTAGCTTGGGGTTGATACGCGGACCAAAGTCCCCCGATGCATGGATGGCCTGGCCCCATGACGAGTCGGTTTAGTAAGCGAAGCAGGGTATATGAGTCATCAACAGACAAGGTTCGGGGTAAATTACACGCCATCCTGTGGGTGGTTCCACCATTGGCTGGATTTCGATCTGGACCTCGTGAAACGGGATCTCGACGCGATCGCTGGGATGGGAATGGACCACATCCGGGTGTTTGCGCTGTGGCCCCATTTTCAACCGAACAGAACTCTGATCCGCGGCCGCTCGCTGCAGGATCTGGTTAGTCTTGTGGACGTCGCGGCGGACCGCGGGCTGGATGTTTCCGTGGACGGCCTTCAGGGGCACCTGTCCAGCTTCGACTTCCTGCCGGCCTGGACCCAGACGTGGCATCAGCAAAACCTCATGACGGATGCCCGGATCATCGAAGGACAGGCAGCCTACCTGACTGCGATGGCGTCCTCGCTGTCCGACCGTCCCAACTTCCTGGGGATGAGCTTGGGCAATGAGTTCAGCCAGTTCAGCTCTGCCCAGCATCCAGAACAGAGCGGTGTCACGCCGGAGCAGGCCGACCTTTGGCTGGAGACGATGCTCGCGGCGTGTGCTGCCGGGGCACCGAATGCCTGGCACCACCATTCCGAGTACGACGCCGCCTTCTTCGACGGGAGTCACGGATTCAGGCCCGGCATGGCAGAGCGCCACGGATCCATGCCAACTGTCCACTCCTGGATCTTCAACAACACTGCCCAGCTGTATGGGGGCATGAGCGAACAGAGTTTCCGCCTTGCTGAGTACCTGATCGAGGTCGCCCGGGGTTGGTCCACCGATCCGTACCTGCCTATATGGCTTCAGGAGGTCGGGGCGCCGAGCCCGCACGTGCACTCCTCAGACGCCGCCGAGTTCTCCAGACGAACCCTCGAATACGCTCTGGATTGTCAGAACCTGTGGGGTGTCACCTGGTGGTCCTCGCATGACGTCGACCGTTCCCTGGCGGATTTCCCGGAACTTGAGTACACCCTCGGCCTGCTCACCTCGGGCCAGACTCTCAAGCCCCAGGGCGTGGCCGTGTCCGAGTTCGCCCAGGGGTACAAGGTGCGCCCCGGCATGCCGGCACAGCCGCGATCAACGGCTCTTGTGCTGGATGTCGGAGACGAAAAGCAAGCACCGGGACGTTCGCAATGCGCCCCCGGCGGGCGGTTCTTTGACGCCTGGATGTCCTTGGCCATGACGGGCGCGCGGCCAACAGTGGTTCTCGCCTCAAAAGCGCGGGACAGCGAGCACCTTGGCGCACGGGGCATCAGCGAGGTCCTGTCTATCGGCGCAGTCGGAGCACCACTGCCTGCAGGGATGCTCAGCTAGCGCTGGATCCCCGGTTTCATCACTTCACGCGCAATCCCAATGACACGTACGCACCGACTGATCGGAGTCTGACCCATGCACGATGACCGTAAACTTATTGAAGACCGCTTGGCGCGCGTCCTGTCCGAAAGACTGCAGGACGTAATCCACACTCCCGCCGTTCAGCTCGACATTGAGGTCTGGCACGTGGAAGGAGGGGCCGGTGAACCGGTGTCGCCACAGACTGCGTTCGCCCAGAGCTACGAATCTGCCAACGTCGGCGAGCTTTGGGGACCGGCCTGGGGCACCAGCTGGTTCCACCTCACCGCTGACCTGCCGGAACGGCCGGCCGGGATGGATCTCGAAGTCGTTTTCAACATCGGTTTCGGCGAAGAAAGCCCCGGATTCCACGCGGAAGGGCTCGTCTACTTGCCCGACGGCAACGTCGTCAAGGGCCTCAATCCACGGAACCAGTGGATCCCGGTGGACGACAACACAGCCCCCGACGGAAAATTCGAGGTCTACGTTGAGGCGGCAGCCAACCCCATGGTCCTCGGCCCCGACGGTTTCCGTCCCACCACACTTGGCGAGAAGGCCTCGGCCGGGAACACACCGCTGTACCGGCTGTCCCGCGCGGACATCAGCATCTTCGACACGGAACTGTGGGAGCTGTGCCAGGACCTCCAGACGCTGGGGGAACTCAGCACAGAACTCGCCGTGGGTGACCCGAGGAAATTCGAGATCCTGCGGGCAGTGGAGTCGTCGCTGGACGCCATCGACTTGCAGGACATCCATTCCACTGTCCTGGCCGCCCGCGGGCAGCTCAAAGAGGTGTTGGGGAGCCCTGCGGTTGCCAGCTCCCATCGGCTGACGGCTATCGGCCACGCACACATCGACTCGGCCTGGCTCTGGCCGTTGCGCGAGACCGTGCGCAAGGTTGCCCGGACCGCGGCAAATGTGGTCAACCTGATGGACAGCCACCCTGATTTCAAGTTCGCCATGTCCCAGGCACAGCAGCTGGCCTGGCTCAAAGAGCAGCGCCCCGACGTCTACGCCCGGGTAAAGGAACACGCGGCGTCGGGCCAGTTCATCCCGGTGGGCGGAATGTGGGTGGAGTCGGATACCAACATGCCCGGCAGCGAAGCCCTTGCACGCCAGTTCGTCCACGGTAAACGATTTTTCCTGGAGGAATTCGGCGTTGAAACGCAGGAAGTCTGGCTGCCGGACTCATTCGGCTACTCTGCTGCGTTGCCTCAGCTGGTCAAGCTCTCGGCATCGAAATGGTTCCTGACACAGAAAATCTCCTGGAACACGGTCAACAAGTTTCCCCACCACACGTTTAACTGGGAAGGCATTGACGGCACCCAGGTCTTCACGCACTTCCCTCCAATCGACACGTACAACTCCGATCTGTCCGGCCGGGAACTGACACACGCGGCCCGCAACTTCCAGGAGAAAGGGTCGGCCACCAGATCGCTGGCCCCGTTTGGCTGGGGCGACGGCGGTGGGGGACCCACCCGCGAAATGCTGGCACGCACTGAGCGCAACAAGAACCTCGAGGGATCCCCCCGCGTGGTCATGGAAAGCCCCGCCGAGTTCTTCCAAGGCGCCCAGGACGAATACAAGAATCCACCAGTGTGGTCCGGCGAACTCTACCTCGAGTACCACCGCGCCACGTACACGTCCCAGGCCAAGAACAAGCAGGGCAACCGCCGCAGCGAGCACCTCCTTTACGAGGCCGAGCTTTGGGCAGCAACGGCCAGCATCCGGACGGGTCTTGAGTACCCCTACGAGGCCCTGGACCGGATCTGGAAGAAGGTCCTGCTGCTGCAGTTCCATGACATCCTGCCGGGCACTTCCATCGCCTGGGTGCACCGCGAGTCAGTGGAGACCTACGAAGCTGTCGCCACGGAACTGAACTCCATCATCGGCTCAGCCCAGCAGGCACTCGCCGGTGATCCGTACTCAGCTTCCACTATGGTCTTTAACTCGGCGCCGCATTCCCGTTCGGGCGTTTCCTCCTTCGCGGCGGCCCCCGTCCAAGCAGCGGATCCGGTCACGACGGCGGCAGCGGCAGCCGACGGCTGGGAGCTGGAGAACGGAAAGCTCCGTGTCCGCATCAACAAACAGGGCCTGTTCACGAGCGTCTATGACCTGACGAAGAAACGTGAAGTCCTGGCCTTCGGCCAGTGCGGCAATCTGTTGCAGATGCACCCGGACTTCCCTAACCTGTGGGATGCCTGGGACGTCGAGTCCTTCTACCGGAACACCGTTGTGGACATCACCGGCGTCGACTCGATCGAACTGCACGGCCCGGACGCCATCCGCATCCGCAGGTCGTTTGGCTCGTCCAAGGCGGAACAGATCGTCCGGCTGGCGGACGGCGCATCCCAGATCGACACGGAGCTCACCGTGGATTGGCATGAAACCGAGAAGTTCCTCAAGCTGGCCTTCCCGCTGGACATCCACGCCGACCGTTCGGCGTCGGAAATCCAGTATGGCCACGTATACAGGCCCACTCACAGCAACACGTCGTGGGATGCCGCCAAGTTCGAAATCTGTGCCCACCGCTGGGTCCACGTAGGGGAACCGGGATATGGCGTAGCTGTGGCGAATGACTCGACTTACGGCCACGACATAACCCGCAGCTCAGGGGAGAACGGCGGCACCACCACCACGGTGCGCCTGTCCGTCCTGCGCGCACCGCGCTTCCCGGACCCCACCACGGATCAGGGAATGCACACAGTGCGGTACGCGCTCGTTCCGGGAGCGCAGGTGCTCGACGCCGTCCGGTCCGGCTACCAGCTGAATCTTCCGGAGCGGATCGTCCCCGGAAGCAAGGAAGTGCAGCCGCTCGTCACCATCGACAATGACGCAGTGGTGGTCACCGCGCTCAAGCTCGCCGATGACGGCTCGGGAGATGTGGTTGTCCGGTTCTACGAATCGGCCGGCGCCAAGGCGAAAGCGGCGATTACGCCCGGCTTCAGCTACTCCGCAGTGAATGAGACCGACCTCCTGGAGCGGGCCATCGACCACAACGCCATGGTGGCAGGCAGCGACACCGGGCACAAAATCAGCATAAAGCTGCGTCCGTTCCAGATCGCCACGGTGAGGTTCGCGCACACGGGAGCCTAGCCGCGCCCTGGCTGAGAAAGGAGCGGCTGCCGGGGAGCTCCCTCTCGGGCGCATGGGGCTCGGCGGCGAGTGGGCGCCCCCGGCGGTCGTCGCCAGCCAGCTTGAAATGACCCTGCGCAAGCACGACTGGCCGGAACCGGGCGTGCCGGCCAACCATCCGGTGCCGGCAACTGTGTTGGCCTGGCTCATGAATCATCCGGCAGCGATCAACCTGGTGAACAGGGTTCCCTAAGCGGGGCTCCGGAGTCAGGGTCCTGGGAAGCGTTGCGGGGCCTGCTGTGCGTTTCTTTACGGACTAGGAGGGACGCAGGGCAGGCCCCTGCAACGGTGTTTGAAGCGATGCGGCGCTAGATTGCGGTGAACTTCAGCAACACAGCGTGCTCCGGGTTGAGGATGGGCATGGGCAGGCCCACCTCCGCCAGGAACCTTCCGCTGGCCTCAGCCCCGGATGCCAGCCAGGCCGGCGGCTGTACCTGCGTGAACGTGTGCGCATAGTCGGCGTCGCCGGGGGCCGGGAAGATGGCTTCCACCCGGTAGCTCCGCTCGGGTTCCAGGCCGGGAATGCTGATGCGGCCGGGCTGCTCGGCAAACCCGGTCCTGGTGCTCACCAGGGCGAACAGCGCCGCCGTCTGGCCGGCAGCCACGGGGGACCCCACAGCAGATTCCGTGGCAACCACACCATGCAGCATCATCGAGTCATCGGAGACGTCGGCGCGGACCATCCGGCCGGTGTGGATGAGCCCGCGGTGTTCCTTGTACAGGCCGATGAAGCGCTTGAGTTCCGCACGCTCCGCTCCCTGGACCCCGCGCACGTCCCATTCCATGCCGAAGTGGCCGAACAGGGCCGTGATGGCGCGGAAGGACAGATCGTGGGTGCGGGCCGTGGTGTGTGAAGTGGTGGGGCCGATGTGCCCGCCCACCAGTTCCGGCGGGACAACCAGCCCGGTCCAGCGCTGGATGGCCTGCCGCTCCAGGGCATCGTTGCAGTCCGAGGCCCAGATCCGGTCCGTCCGCTCCAGGATGCCAAGATCCACGCGGGCACCGCCGGATGAGCAGCTTTCAATCTCCACGCCCGGGTGCGCCTTCTTCAGCTCGTCGAACAGCCGGTACGCCGCAAGGGTCTGCTCGTGCACCGAGGAACGGCCCGCGTGGCCGTGCTCGGTCAGATCCCGGTTCTGGTCCCACTTGAGGTAACTGATGGTGTTCCCACTCAGCAGGGCGGAGATCCGGTCAAAGATGTACTGCCATGCCTCCGGATTCACCAGGTCGATGATGTGCTGGTTGCGCCATTCCAGCGGCAGCCGGCCGCCGTCTTTGTGGGAGGCCGCGGCCGGTCCCGCGATCCAGTCCGGATGCGCCCGCGCCACGTCGGAATCCAGATTGACCATTTCCGGCTCCACCCAGAGCCCGAACTCCATGCCGCGGGAGTTGACCGCCTCGATGAGGGGAGTGAGCCCCTCCGGCCAGAGGGTTTCGTCCACATACCAGTCGCCCAGCCCGGCGTGGTCGTCGCGGCGTCCGCGGAACCAGCCGTCGTCGAGCACAAAGCGCTCCACCCCGAGATCGGAGGCGGAGTCCGCCAACTCGATCAAGGTGCCCAGGTTGTGGTCGAAGTACACCGCCTCCCACGTGTTGAGCACCACCGGGCGCGGCTTGCCGGCCGGGAGCCCGCTGGATGCGGCGTGCAGCACATGATGCGGGCGGGCGCGGAACCAGCTGTAAAACGCCTCGCTGATCCCGTCCAGGCCTCGGTCCGAGTAGGCGGCGAAGAGGGCAGGTGTGGTGAAGCTGCCACCGGGCGGGAGGATCACCTCGGCCGGTCCCAGCAGTTCTGAGCCGCCTATCAGGGTCCGGCCGTCCGCGATGCTGTCCGCGAACTGCTCGTGGTTCCCGCTCCAGGCAAGGTGCGTGGCCCACACCTTGCCGTGCCGGTTGCCGAAACCGGCTGTCCCGGCAACCAGAAGCAGTGAGGAATCGTGCCCGGTGCGCCCGTGGCGGCCGGTCCGGACCCAGGTGCCCTGCTGGATCTCGCGGCGCTGCGGGTGGCGTTCCCGGCACCAGCGGCCGGTCAGGTCCAGGAGTTCCGTGGCCTCCGGCGCCACCGGCAGAACCGTCGCGAGTTCATCAAGCTGGAAGGGAGTGGACCCCGTATTGGTGACGGCGTGCCGCATTTCCAGCAGGCCGCCGTCGTGCAGTTTCAGGGTGGACTCAACGGTGATGCCGGCATCCGCATCCGACTGAATCACGACGGCGGTGGCCCCGTCAGCGGTGGCGCTCACGGCGCGGAGGCGGACGGAAAAGTCAAAGCCGGCCACGCCGTCGACGATCCTATGCCCCCTGAGCGCGGGGCGCCCGCGCCAGCTGGAGGAGGCCTGGGGGAGGAGCCCGGCCGGAACGGTTGCGTCGATGGCGGAGTGCGGGACGGGACCACCGAGAATGGCCAGATCCGGCAGGATGCCGCCAAGGTCTGCGCCCCAATGGATGACCTCTGCCTCTCCGCTGTCGAAGCTGATCAGCAGGCTGGTGCCGGCGGAACGGAGGTGCAGGGGGATCATGGTGGTTCACTTTCGGTGGTCATAGGGTGTGTGGATGTGTCGGGTGCGTGAATGCGGGGCCCGCTCCGTGCTCCCGGGTGGATCCGGGAGCGCAGCGCGGGCCCCGCAAACGGGTTGGTCTGCTTCGCAGGGTTACTTGAACAGCGTTACTTGAACAGCGCGTTGACCTGGTTGTTGGCGTCCGTGAGCGAGCTGGCAGGTTTCTTGCCTGATAGGACCGCATCCATGGCCGGCTTCATGATGCCGTCAATCTTGGCTGCTTTGTCTGCGA
Source organism: Micrococcaceae bacterium Sec5.7 (assembly GCA_039636785.1). Classification (NCBI taxonomy): domain Bacteria; kingdom Bacillati; phylum Actinomycetota; class Actinomycetes; order Micrococcales; family Micrococcaceae; species Micrococcaceae bacterium Sec5.7. The sequence goes on along the minus strand of CP144169.1, from coordinate 3,220,109 downwards.
TTGGGAAGAGGAACGTGGTGCCGTCCGCAACATGCGTGGTGAAGGCGCTGACGTCGGTGCCCTTGGCTGCGAAGGCCTTTGCCGCGAGCTCGGAGGAAGTGGTGATGGCCGGGAAGACCACTGCCTTGCCGGCTACAACGTCCTGGCAGGCGGCGGAGGCGAGGTACTCAACCCATTTGACCGAGGCCGCCGGGTTCTTGGTGCCGGCCCAGATGGAGTCCGCCAGCCCGTTGAACATGCTGGCACGCTTGCCGTCCGGTCCCTTGGGGGTGGGGGCAATCCCTGTTTCCACGCCCTTGTAGCTGGTGTACTGGCCGGTCATCCACGAGCCGCTGGTGTTGATGGCTGCCTTGCCGGCTCCGAAGGTGTCACTCACACTGGCGCCCACGGTGGTTTCCAGTTTGGGCATATACCCCTTTTCCACGAGTCCGGCCCACCAGGCGATGGTCTCCTGGAACTTGGGGTCGTCGTAGTTGAACTGCTTGCCCCACGGGTTCTTGTCCGTGTGGGTCCAACCGGTGGTGGCGCTGAGGAAGCTCCACTGGGTCTGGCCCTGGCCGGAGCCGGAGGATTCCAGGCCCAGTCCGTAGACGGCCACATTGTTCTTGTCGAAGCCGGCCTCGTCACCGCGCTTGCCGTTCTTGTCCACAGTCAGGTGGGCGATCGCCTTTTCGTAGCTGCCGCCGTCGGCGGGGTTCCAGTCCAGGTTCTTCAGCTGGTCCTCGGTGTAACCGGCGGCCGCGACAAATTTCTTGTTGTAGAACATGGCCACGGTGTCCCAGTCCTTGGGCAGGCCATATCGTTTGCCGTCCTCGGCCACCCAGAGGTCCGCCAGGCCTTTGTTGTAGATGTCCAGGTTCACGCCGTCCTTCTTGACGGCATCGTCGAGGGAGAGCAGCTGCTTCTTGTCGGCGTATTCGGGGTACTTGGCGAGGTGGTCCGTGAACACGTCAGGCGCAGTTCCGGCGACGAATCCGTTGCTCAGGGTGGTCCAGTAGTCGTCCCAGCCGCGCTGGGTGATCTTGACCTTGATGTCCGGGTTGGCCTTGGTGAAATCGTCAGCGCACTTCTGGTAGGCGGGGAGCTGGTTGGCGTCCCACAGCCAGTAGTTGATCTCGCCCTTGGCCTCGGTGGAGGGGGCTGCGCCGCCACAGGCTGACAGGGACAGGGCGATGGCTGCGGCGGCAGCGACGGCGCCGATGGTTTTCTTCATGATGGACCTTTCGTGATTTCTTGCGGGGAGGATAGTACGAGCGGGAAGAGCTATTTGATGCCGGAGAAGCCGATGGAGTTGACCACCTTCTTGCCGAAGGCGATAAACAGGAGGAGGACGGGGAGGGCCGCCACCAGGGTTGCTGCCATCAGTCCGCTCCAGTCCGGCGCGCCCTGCGGTGACTGGGACTTGAAGACGCCCAGGCCCACGGTGAGCACCCGGACGCTTTCGTCCTGGCCCACCAGCAGCGGCCAGAAGTATTCGTTCCACGTGCCGATGAACGTCAGCAGGGCCAGCGTGGCCAGCGGTGCGGCGGCGTTGGGCATCACGATCTGGAAGAAGATCCGGACGTGTTTGGCGCCGTCCAGCATGGCCGCTTCCTCCACTTCGCGGGACATGCTCAGGAAGAACTGCCGCAGGAAGAAGATGGCGAACGGGGTCATGAAGAGGAACGGAAGGATGATGCCGGCGTAGGTGTTCAGCAGGCCCAGGTTTTTGATCATCAGGAAGTTGGGCAGCGCCGTGAAGATGGGCGGGACCATCATGGTTGCCAGGAACAGGGCGAACACTTTGTCCCGCCCGGGCCAGCGGAGCCGGGAGAAGGCATACGCGGCCATGGCGCTGAAGAAGACCTGGCCGGCCGTCACCAGCGTGGACACAATGATGGAGTTGCGCAGGTAGAGCCAGAAGTTGATGGCCGCGCCCGAGCCGCCCTCGGCGATCGCTTCCTCCGGGCTTTGCAGCCCCAGGACCCGCTTGAAGGCGCCCCAGCTGAAGTCCGCGGGCAGCAGGCTGCCGGCGTTGGCCGCCAGCGAATGGTTGCTGGACAGTGCTGTCCTGAGCATCCACAGGAACGGGGCAAGCGTGACGATCAGGGCGACGGCGACCAGCGTCCAGGCTCCGATCCGGCCCCACTTGACGGGCTTTCTGGGCCGTACGACGGCGGAAGCGGCGGAGGTGCCGCCGTCGCCGGCGCTGTGGGCACCGGAGTTGCGGGAACCGGCGTCCGTGGGGCGGCCGCTGGGTGATGTGGAGCCGCGTGGACCGGCGCCGGGACGGGGATTGGTGGAAGTGGTCATGGCGGGTTCCTTAGTCCAGATCCGATTCGTTGCCCTTGAGGAACTTCATCTGGATGAAGGCCACCAGGGCGAGGATGACAAAGAGGATGACGGACAGCGCCGAGGCGTAGCCGAAGTCCGATTCGGTGAAGGCTTTTTGATAGATGTACATCTGGATGACCCGGGAGGCATTGATGGGGCCGCCGCCGGTGGTCACCGCCACGGTGTCGAACACCTGGAAGGAGCCGATCACGGTGACCACCAGCACCAGTACCAGCACCGGCCGGAGCAGCGGCATGGTGATGCTCCAGAAGGTGCGTGCCGGTGAGGCGCCGTCCAGGGAGGCAACTTCGTAGACATGGTTGGGGATGGCCTGCAGGCCGGCGAAGATCAGCAGGGCTGTGTAGCCCATATGGCGCCAGACGTTGACGAACGCGATGGTGGGGATGGCCCACTGCTCGCTGCCGAAGAAGGCGATGCGCGGCAGCCCCAACCAGTTGATGACCTCGTTGACGATGCCCAGCTGGTAATCGAGCATCCAGAACCAGAGCAGGGCCACGATCACATTGGCCACGAGGAAGGGGAGCAGCAGGGCGCCGCGGATGAACGTCGACTTGGCGACGCGGTGCATCAGCAGGGCCAGGCCGAGCGCGATGACGGTCTGGAACCCGATGTTCAGGGCCACATACTGGACGGTCACGGTCATGGCGTTCCAGAACAGCTCATCGCCGAGGATCGAGGTGTAGTTCTTGACCCCGATCCACTCCGGTTCCCCCAGGATGCTGTATTCGGTGAAGCTGAGGTAGACGCCCCGGATGGTGGGAATCAGGAAAAAGGCAACGAACCCGATCATGGCCGGGAAAATGAAGAAAAGCGCGATCCTCAGGTCTCCGCTGCGGCGCCTGTTTTTCCTGGCGGGGGCAGGCTGCCCGGCCCTGCCGGCCGTTGGATCCGGAAGCTTGGTGATGGTGGTCATCTTCGACCCTCCTGAATGTGATGTGGATAACAACTGAGATTGAATCTACACGAGTAGATATTTGCATGCAAGCCTGTTTTGCTTTTAATTGTTGAGACTTTATACGGGTCATTTGAAAGTTGTTGACTCGTGTAGATTCCAGTGAAAGACTCTTCTGAAGCCCATGTGGGCTACTAAGCAGCTGCCGGCCGTCTCGGATCGGGCAGCCCCAGAAAGGTAAACAATGACGTTTTCAATCGGAGTCGTCGGCGTCGGCCAGTTCGGCGGCCATTTCGCCCACCTCTTCAAGCTCCACCCCGGTGTCAGCGAGGTCTACGTCGTGGACGAGCGCCCCGAACGTGCCGCGGCGGCGCAGGAGCGCTGGGCGCTGGACGGCACCAAGGCGAGTTTCGAGGAGCTGCTGGCATCCGACGTCGATGCCGTGGCCATCTTCACGCAGCGCTGGACTCATGGGCCCCTCGTGGAGCAGGCGCTGCGCGCCGGCAAACACGTGTACTCGGCCGTGCCGATGGCCGTCTCCGAAGAGGAGATCCAGCGCATCATCGAAGCGGTGAAGGAAACCGGCCTGGTTTACGCCATGGGGGAGACCAGCTACTACAATCCGGCCACCGTCTATGCCCGGAACCAGCATGCAGCCGGCAGATTCGGCCGGATCTTCTACAGCGAGGGTGACTACGTCCACGACATGGACCTGGGCTTCTACGACGCCTACCAGTACAGCGGAGGCGAGGACTGGAAAGCGACGGCCAGCTACCCGCCCATGCTGTACCCCACCCATGCCATCGGCGGGGTCCTCGGTGCGGTGCCGGCACATGCCGTGAGCGTCAGTTGTGTCGGCGTCAAGGACGACCGCAACGACGGCGTGTTCGACAAGGACATCAGCATGTTCGGCAACGACTTCTCCAACGCCTCAGCGCTTTTTGAGCTGAACGACGGCGGTGTGATGCGCACCAACGAGATGCGCCGGGTGGGTTACCCCTCACACATCCGTGAATCCCGTTTCCGCTTTTTCGGCACGGACGCGAGCTTCGAGCAACTGGCCAACGTCACCGTGTGGCAGGACAAGAAGGATATCCACGATGTCTCCGAACAGATGGAGACCAAGCCCAGCATTTCGGCGGATGATCCCTCCCTGGCGGACGTTGCCCCCGAACTACGTGACGCCTTCATCTCCGGGCTGGCGCCGGTGCATGACCGCGGCAGGCTGCCGGAAGAGTTCCTGGGCGCGCCCAACGGGCACGAGGGCAGCCACCAGTTCCTCGTTGATGATTTTGTCACCGCCGTCAATGCCGGCATGCTCCCGCCGGTCAACGCCTGGGTGGCGGCGCGCTTCACGCTCCCCGGAATTGTGGCGCATGAATCGGCACTGAAGGACGGCGCACGCCTGCCCATCCGCGACTTCGGCGATGCGCCCGGGAGCCAGTAGCTAGCATGTATCTCATGACGACCTCGGCAGTGCCCACCCCGCGGACACCGGTAACCCGCAAAGATGTTGCCCGCTACGCAGGGGTGAGCACCGCCGTCGTCAGTTATGTGGTTAATGGCGGACCCAAGAAAGTGGCGCCGGCAACGGAGGCCAAGGTGCAGGATGCCATCCGTATCCTGGGCTACCGGCCCAATGCGGCGGCGCGGGCGCTCAAACTGGGGTCCAGCGAAACCATCGGCCTGGTCATCCCGGACAACAGCAACCCGTTTTTTTCCCTGCTCGCACATGCGGTAGAGGACGCGGCTGCCGAGCTTGGCTATGCTCTGTTGCTGACCAACTCGGACGGGAACCCGGCCAAGGAACGCCAGCACATCCGCAACCTGGCCGCCCGCCAGGTGGACGGTGTGGTGCTGGCCAGCGTCCTGTTCGAACCGGATCTCGCAGACCTTGAATCGGCCGAAATCCCCTCGGTGCTGCTGAACCACGCGGGCGAGGCCCCCGGATTCAACAGCGTGGGTGTTGACCTGGCAGCCGGCGCCCGGATTGCCGTTGACCACCTGATCGGCCACGGACACACAAACATCGCACTGGCCATGGGGTCCAACGTGTCCAACTCTCTAGACGGACGCGAACAGGGCTGGCTGCAGGCTCTCGCGGCGGCCGGGCTGCCCGAGGGGCCGATTGTGCGCGGAGATTTCAGCCGGCCCGGCGGCTACGCTGCGGGGAAGCGGCTGGTAGCCGCAGCCAACCGGCCGACGGCGGTATTTGCCAGTTCCGATATGCACGCGATAGGCATCCTGCGGGCCATCCGCGAGGCCGGGCTGTCTGTTCCCGGAGACATCGCCGTGACGTCCTTTGACGGTTCCGTTGAGGCCGAATACAGCTGGCCGGCCCTGACCACCGTGGAGCAGCCGGTGCGCGCCATGGCGGAAGCCGCAGTGGGTGCACTGGTGGGCGCCGCCCGGGGCCAGGAACCGCAACACCGGATCTTCCCCACCGAGCTGCGCACACGGCAATCATGCGGCTGCCCCTGAGCCGTCCGAACGCTGAGCCGTCCGGATCCCGAGCCGCGCTGAACCGGTGCGGAGGTCCCGACGGGCTCGACCGCCGGTGATCAGACGGTGGCGATCCTGAGCCGGCTGACCTGCTCCCGCAGGATCCGCTGGGCGTCGCCGGAAAGCCCGGAGTCGCTGATGACTTCATCCGCCTCTTCAAGCGCGGCGATGGTGCTGATTCCGAATGTTCCCCATTTACTGTGGTCGGCCAGAACCACCAGTTTGCGCGCTGCGGCAACAAATGCCCTGTCCGTTTCCGCCTCCATCACGTTGGGTGTGGTGAATCCTGCGACGGCATCCATGCCGTGGACGCCGAGGAACAGGAGGTCCAGATGCAGCTGTTTCAGGGCGGCGGTGGCGATGGGTCCCACCAACGCGTCCGACGGCGTGCGCTCGCCGCCGATCAGGATCACCGTTGAGCCGTAGCGGGCTGCCCCGGAGGACGATCCGTGGTGGAAGAGATCGGCGATCCGCACAGAATTGGTGACAACTGTAATGCGCGGGCCCTTGACGAGTTCCTTGGCCAGCGCCCAGGTGGTGGTTCCGGCGCTGAGCCCCACGGCCATGCCCTCGTGCACCAGCGTGGCAGCCTCCACGGCGATGGCCTGCTTTTCCGCCGTCAACTGGGTGGATTTCAGTTCAAAGCCGGGCTCGTGGGTGCTGGCTTCCCCCGGTAGCTTGGCGCCGCCATGGATGCGCTCAACCTGCCGGGACTCCTCGAGCTGCTCGATGTCCCGGCGCACTGTCATCAGCGAGACGCCCAGTTGCTGGGCGAGGTCCGAGACGCGGACGACGCGTTCGCGCTGGACAGTTTCAATAATGGCTTGGTGGCGTGCTGCGGGGAGCATGGATTCCCTTTCGGACGGAAGGACGGCGCGGGCCGGAACGGCAGCTTCCATCATGGCCTAACCCTTGCTGGCACCAAGAGTCAGCCCGGCAACAAATTGGCGCTGGAGCACCAGGTAGATGATCAGGGTGGGAATCACCGTGATAACGGCCCCGGCAGCCAGCAGGTTGTAGTCGTTGAGGAACTGGCCCTGCAGGTTTTTGATGGCGGTGGTGATGGGCAGGCGGTCACCGCTCTGGATGAACAGCAGCGGGAAGAAGAAGTCGTTGTAGATGAAGATGACTTCCAGGGTGCCCAGCGCGGCGAACGCCGGACGGCACAGCGGCATGATGATTTCCCAGTACTGGCGCCAGATGCCGGCTCCGTCCACCAGGGCAGCCTCGGTCAGGTCGGCCGACAGCGCCTTCATGTAGTTGGAGAGAACGAAGGTGCAGAAGCCGATCTGGAAGGCGGTGTTCGCGGCGATGACCGAGATGTACGTATTGAGCATGTTCCCGGAGTCGCTGACCGAGTACGGCACCTCGAAGTGTTTCATCATCTCGAAGAGCGGCGCCGCCAGCACCTGTGGCGGCAGGAGGTTGCCGGCTGTGAACATGATGAGCAGGGTGACGTTGAACTTCCAGTTCACCCGGCTCACGGCGAAGGCCATCATCGAAGCGAGCAGGAGCGTCAGCAGCACGGCCGGTACGGTAATGATCACCGAATTCCAGAAGTACCTGATAAAGCCGCCCTGGTTCCAGGCCTGGACAAAGTTGTCGAAGTTGAAGTCGCCTCCGAAGCTGAAGTAGCCGTATTCGTTGGTGGACTCGACGGGGCGCAGCGCTGTGTACACGGACCAGCCGAGCGGGATGAGCCACATCACGGCCATAACGCTCAGGAATATGTGGGTGCCGTAATGGCGTCTGGGCCGGCTGCCCGAACGCGTTTCCCCGGAAGCGTTGCTGCCGGGGCGGGTCCGGCTGGCTGTGGTGCTCATGCTTTGTTCTCCTTGCCGAAGGTGCGGCTTAGGTAGAAGACGATCGGGACAAGGGAGATGACCAGCAGCACCACTGCCAGGGCCGAGCCGACGCCGATCACCTGGCCTTCGCCCACCAGGTTCTGGATCACCAAGGCGCTGAGGAGTTCCAGGCCGTTGGTGCCGCGGTTGATGACATAGACGACGTCAAAGGCGCGCAGCGATTCAATGATGGTGATGACCACGATCACGATGTTGACCGGACGCATGGCTGGGAAGACCACCCGGAAGAATGACTGATACGCGTTGGCGCCGTCGATCGATGCTGCCTCGCGCAGGGTGGGATCCACGCCCTTGAGCCCGGCCAGGTACAGCAGCATGACGTAGCCCGAGTGCCGCCACGTCGCGGCAACCATGGCCGCCCAGATGTTGACTGAGGGATCCCCGAACCAGTCCACGGCCTGCGGTGTCCCCGCTGTGCCCAGCAGGAAGTTCAGCAGGCCGTTGTCCCGCTGATAGAACAGCTGCCAGATGATGCCCACGAGCGCGAGGGACAACATCACGGGGGCAAAGAAGATGCTCTGGTAGATCCTGCTGCCGCGGATGTTCTGGTCCAGCAGCACAGCCAGGAGGAGCCCCAGGGGAGTGGCAACCAAAGCCAGGAAGCCGAGCCACAGCAGGTTGTGCCCCATGGCAGGCCAGAACGGCGGGTAGTCCTGGGTGATGAACCGGTAGTTGTCCATTCCGGCGGTCCTGATGTTGCCCAGGTCCAGGCCGTTCCAGCGGGTGAAGCTCAGCCCGACGGACATCAGGGTGGGCAGCCAGATGAGTACCAGCTGGATCAGGGTGGGGATGCCCACCATGACGGCCAGAACCAGCTTGTCTCTTTTGGAAAGTCTGCGGACCCTGCCGGAGCGGATGCGTTTCGCGGGCCTTCCTGGTTCCGCCCGCGATCCGGGTGGAACCAGGTCCCGTGCTGTGGAGGTCATTGAACGTTCCCCGCTTACTGCGCCGCGTAGAGCGTCTTGGCCTGGGCCTCGAGGTTCTTGACGTCCATCTTGCCGTCCTTGATGAAGGTCTGCAGGGCCGGGATCATGACGTTATTGGCCATGGCCGGCAGCGCATCCCGGTCAAAGAACTGGCTGATGTACTTGGCGTTGGCGATGGTGTCCGCATTCTTCTTGTTCAGCGGGGTGAACTTGGACGTGTCCGCTCCCTTGGCCGTGGCGATGTTGGAGGGATCGACGGCTGCGTAGGCGTCCTGGGCCTCGGGAGTGCCCATAAAGGCCAGGAAGTCGCGGGCCGCCTTGTTCTCGCCGCCCTTCTTGGAGAGCAGCAGGCCGTCGATCGGAGCCTCGACGGCGTCCATTCCTTCCATGGCGATTTCGGGGAACGGGAAGAAGTCGATGTCGGCCAGGACCGCCGGGTCAGTGAACTGCTGGGTCACGAACGATCCCAGCAGATACATTCCGGTCTTCTTCGCTTCCAGGGCCTTGGCGGCATCCTGCCAGGTCTGGCCCAGAGCTGCCGGATCCTGGAACGGCAGCAGCGCGGACCACGTGTCAAAGACGTCGCTGACCTTCTTCTGGTCCCAGGATTCCTTGTGGGCGCAGAGGTCCACGTGGAACTGGTAGCCGTTGAGCCGCATGTTGATGTAGTCGAACGTGCCCATGGCCGGCCAGCCGTCCTTGTCCGCGAAGCCGATGGGGATGATCCCGTCCGCCTTCATCTTGGTGGCGAGGGTCTTCAGCGCATCAAATGTCTTGGGTACCTCGTAGCCTTTTGCTGTCCAGAGGCTCTTCCGGTAGAAGAATCCCCACGGGTAGTTGTAGTTGGGGACGAGGTACATCTTGCCGTCCGGGCCGGTGGAGGCCTTCTTGAGGGCATCCGAGTAGTTGGCGCCGATCGACTCCCAGACGTCGTCGATGGGGGCCAGCAGCCCCTTCTCCGCGTAGAACTGCATGCGGTAGCCGGCGAACCACGTGAACGTGTCGTCCGGGGAGCCCTGCAGGTAGGAGTTGATCTGGTTCTGGAAGTCGTTGTGCGGCACCACATTCGTGGAGACTTTCTTGCCGCTCTTGGCCTCGAACGCGTCGGTGACGGCCTTGTAGGCCTTCTTGGGGACCGCATCCGAGGAACCGGAACCGAAGGTCAGTCCGGTGGATTCCGAACCTCCCCCGGAGGGGCCGCTGCCGCCGGTGCAGGCAGCCAGCAGGGGGATTCCCGCAAGGCCTGCCGCGCCGACGCCCATGGTCTTGAGGATGGTCCTGCGCCCCGGGGCGGCTGCCGCGGACGGTTCCAGAAATGCTGCCATGTTTCTCTCCCTTGAAAATCAGCTGCATGTGAGACGCCTCACATGACAACGACTATAACCTCTCAAAAGGGATCAGGAAAGAACGGAAAACAACAAATTGGTGATGAGTATCCGGTTAAACGTGTCATCCGGCGGTTGAACTTGTGGAAACCAGGTTTCGACAGGCTCAACCACCGGATGACCGGTTCAATCACCGGATGACGGGTTTGACCACCGGAGGGCGGTACCTACTTTTTCAGCGAGTTGGCGATCTGCTGCATGACCGTGTTGTCCGCCAGGGTGGTGGCATCGCCCACCTCGCGGCCCTCGGCGACGTCCTTGAGCAGGCGGCGCATGATTTTGCCCGACCGGGTCTTGGGCAGTTCCGGCACCACCAGGATGGTCTTGGGCTTGGCGATGGGGCCGATTTCCTTGCCCACGTGGTTGCGCAGTTCCTGGACAATTTTGTCGCCGGAATCCACGGCGTCCCCGCGGAGGATCACAAACGCCACCACGGCCTGGCCGGTGGTCTCGTCCGCGGCACCGACAACGGCGGCCTCGGCCACTGCCGGGTGGCTGACCAGCGCCGATTCGATTTCCGTGGTGGAGAGCCGGTGGCCGGAAATGTTCATCACGTCGTCCACGCGGCCAAGGAGCCAGACGTCGCCGTCCTCGTCCTTTTTGGCGCCGTCGCCGGCGAAGTAGATGTTCTCGAACCGGGACCAGTAGGTTTCCTTGAAGCGCTCAGGGTCGCCCCAGATGCCGCGCAGCATGGCTGGCCACGGTTCACGGATGACCAGGAAGCCGCCGTGGCCGTCCGGAACGGATTCGCCGAGTTCATCCACCACGTCCACGGCGATGCCGGGCAGCGCAACCTGGGCGGAGCCGGGCTTGGTGGCCGTCACCCCGGGGAGCGGGGCGATCATCTGCGCGCCGGTCTCGGTCTGCCACCACGTGTCCACGATGGGCGCCTTGTTGCCGCCGATGACCTCGCGGTACCACATCCATGCTTCGGGGTTGATGGGTTCGCCCACGGAGCCGAGCACACGGATGGAGGAGAGATCATACTTGTCCGGGATATCCCGGCCCCACTTCATGAACGTCCGGATCGCGGTGGGCGCGGTGTAGAGGATGGAGACCTTGTACTTCTCCACGATCTCCCACCAGCGGCCCTGGTGCGGGGAATCCGGGGTGCCCTCGTACATGACCTGGGTGGCGCCGTTGATGAGCGGCGCATAGGCGACGTACGTGTGGCCGGTAACCCATCCGACGTCGGCCGTGCACCAGAAGACGTCTGTCTCCGGATGCAGGTCAAAGACTGCCTTGTGCGTGTAGGCGCCCTGGGTGAGGTAGCCGCCGGTGGTGTGCAGGATGCCCTTGGGCTTGCCCGTGGTGCCGGAGGTGTAGAGGATGAACAGCGGGTGCTCGGAGTCATGGCCGACGGCAGTGTGCTCGGTGGAGGCGGCACCAACGGTGTCATCCCACCACTGGTCGCGGCCCTCGTGCCAGTCCACGTCCTGGCCGTTGCGCTTCACCACCACCACGTTCCGGACGGAGTGGCCGTCCTTGGCCAGCGCTTCATCAACGGCGGCCTTGAGGGCGCTGGGCTTGCCGCGGCGGTAGGTGCCGTCCGCTGTGACCACGAGCCTGGCCTCGGCGTCGTCGATCCTGGAGCGGAGCGCGTCAGCGGAGAAGCCGCCGAACACCACGGAGTGCACGGCGCCGATCCGGGCGCAGGCCAGGATGGTGATGACGGCTTCGGGGATCATGGGCAGGTACACGGCCACGCGGTCGCCCTTGGAAACGCCCAGGGACTCGAACGCGTTGGCCGCCTTCTTGACCTCTTCGGTCAGCTGCGCGTACGTGTAGGTGCGGGTGTCGCCGGGTTCGCCCTCGAAGTAGATGGCGACCCGGTCGCCCAGGCCGTTTTCCACGTGGCGGTCCAGGGCGTTGTACGCGGCGTTGACCTCGCCGCCCACAAACCATTTGGCGAACGGCGGGTTGGACCAGTCCAATGCCTCGGTGAAGTCCTTGCTCCAGGTGAGCAGTTCGCGTGCCTTCTTCGCCCAGAAAGCCGGGCGGCCGGCGTCGGCCTCCGCGTAGTCGGCTGCGGTGACCACGGCGTTGGCGGCGAACTCTTCGGACGGGGCAAACTTGCGGTTCTCGTGGAGCAGGTTTTCAAACGCATCGCCCTGCTGGGAGTCGGTGGCAGCGGTGGCCGTCGAGCCGGGGGTGTCCTGGGACATGGTGAACCTCATCATTCATCGATCCTTGCTGCGCGGGACGCACCGCCACCATGCCGCGCCGTGCCGCTGTGCGCGACGTCCGGCAGCGGCCGATCACGGACATTCCGCAAAGAGCTGTTCCGCCATAAAGACTAGCGCCTGACTCCGCCGCTACGTGTCCCCGGTCACAAGCAGCGCCGTGAACGGCGTTTATTAAGCGTTGAATGGTGCTCCGGCCGGGTCCTGGAGGAGTAGATTACGACGACGAACTGCCGGGTTGCGCCACCGGTGCGGCTCCGGAGATGGCGAAGACGCGTCGGAAGTTGGGGGAGAGATGAGATTTTCGGTGCCGACGCCGCACAACCCTGGCCGCAGGGCATGGTGATCAGGGTAAATGACGTCCCGCATCACCTGCTCATCCTTTTGTTCGTCCGGCAAGCCCGGGGTATAGGCACCGCCGCGGACGTCCCTGAGCTTGACCCGCTTCCTGAGGCCGGTGATTCGAAGCTGCCGGATTCAGCCACCGTTGCAGAGTGGGATGAGCGTTCATCGCATGGGACCGGGCCTGGGAGTGGTACAGCGTCGAGGATCCGAACCCGCCACGACTGATGTCACCTGAAGAAATCCGTGCCGCATCCAGGCCGGGGGAGAATCTTCATCCGGTCATGCCGCCGTTCTGGTGGGCGGGGTACGGCGCGGTCGGAATCGATCAAGGGGCCTACAACGACTGGGAGCAGAGCCTTCAAATTGTGCCGCTCAAAAGGGCCGGGGATTCGCCATTGAGGCAAAGCCTGCCTGCCCTGATTGCTGCCTGGGAGGGCGGCCTGGACACCGTGATCATCGTTCCCTATGCCAGGTACTTCGCACGCCGCACCACAACGCGCCACCTGCTGGTTTCCCGTTCCGCACACGACAACCCGGCAGAGTTCACCCGGGCACTGGGAACCCGCCCTGAACGGGGCGGCCGGAAGGGACTGGCTTAGCGCATGTTGTGCCACGATTGAACCGACTCCCACTCGCTGCCGGAGTGACGTGGCGGACTCCTGGTTTCCGGGCTGTCGGCTAGTGATCGGCCAAGCACTTGGCTAGGCTGAGATGGAATTGTGACATTCGATGGAAGCAGCCGGACCGCGCGCGGTCCGGTGTCTGCCTGCCATTAGACGGAACTCTTTGGACGAGCAGACTTTTGAATGAGCAGTCTTTTGAATGACGCAGCCCAGAGTGCCGCCACGCTAAGGAGAACAGAATGAACAACCAGAGCATTGGCCAGGACCACGGCCAGTCGGGAGACGCGCCGAAGAGCGCGCAGCCAGGTGTGCAGCCTGACTCCGCCGGACCCCAGACAGGCCAGAAGGTAGCGGCCACGGCTGGCGGCAGTAAAACGGCCATCCGTAACGAAGCTGTGCTCGGCCCGTTCACGGTGCGTGACCTGACCGTTTTTGCAGCCACGCTGATCCTTTTTGTAGCCTCGCTGCTCCCGATGTTCACCGTCCGCTACAACCTGTGGAACATGGGCAGCCTTTTCTTCCTGGGGCTGGGAATCGTTCTTCCCCTGATTGTCACCGCACTGTTCGTCGCCCGGCGGCTTTCACCGGAAACCACGGTGCGCGTCGGCTCGCTTTCAATTGACCAGTTGGGCTCCGTGGTGGCGTCCTTCGCCGTGGCCTTCTTCTTCGTTGCGGTTGCCGCCGCGTTTGTCCCCAGCATGCTGGTGGCGCTGATCGGCTCTCTTCTTTTATTTGCCGCCACGGTGCTGGGCCGCTTTATCCCGTTCTTCGCCGGCGACTTCCAGAACCGCGCCGAATTCCCGGCCCACATTGTGGCCCGGGACGCTGCAGCCCCCACACGCAAGCCCAAAGCGCCCCATGAACCCAAGGCGCCGAAGCAGGCAAAACCGTCAACGGACGGCCCGACGGAGGGTGGCCCGGTATCGCAGGCCGGCACCCCCGCAGCCCACACCGGAGTTGTTCCGGGCCCGGCGGGAACGGCGCCTGACTCGGCTGCCTGGCCGGCCACCAACACAGCTCCCGGGGCTCCCGGAACCGGGGCCCCCGCCGTCGTTCCTTCTGCAACAGAGCCGTCTGTTTCTGAGCCACCTGCCGCAGATGCTTCTGCCCCGGAGCGGTCCTCTGTCTCCGAGCCGTCCCCTTCCGAGCCTTCCTCCTCAGCGGCTTCAGCCGCCACGTCTTCCGCCACACCGGCCGTCGCAACACCGCCGGCCGCCGAAGAGACCCGGCTGGATGGAACACCGGTAACAGCCGGGTCCCCAGCGGACAGCGGCAACGGGGCGGACGCCGCCGGACATGCCGGGAACGGTACCCCCACGGAATCCGCCGCCAAACCGGCTGCCGCTGAGCCCCTCGCTGCCACCACGGCGAACCCGCTGGTCAGGTCGCACAGCCCGATCGGCGCAACCGTGGATCCGGCAAGCCGGCCCGAGGAATCAGATCACCAGCCCGTTCACGAGGCCTTCTGGTTTGCCGTGTCGCAATACCGCACGGCTGTTGACCCGCGGACCGGCGCACCGGTTTTCGGGATTGAGCCCGGCGGCTGGGTGCTGGCACTCGAGGACCGCGGACACGAATTCCTCGTCCAGCACACGGACGGCCGCGTGGGCGTACTGCGCGATCTCAGCAACATCGAACGCGGCTAGCCTGACGCGTGGACACCTCCCGCACACCGAAATCCGGTATCGCCCAGCGAGTCGCAGCCAAGCCCGGCACGCCGCTGCCCGGTACGCTCAAGCCGCAGCCGTCCGGCGAGTCAGAGCTGGCGCTCAAGCGCCGGGCGCGCAGGATCAACCGGGCGCTCGCTGAGCAGTATCCGTACGCGCATGCCGAGCTGGATTTCCGGAACCCGTTCGAGCTGGTGGTTGCAACCGTGCTGTCCGCCCAGACCACCGATGTGCTGGTCAACCAGATCACCCCGCTCCTGTTTGCCAGGTATCCGGATGCGCGGAGCATGGCCGAGGCTGATTCCGCGAGGCTGGAAGCCATCATCAAGCCCACCGGTTTCTTCCGCGCCAAGGCACGGAACCTGATGGCGCTGGGCACGCGGCTGGTGGATGAGTACGACGGCGTGGTGCCGGGGCGGCTGGAGGATCTGGTGACGCTTCCCGGTGTCGGGCGGAAAACCGCCAACGTGGTGCTGGGGAACGCATTCGGCATTCCGGGAATCACGGTGGACACACACTTCGGGCGGCTGGCCCGCCGGTTCGGGTGGACGGAGTCCGAGGATCCCGTCCGGATCGAATTCGATGTTGCCGAGCTCTTCGAGCCCAAGGACTGGACCATGCTGTCGCACCGCGTGGTTTTCCATGGCCGGCGTGTCTGCCATTCCCGCAAACCGGCCTGTGGCGCCTGCTCTGTTGCTAACTGGTGCCCGTCGTATGGTGCCGGCGAGACAGACCCGGAGAAGGCCGCGAAGCTGCTGAAGTATGAGCTCGCGCCGGGCAAGGAAGCACTCCTGGCGCAGTTGCTCGCGGAAACCCACCGTGCCGCGGAAATCCGCATGGAGTCACAGAAGAGACCACAATGACGGCCCGCCAGGACCTCGTTGACCTCGTCGAGGCGATCCACGCGGGGACGGGTCCTGCCCGGAATCCGCAGTTGCGGGCGCTCTCGGTTGACCGCGCGGTTGCCCGCGAGGCGGCTGTACTGATGCTGTTCGGCGCACTGGACGATGTTCCAGCCGCGTCCGGAAAGCCCCTGGCGCCGGCGGATCTTGATGTCCTGCTGCTGGAACGCGCCCATACCCTGGACTCCCACCCCGGGCAGGTGGCATTCCCCGGCGGCAGCATCGACCCTAAGGACACCTCCGCTGTGGCGGCTGCCCTGCGGGAAGCCGAAGAGGAGACGGGGCTCGATTCCGGCGGTGTCGAAGTGCTCGGCGTGATGCCCCAACTTGCGCTGCCCCGGAGTAATTTCCTGGTGACGCCCGTGCTGGCGTGGTGGGCGGCGCCGTCGCCGGTGCGGGTGGTGGACTACGGCGAATCCGCGCAGGTTTTCCGGATCCCGGTCCGCGACCTTTTGGACCCTGCGAACCGGCTCACTGCGACCGTCAGCCGGCTGGGCCAGACGTTCAGGAGCCCGGCTTTTGCAGTCAACGGGGTAGTGGTGTGGGGTTTCACCGGACTGATCCTGAACGAGCTGTTTGACCAGCTGGGCTGGGCCGTTCCCTGGGACGCCACGCGGCTGCTTGAGCTGGACCTCTAGTTCTGCGGCTGCTGCTGACGCAGGTCCACCACGATGCCCGTGGCGGCATTTTCACGCATCGCATTGATGCCGGCCACCACACCGCTGATGTGCTTGAAATGCGGAGACACGGCCACAATATTGCCGTCGCCATCCGTCAGCCGGAACCTGAATGATTCTGAGCCATCCCTGTGTATTTCGAACTTGCCCGCCATAGGTACCGAACCTCCCCCTGCTTATGCTGCATCGCATCCACCGGCCGTAGATGGAAGAACGGCCCGATCTCTTTGACCATAGCCGGGGCTACGACACTCAGCCAGCTACTGCCGGGTACGTTACACAGTTGGACGTATTCCGCTTCTGATGACTGATTGACTGGCAACCCGCCAGGGTCGCCGTTAAGGTGCAGGTGCCGGTGCCGGTGCCGGTGCAGGTGCCGGTCAGCGGGCCAGTGCCGACGCGGGTGCCGGTACCGGATTCATCGCCGCGGCGCGGTAATACTCCACTTCGGCGTTTGCTGCGCGGTGGCTTTCCAGCTCATCCAGCGCGGCCGCGTCCCGGGAATCAATAGAGTGGACACCGGCGGCCTGTGCCAGTACCAGGCGGGACACCACGGCGTCGTGCTGCTCGCCCAGCAGCCGCTGCAGCGCGATTGCCGGCTGGACGATCGCCAGCGCGGCACCCTTATAGCCTGGTGCAACAGATTCCGCCGCGTACCGCAGGCACTTGAGCTCCTTCCGGACCTCGTGGAGGTCCCGGTTGTGCCGGTCTTCCGGGACTTCCGCCAGCGATTGCTCCATGTACTGCTGAACCCGCTCCCACCGATCCTGAAGGGCAGCTGTCACAGCACGCCGGGGGATGCGATTGCGCGCCTTGGCCTCCGTGGGTGATTCATCTGGCGGCCGGGTCTCGAGAGCCTGCCGCAAGCTCAGGAGCGCAGGGTAGCCGCGCCTTGCGACCCCTCCCGCTCCTGTCACGGCGGCTGCCCGTTGGGCTGCGTGCGCGTTGAGTGCCTCCACAAACCCGCGGAGCGCCGACATACGGCGCCACGACTCCCTGGTATCCAGGGCCAATGTGAGCCGCTGCGCCAGAACGTAGGCGTCCCGGGACTCGCCCAATTGCCTGGCCAGCTTCTTCAAGCGTGCGACGTCGTCAGCCGGCAAAGCGGGCAGCAGCGGCTTGAAGCAGGTGGTCACCGAGCGGAAGCGGCGCAGGGCGAGCCGCGCGGCGTGGATGGCTTCGGGGTCCGCCGCTGCAGCCAGCGGCAGGTATTCCTCGAGCTCAGTCAGCTGGAACGTCAGATACTCGTTCAACGCCGTGCCGGGGCGCACCTTTTTGCCTGTGGGCTTGCCGTTGGATTCTCCGTGGCCTTTGCTCTTGGTGTGTCCATTGCCGTGGCTCATGTGGTCAGTTTCCTCTGCCGCTCCGGCTCGGGCAAGGAACCGAGTTGACTCATCTAATACCTCCGCGTAGTGGGGATCGTTGCCTCATCTGGAAATCTCCGGCTATCTGATGCTTTCGGGCCGGGTTTCGGGGTACGCCTGACGGATGGAGCTTTCGATGAGTGAGCGTAAGGCTGTGACCAGGAAGCTGGCTGTTGAATAATCGCGTGCAGCAAGCAAGCGCAAGTCCCAGATCCTGGACGAGCTCACCGCGCTGACGGGATGGCACCGGGACTATGCCAGGACGTCGTTGGGCGGGGCGTTCAGGCTCAGGGTGGTTCGTCCGCGGCCACCGAGGCAGGCCAAGTACGGTGCCGTAGCTGCGGGCCGAGAAGGCCCTGGACCTGACCGATGCACAGCCGGTGCTGCTGGCCGGGATGAGCGCTGCAATGATCGACCGCCGGCTCGCCGCCTCAAAGTGCATCGGCGGCGGATGATCCGCCTGCGTGTGTGCGGGAAAGCAGAGCGGTTCATGCCGCGACCGCGACCGCGACACGAGAACATCGCGGCCCTCAAGGCACCACGACGGCGGAACGCCCTATGCCACGAACCCGTAGCCGTCACCGGTCAGATTCATGTGCAACGCAACCACCCGGCGATGCAGGGTGGATTTTCAAGAAAGGCCTCGTCGTTTTTCCGTGCAGCCGCACCAGAAGAAGTGAAGGCCCCGAGACGGCGGAAAGCATCCAGCGCACGCGCAGCAGCAGGATCGGAGGCAATGACATGCGGGGGCCGGAAGACCATTGGGTTCAAACGAACTTTGTTCGGCGCGCCCAGACTATGGCGCAGCATGCCGCGATGGAACACAATCCCAACATCATGAGCAGCAGCCCTACTCCCGCGGGGACGGGGAACATTGCCCGCGGGGTGAAGCCGCCCCAAAAATTGAAAACCCACTGTCCCGCGGTCGAAAGAATATTCCTCGGATCATAGGGCCCTGCGAAGGGTGCCACCATCAGTAGCGCGAATGCCAGGAGCGATGGAAGCACTATGGACCTCGTTGCCAGCCCTACGAAGAATCCAAGCTGTCCGAAGAAAAAGGCAGTGGCGGCGCTAAAGCCAATCTGCGCCGCCGGGTTGTTGTTCCCGGCAGCCTGGACATCAAAGGAGAAGTCAAAGTTGGTACCGGTAAGGAAAACTGCCTTCAGTATGGGAGCGGCCGCGATGCTTAGAGCCGCGCACAAAAGCACTGAAGCTATGGCTGTAGCCGTGATCATCATGACTTTTGCCAGCACGTATGGGCGCCGGCCTTGAACACTTACGCGCTGCTTTAGGATCCGCTGACGGACGTCGGTTACTGCCACTGCGCACCCGTATGTAAAAAAGAGTATAGGCAGGACGATAAACGTGATCATTTCCAGACCCGTGCCGATGGAGTTGAGCCCATCAAGTGCCCTGTGGGCGTTGTATGCGGTTTCATAGTCAAATCGGAGAGGGTTGTCCATGACCTGTTGGTTTCCCTGCACCGATATGTTGAGTGGGTGATTCATGGCGTCGCCAAGGCTGATGCCGTTGGCCTCCGCTTGAGCCTTAGTCGACAGCAGTCGATCCAGGGAGGACGCGGCATTGCTGACGCTCCCGCTAAAGGCTGCACCGAGTGACAAGACGGTGATGACCAACGGCGAGAGAAGCATCTTGCTCCATGCTTGGTACCTAAGTTCAGTTCTGAGAGAACGGAGTAGCTTCGTCATCGCGGGCTTGCTCCTTCGTCGGACGCGCGGGTGAGGGACTCGGCGGGTACCCGCCTAATGCCGGCCGGGCCAGCCGAATACAACGTGCTAGCCAGCCCCGCATAAAAATCCAAGTAGTGGTCAGAGACAATGACGCACCGCGTCTGGGCGGCATGTTCGAGTTGATCCCGAAGTGTCTTCCTCCCCGTCGCATCCAGGCCGGACGTTGGCTCATCCAATAGAATGCAAGGCCTGGTATCCAAGAAGGCAGCGGTGAGCGAGAGCTTTTTACGCTGCCCGAGTGAGTATGACTTCGTCTTTTTCTCAAGCCGATCTCTCGATAGAAGCTGAAACGTCGAAGAGTCAGACTTGAGTCGGTTCAGAGCTATGTCCAGCAGGGCACTCAGGTTCTGTAGCCCTGTCAACTCATTGTGGGCGGGGGCGTCGTCGAAAGCGAAAGAAATGTAGTCCGCTGCCGGCTTCTCGTTCCATGTGATCGAACCTTGGTATGTCTCTAATCCTGCTATGCATTTGAAGAACGTGGTCTTACCCGCCCCGTTGTCACCTGCAATGAGGTGAATACCTTTGGACGGGAAAGTCATTGTCAATGATGCGATGACGGAGTTCTTCCCATACGCCTTGGACAGATCTTCGATATGTAGCAACGCGCCTCGATCTTTGGGGAGGACCGGCCACCTGCTGTGGCCGGCCCCAGTATTTCAGCTGGATTCAATCACTGTGATTGCCATGTGTACCACGCGCCGTCACCGTAGACATTGGCATGCTGGAGCAAAATCCGGTGGTAGACGTTGACGTTTCCCCACGGCGTCGGCGCGCCGACACCCGCGTCAGTGCGTGCATTCCAGCTATGCTGCCATCGGCTTGCGTAGCTGCGGCCTATGCCAAGAGTCTGAACGGTGTTCAGACCGAATGCCCCTGCGCTCTGGTATCCGTAGCTAGATACGACTCTGCTCCAGTCGAAGTAGAAGTCGACATTCGCCTGGGTGTAAAGAGCCCAGTTGCCCGCATAATGGGACGCTCGTCTGTAGGCTACGGACATAGACATAGGTGTGATGCCGGTCTTTGACTTCTTAACCTTCGCCGGGGCTGGAACCGGGGCCGCTGAAACTGATTGCGTGATGGTGATGTCTTTGAGCGTTTGTTTGCTGTCAGGCAGCGCCGCGGTATCGTCCGCAATCGAGCTCTGAACCGGCCAACGCCGCCAGCGCGATAGTTGAAATGCCCGCTCTCATACCTCTACTCATGATCCCCCCGAATCTTGTAGTTGGTTGAAGCTGACCGAGAAAGAGTGCCTGAGGCCACCTGTAGATAAACACATCGAATAGATAAATACAAGCCGTGCGGCAGGGCCGATTTTTCTAAAATCAGCCGAGCCGCGTTACTTGGCGTTGTCGTAGGAGTCCACTACGGCCACACTGACCGGGAACTCCACAGGGATCCGGCCGAACAGCAGCTCCTTCGCGGCGTTGGCGGCTTCTTCGATGGCCTGGATGCACGCGTCCACGGAAGCCTCGGGCGCATGGACCATCACTTCATCGTGCAGGAAGAACACGAGCTCCCCGGTAGGGGAGCCTTCGGAACGCATGGTGCGGAGCCGCCGTCGTAATTCAGCAAGCCAGCACGCAGCCCAGTCCGCGGCGGAACCCTGCACCACGAAGTTGCGGGTGAACCGGCCACGGGAGCGCGCGATCGAGTCCGCCCGGCGCTGTTCCTCGGCGGTGCTGGACTGCTGGCTCTGGAACCAGCGTTCGGACGGCGGCGGGCTGCTGCGGCCCAGGCGGGAAGTCACGGTCTTGCCTGCCTCACCGTCGCGCGCGGCCTGCTCCACAAACCCTACGGCGCGCGGATACGTACGGGACAGCTGCGGCATGAGCCGGCCGGATTCTCCTGTGGTGGCGCCGTAAATGGCGCCAAGCAGTGCGATCTTTGCCTTGGCCCGGTCGCCTCCGAAACCCTG
Source organism: Micrococcaceae bacterium Sec5.7 (assembly GCA_039636785.1). Classification (NCBI taxonomy): domain Bacteria; kingdom Bacillati; phylum Actinomycetota; class Actinomycetes; order Micrococcales; family Micrococcaceae; species Micrococcaceae bacterium Sec5.7. Next base: position 3,198,778 of record CP144169.1, on the reverse strand, counting down.
CGCGGCGATGCCCGCGTAGAGGTCCTTGTCCCGGGCGGCCTCGGCCATTTTGGAGTCCTGGGCCAGCGCCACCAGCACGCGCGGCTCCAGCTGGGCGGCATCCGCCACGATCAGTTTGTGGCCCGGATCGGCGTGCACGGCGCCGCGGATCTGCCGCGGAATCTGCAGGGCACCGCCGCCGCGCGACGCCCAGCGGCCGGACACCACACCACCTACCACATATTCGGGCTGGAAGCGGCCGTTTTTCACCCAGGCGTCCAGCCAGGCCCAGCCGTTCGCCGCGTGCAGCCTGGCCAGTTTTTTGTACGCAAGCAGCGGCTCGATGGCCGGGTGGGAGGATTCCTTGAGCTCCCACTGGCGTGTGGTTTTCACCTCGATGCCGTTCCGGTGCAGGGCCCGCATAAGCTCCTGCGGGGAGTCCGGGTTCAGGCCTGGCGAATTTAACAGTTGCCGCAGCTCGGCGTTGAGAGCCTCCAGCTTGGCCGGGCGGTGGCCGCTGGGAGGGCGCGGGCCCAGATACTCCGCCAGGATCTGCTCGTGCAGCTCCTCCCGCCAGGGCACCCCCGTGTGCTGCATTTCGGCAGCGATCATGGCGCCGGCGGACTCCGCCGCCAGCAGGAGCTGGAGGCGCTGCTTCCGGTTGCCTTCCGGATTCGCTTGGGCAAGTGCGTCCTGCTGCGCGGCATATTCGATGCGGAGGCCCTCCAGCGAATGCTGCGGTGCCGTGGCGTGGCCGGGTGCGTCGAAGAGCGAGCCCTGGTCCGCCGGAGGGGGCGGTGGCTGAAGGGAGCGGGGCGGCTGCTGGAGACCGTCATCAAGCGTGGGTTTTTCGGCGTTCCTGGCATAAGGAGTGTGGGACGTGAACTCCGAGCAACTCAGGATGGCGCCGCACAGCGTGAGGTCGTAACAGCGTTCCAGCTCCACGCCCGCGCCAAGCAGCGCGGGGTACCACTCCTGTGTGCGGTGCCAGATCCAGCGCGGGCGCGGCTTTCCGGGATCACGGTTTTCGAGGTCACGCACGACGGCGGCGAGCCCTCCGGCGCTGATGACCCGCGGTTCCGGGTTGTCTGGGTGCGGTGTTCCTGCCGCGGTGAGTTCCTGTAGAGCTGCGCCGTCGGTGTGGGCGGCGAGCAGCAGATGCATAGGCTCAATTCTGCCCTGCTGCGGGCGCGGTTCCGCGCGCGAACGGCCGCTTCGCGGACAGCTGGCGTCCGCATGTGCCGAAGATTCACCTGACGTGCCGGCCGGAGCCTCCCACCCGTCCTCCACAGGTGCCGCACTTTCCGGGTTGTCCACATAGCCCCATCCGCCCCTTATTCTTCGTGCCCGCGCCGGGAACAGTGGCTGCATGAGCAGGCACCATCAACAGAATCCAGGGTCAACTACCCCCTCCGGCCTGGCCGGTCCGGTCGCCGGTCCGCCCGGCGCCCCGGTCCTTGGCCGGCCTCCGGGGTCGGCGCACGGGCTTTCCCAGGGCCGTTCTCCGCGGCTGGCACAGCGTGCCCAGGAGGCGGCCAGAGGGCCAGGTGCCTGGCTTCCCGCCGATTCTGCCGAAGTCCTTCTTGTCACCGGCTTCGACTTCCTCCGGGGAGAAGTTGAGCGGATCGTGGCCGCGGCCGGCGGGCAACTGAGGGTTGTGGCCGACGTCGCCGAGGCCGCGCAGTTCTGGGACACGGCCGCCGCCGTGCTGGTGGGGAGCGATGTCCGCGAACTGCCTCCCCGCCGCAGGGCTCCTGCCGTGCTGGTGGGTCTGAGCGGCGAGGGAGACAGCCTGTGGCATCTTGCAGCAGCACTGGGCGCAGAGCGGGTGGCGGTCCTCCCGGACGCCGCGGCGTGGCTGGCTGAGTATCTCAGCCGATCGAGGTCGCCCGAAGCCGGGGGACTGGTGCTCGGGGTAACCGGCGGCTGCGGCGGCGCCGGCGCCACCACCGCTGCCATCTGGATAGCGCAGGCCGCGGCAGGGCTCGGCGCCCGGGTGCTGCTGGTGGACGGCGACCCGTGGGGCGGCGGACTTGAGCTGGCCCTGGCCGCCGAGGAATCGCCGGGGCTCCGGTGGCCGGACCTGTCCGACGCCAGCGGCAGTATTGATCCCGAACAGCTTTCGGACGCCCTGCCGGTGGCGGGAGGCTTCTCCTTCCTGTCATGGCCGGGCAGCCGGGACCGGCCGGCAACTGTGGATTCCGCCACGGTGGGCGGGGTGCTCGATGCCGCCCGACGCGGCTACGAGCTGGTGGTGGTGGACATCGGCAGGGGTACGGAGCCATTGCGTAACTTCGCCTGGGACTGCGACCGCATCCTGGTGGTGGCGCCGGCCCAGCTGAAGGCAGCCGTAGCGTCCGCCCGCTTGCTCCAGGAACTTCCACCGGTGGAGACCGCCTTGGTTGTCCGGGGGAAAGCAGGCGCGGCCCTGGACGGTTCGCTGATTGCCGATTCCGTGGGATTGCCGCTGCACGGGGTCATGCCGGAAGTGCGCGGTGCGGCTGCGGCGACGGAACTCGGGCGCCTATTGGAACTCGGAAAACGGCGGGGTGTCCGCCGCTTCGCCGCCTCGGTGCTGGACCTGCTCGTCGGTGACCTGGCTGCCGGTGACCTGCCGTGAGCGGGTACTCGCCGGTTCCTCCTTCCCTGGGCGTCCGCCGCCGGCAGGCCCGTGTGATGGACTCCGGGTTGCTGGAATCTGTCCGCGAATCGGTCATGGCAGACGCCGGACCCGTGACCCCTTCCCGCGTCGCGGCTGCAGTGCAGGCCACGGGCAAACTGCTGGGAACGTCAGGGTCCCTTGCCGCCGTCGAGCGCATCAGTGCCGAACTGAACGGGCTTGGCCCGTTGCAGCAGCTCACCCGGGATCCGACGGTGACCGACATCTTTGTTAATGCCCCGGACTCGGTCTGGATTGACCGCGGCAAGGGCATTGAACGGGCTCCGGTGGCGTTTGCCGGCGAAGCACAGCTCCGCGCGCTGGCGTCCCGCTTGGTGGCTGCCGGTGGCCGCCGTTTGGACGACGGTTCGCCGTGCGTGGATGTCAGGCTCGACGGCGGCTACCGGGTCCACGCTGTCCTCCCTCCGATCTCGACCGTCGGAACGCTGCTGAGCATCAGAATCCGGCGGGAACAGGTGTTCTCCATGGACGAGCTGCGCGCGGGTGGAATGTTCACTCCGATGGTCCAGGATGTGCTTGAACGGGTGGTGGAGCGGCGGCTGAGTTTCCTCATCAGCGGCGCCACCGGCTCCGGCAAGACCACCTTGCTGTCGACGCTGCTGGGGCTTTGCTCTCCCGGGGAACGGCTGGTGCTCATCGAGGATGCCTCCGAACTCAATCCGGTCCACCCGCATGTTGTGTCCCTTGAATCCCGCCACGGAAATCTGGAAGGCGGCGGCGAGGTGGACCTGGGTGAACTGGTGCGCCAGGCACTTCGGATGCGCCCGGACAGGCTGGTGGTGGGGGAATGCCGCGGCGCCGAGGTCCGCGAACTGCTCACCGCGATGAACACCGGCCACACTGGCGGTGGCGGCACCATCCATGCCAATACAGCTGCCGCCGTCCCCGCCCGGCTCACGGCGCTGGGTGCGCTCGCCGGACTGGGTCAGGACGCGGTGCGGCTCCAGGCTGCCAGTGCGCTGGATGTGGTTGTCCATGTGGAGAGGTCGGCTGGGCGGGGGCGCCATGTTGCCTGCATCGGCGTAGTGGGGGACGAAGCCGGCGGGCTTGCCGTAACTGCTGCCCTGGAAGTCCACGGCAGCAACGTGAGTTTTGGTCCGGCATGGGCTACCTTGGCTGAGCGACTTGGACTGGACAGCGTCGCACTTCCAGATGGCGCTGCCCTGCCGGCCTGCGCGGCTCGTCCAGAAAACGGTGTCTCGCGGCTCGGCGAGCGGATTCCAACCGGATCAGGGGCTGCCGCATGATTCCCCTGTTGATGACGGTCATTGGCTTGGCGCTGTGGCTCGTCCTGCGGCCTCCGCGGGGGCTGGCTGCTCGAGTGCGTTATGCACTGGGCGGACGGTCTGCCAGGGACGAGGGCACAACGCTCGCTGCCAGGACCATCCGACGGCGTTCCGGCCGGATCGGGGCCTTCGGAGGGGCCGTGCCGGCCGGTCGCTTCAACCGGGGAGGGGCACACATCTCCATGACGCTGGTGGTCCAGCAGCTTGCCGCTCTGTTGAAGGGCGGGCGCACACCGGCGCGGCTCTGGGACGAACTGTGGCTGGTCTACGCCGTGGCCGGTGATCCTGGCGGGAGGCCGGCCGGCCGCACCGAGGGTCCGCGAATCAGTCCCGGATCCTTGTCCATGCTAGCCGCTGCCCGCGCCGCCGCCCTCCGGGGTTCCCCCGTTGCGGACGCCATCCGTTCTGCTGGAGCGGCAGCTTTCCCCCAATCAGGCGGCCGCGAACCCCGGATCTGGTCGGAGCTGGCTGCATGCTTTGACATCGCAGAGGCCAGCGGATGCCCTCTGGCGGATGTCCTGACCCGATTCGCAGCCCAGCTTGAAGTCGAGGACGACGCTGAGGCCGCGAGGCAGACAGCCTTGGCCGGGCCAAAGGCCACGGTCAGCCTGCTCACCTGGCTTCCGCTGCTGGGGCTGGGGCTGGGAATCGCGCTGGGCGTTGACCCGCTGGCCATTCTGCTTGGCACACCCCTGGGCATGGCTGCCCTCGCCGCCGGCGTTGCGCTGACCGTCGCCGGCCGGATCTGGTCGGCTCGGCTGGTCCGGTCCGCAGCCGGTGCAGGGTCGCCATGACGGGCGCACTGTTGCCGGGCGCATTTTTCCCGGGCGTCCTGATGGTGGCCCTTCTCGCCGCAGCTGCTGCCCTCGCGTTCACGGACCGTGCCCGGGTGCGGAAACGGTTCCTCAATCGACGGCGGAGTTGGAGCGGCACCGACGGGGCAGAAGTACCCGGCGGCGGGGACGGTGCGGACAAACCAGAGGGCTCGCGGTCCACTCGGCAGGGCCTGCGTGACACCGCCATGATGCTCGAACTCGTTGCCGCCATGCTCGACGCCGGATCCGGCATTGGCCGTTCCCTCGAACTCGTGGCCGCGTCGGCGTCGACTGAATACGGCCGTTCGCTGCGTCCTGTGGTGTCGGCGCTTGCCATCGGCGCCGACTGGGAGACAGCTTGGCGCAGCTCCGAGGTCCGATCGCCGGAAATCCTGGCGTTGCGGGATGCGCTGGGCTTTGCCGCACTCACGGGAGCGCCTTCGTCTGCCATCCTCTACGCGCAGGCTGCCAGGATGCGGCGCGAGCGCTTCAGAGCCGCGGAGAAGCGCGCTGCATCGCTGGGCGTGAAGCTGGTGATTCCGCTCGGGCTGTGCTCGCTTCCTGCATTCATCTGCCTGGGCGTCGTGCCGGTGCTGCTTGCCCTGATCCCGGCCGGAGCCTAGGCAGAAGTCTTCCTCCACAGGGATGTCCATCCCTCCACAATCAGCGCCTACAAGGTTTTATCCACTTAGCCGAACTCAACTCTTACCGGTTTGATTCCGGGCCGGGAGAGTCGGAACAACCGGTAAATCAGCCGGGACCAATGAAAGGGAACACCATGTCAACCAGTTCAAATAACCTCGGTGCAAACAGCGCCCGTCCAAACACCGCCGGTCCGGGCAACACGGGAGCTAATCCGGTGGCGCAGAAGAAACCGGGGCAGGCCGACGTCCTGGAGATTTACCCGGGCGCCAGCGAGGAGCCACGCGTCCGCAGCCGCACGCGCAAGGGTCTGACGGGCTCCGAGACCGGGATGGCTACCGCAGAATATGCCATCGCCACTTTGGCAGCTGTGGGGTTCGCCGGGCTGCTGGTCTTCATTCTTCGGAGCGACGAAGTCCGTGGATTCCTGCTGAACCTCATCCGTACGGCACTGGCCTTGCCGTGACCCCGGTGCATCGCGGCGATGACGTCCGCGGGCGGGGGAATGCCCGCGGCGCCGTCAACTCCGGCCGGGGCGGAACATCCCGAACCGGGGACAGGTCCAGGGGCGCGGTGACAGCGGAGCTAGCGGTGGTCCTGCCGGCAGTTCTGCTGCTCCTGGCGCTGCTGCTGGCTGGATCCGCCGCCGGAGTAACCCAGCTGCGGCTGGAGGAAGCGGCCAGGGCGGGTGCACGGGCGCTCGCACGAGGCGAAAGTGCAGGGGCGGTGGATGGGATTGTCAGGACGCTTGCGGGGGCTTCCGCCTCCGCGGCTGTGGTGGCCGACGGCGAATGGCTCCGCGTGACAGTCTCGGACCGGGCGGGTGGACCGTTCGGCTCCACGGTGCCGTGGACACTGACGGCCAGAGCCTCGGCGCGCGCCGAAACAGCATCATCGGCCGCGGCGAGTTTGCCGCTCGCGGCGGTGGTCGCCCCGGTGGCTTTTGTGCACACCGTGGAGTCGCGCTGCTACGGCCGGAGTGCCGTTGCATGAGGCCGGAAGCGCGCGGCGTATTGCCGGATCATTCGGAACGTGGGTCCGGCACTGTGCTGGCTGCCGGCCTGGCCATGGTGGTCATGATAGCCATGGCCATGCTGCTCCTCCTGGCGCAATCGGCAGTGATGGCCTCCCGCGCTGCAACAGCGGCAGATCTCGCTGCCTTGGCTGGCGCAGACGCGGCGCGGGAAGTGACCACTGGTGAACCGTGCGCGGTTGCGGCCGAGGTGGCAGCGCGTCACGATGCAAGGCTGCTCAGCTGCAATGAAGGAGGTGGCCAAACAGTTGAGGTCCGGACAGAGTTGACGGCCCGGACCATGTTGGGCGCGGCAACAGGCCGTGCCAGAGCCGGACCTCCGCCCTGAGTCCCCGCCGGCCTAGAACGCTGGCAGCGGGCCGGGCTGCCCGGCCAGCTGCCCTGGTTCAGGCCCGGCTTCCAACAGCTCAGTAGCGTCCTTCAACAACACCTCGATGAGCGTGATCGCCGCAGCCTTGTCCAACGGGTTGTTCTTGTTCCCGCACTTCGGTGACTGCACACAGGACGGGCAGCCGGATTCGCACTCGCAGGCTTTGATGGCGTCCCGGGTGGCAGCGAGCCAGACCTTGGCCTTGTCGAAGCCGCGCTCGGCGAATCCTGCGCCGCCGGGGTGTCCGTCATACACAAAGATGGTGGGCACCCCGGTGTCCGCGTGGACCGCAGTGGACACCCCACCGATGTCCCAGCGATCGCTCGATGCGACCAGCGGCAGCAAACCAATGGCGGCGTGTTCGGCAGCATGCAGGGCACCCGGGAACTGTGCCTCAATGAGTCCGGCGCCGGTCAGCGAACGGTTGTCCATCACAAACCAGACTGCCTTCGTGAACAAATCCCTGGCGCCAAGCTGCAACGGCTCCTCGCCCAGAATCTCATTCGAAATCAGCGCCTTGCGCTGGAACGAGACCACCTGTGTCGTCACTTTCACATCCCCGAAGTGCACGGCAACATCGCCCCACTGGGCCGTTCGCTGCGTTTCCAGCACCTCGATCTGGGTGACGTCCCGGGCCGTGGTGTAGTAGTCAGGGTTCGCCCGGCGCACCATAACGCAGTGGTCGTCCTCGTTCAGGTGCTCCACCACATAGCTGTCGCCCTGATGCACATAAATGGCGCCGGTGTGCGCCTGATAGTGGGTCTGCGGCGAATCCATGGTGCCCAGCAGTGAACCCGTATCCGCATCCACAATGCTTACAGGTCCGCCGCCGTCGGCCCTCAGATTCACCATCGCGGCAGCGCTCTGCGGATGCGTCCAGAACCAGCCTGCCGGCCGCCTGCGCAGGTATCCCTGGGCCACCAGCTGGTCCAGCAGTTTCTCCGCAGTGCCGCCGAACAGCCCCAGCTCCGCCATACCGATGGGAAGCTCGGCGGCCGCGGCACACAGATGCGGGCCCAGTACGTAAGGATTGGAGTGATCAAACACCGTGGCCTCAACAGAGACGTCAAATATGGCTTCGGGGTGGTTCACCAGGTAGGTGTCCAACGGATCGTCGCTGGCCACAAAGGCAGCAATGGCGTCCTGGCCCGCGCGCCCGGCCCGGCCGATCTGCTGGAACAGCGATGCCCGCGTCCCCGGCCAACCGGCAACCAGCACGGCATCCAAGCCTGATATGTCGATGCCCAGCTCGAGCGCCGAAGTACTGGAAACACCCAGCAGCTCGCCGGACCGCAGCGCACGTTCCAGGGCCCGCCGTTCCTCAGGCAAGTAACCGGATCGGTAGGCCGCCACGCGCTGGGGCAGGCTGGGATCCACTTCGTTCAGCAGGCGTTTGGTGATGGAGGCGATGGTCTCGGCCCCGCGCCGGGACTTGATAAAGGCGATGGTCCGGATGCGGGAGGAAACCAGATTGGCCAGCAGATCGGCGGTCTCAGCCACGGCCGTCCGGCGTTCCTTGGCCCCGTTCTCACCCCGCAGCTCGGTCAGGGCAGGCTCCCAGAACGCCACAGTGGTGGAACCGTGGGGCGAGAAATCTTCGGACACCGCACGGACGGGCGCCCCGATCAGCCGCCCGAAGGACGTGCCGGGTTCGGACGCCGTGGCCGAAGCCGCAATGAACACCGGACCGGGATGGGAGGTGCCGGCGCCGTAGTACGTGCAGATACGGCGCAGCCTGCGCATCAGGTTGGCCACGTGCGAGCCGAACACGCCACGGTAGCTGTGCGCCTCATCCACAATGACGTACCGCAGCCTGCGGAAGAAGCCGGCCCACCACGGATGGTTGGGCAGAATGCCGAAGTGCAGCATGTCCGGGTTGGCCAGGATGAAGTTGGCGTGGTCCCTGATCCAGCGGCGCGAGGCCGGGTCAGTGTCGCCGTCGTATGTTTCTGCCCTGACGGTAGGTAGCTTCAGCGCGCGGATGGCGGCCAGCTGATCAGCAGCCAGGGCCTTGGTGGGGGACAGGTAAAGGGTGACGGCGCCGTCGTCGTGGATTTTGCCCGGTTCGGAGAGCACCCGGAGCTCCGAGCGGTGGATCGCGTCCAGCGCCGGCAGCTGGTAGGCCAGCGACTTCCCGGAAGCCGTGCCCGTGGCGATCACCACATGCTTTCCTGCATGGGCGAGGTTGGCGGCCTGGATCTGGTGACGGTAAGGCTCGTGGATTCCGAGGGAACCGTAGGCCGCCACGAGATCGGGATGTGCCCACTCCGGCCAGGGCTCATGGACCGCGCGGCGGGCGGGGATGGTGCGCACATGACGGAGCTGTTCCGGGTCCGGGCCGCCGCCCAGCAACGGGATCAGCGAGTCATGTGGGTTCACCTCAACATTCTGTCACCAGGGCAGAAATCGCCGGCCGGCGGATCCCGCCATCCCGGCTGGAAGTCAGCCGACGGAAAGGTCCGAACCCTCTCCGGATGCGGACAGCATCAATACCTTGCTCACCGGCTTCCACCCCAGGTGCGAGTACAGCTTCTGGCCGTCCAACGAAGCCAGCAGCAGGCCGTCTTCAACATCGTGTTCGAACGCCTGCGCGGCAAGGGCTTTCATGATGAAGCTGCCTAGCCCGCGGCGCTGGAAGCCCGGTTCGGTGACGATTTTGTCGAATACGGCGGTGTGGCCCACCACCAGAACACGCCCGCTGGCGGCGACGGTTTCTGCTGAATGGACCACGGCATGGTGGACGCCGTTGGACTCGGAAGTTGCCAGCGAGAGGTCGTCGGCGGAAAGCCAAGGGTCCTCGGCGTCCTGGGTTTCCATGTCCACGATCATCATGCTCTGGGATGCCGACGTCACGTTCAGCCCGTGTTTTTGGGCCAGGAACATGTAGCGCGCGACGTCGTTGCTCAGGATGGTGAGGATCCTCGCCGGCGCCTCTGCCGTCTTCGTGGCCAGCTCTGCGAACTCGGAATCCGAGGGATCGTGCGCAAAATATTCCCAATCCTGCGTGGTGTCCGCCCGAAACGCGGCGGGGAAGCGACCTTCAGTGCTGGTCTCATAACCGCGGCAACCGGCCCAGCCGGTTACCCAGACTTCTAGAAGGTGGGTGATGTCTTCAACCATGGCATCTGGACTCATGAGATGAGACTATTCCAGCGCTGCCACAAGCAACAGGGCTAAGTCGCGGATACCAGACTTGCTTATGCAATTGTGACCGGACCGGACCAAGCCAGATGCAAGCGACGCCGGCCACAGCCGCGGAACTTCAGCACCCCCGCAGCGAGCCGGCGTACCGGATGCCACTCCCGTTGCCCGTGTTCATCGCTGCCACGATCGCGCCTGCGGGGAGCCTGGTTCCGCAGGTTTCCGGGCACCAAGTACCCTTAAATACGTGGCTTTGAACCGAATTGTGCTCTTTTATGGCTTTACCCCGATCGCGGACCCCGACGCTGTGCGTCTGTGGCAGCGCGCCCTGTGCGAGAAACTCGGCCTGACCGGCCGCATCCTGATTTCCAAGGACGGCATCAATGCCACAGTCGGCGGCGAGATGGGTGCGGTCAAGCAGTACCTCAAGACCACCCGCGAGTACAAGGGTTTCCACGGCGTCGACGTGAAATGGTCCGACGGCGGCGCGGAGGACTTCCCGCGGCTGAGCGTCAAGGTCCGGGACGAGATCGTCTCCTTCGGTGCGCCCGGCGAACTCAGAGTCGACGCGAACGGCGTGGTGGGAGGCGGCAAACACCTGCAGCCCGAGGAGCTCCACGATCTGGTGGACGCCAGGAAGAGGGGCGGCGAGGAGGTGGTGTTCTTCGATGGCCGCAACGCCTTCGAGGCGCAGATCGGCAAGTTCAGGGACGCCATTGTTCCGGATGTCGCCACCACCCACGACTTCATCAAGGAACTCGATTCCGGCAAGTACGACGCCCTCAAGGACAAGCCGGTTGTCACCTACTGCACCGGCGGCATCCGCTGCGAAGTGCTGTCCAGCCTGATGGTGAACCGCGGCTTCAAAGAGGTCTACCAGCTCGACGGCGGCATCGTCCGCTACGGCGAAACCTTCAAAGACAAGGGCCTTTGGGAAGGCTCCCTCTACGTGTTCGACAAGCGCATGCACCTGGAATTCAGCGAGGACGCCAAGACCATCGGCGAGTGCGTCCGCTGCTCGGCACCCACCAGCAAGTTCGAGAACTGCTCTAACCTCAGCTGCCGCACGCTTACCCTGTACTGTGCCGGGTGCGCGTCGAACCCGGAGACCCTGCGCTGCCCGGAAGGCTGCGCCGCCTGACCTGGTGATCGGGTCTGTTGAGTCCGGGGGCGCGGCAGGCTCAACGCGTGGGCGCTCAGATCCGGCTGACGCGGTACGCGAAATTCGAGGCCGACTGGGAATCCACCCGCACGGTGAGCAGCGTATCTGCGCTCAGATACACCACGTTCACCCTGGATGTTCCGCAGCGCAGGCTGAGGTCCACGAGGGCAAATTGGTCGTCCCGCACCGTGAAGGAAACCCGGCGCTGGCTCCGGCACGCGAGAGTCAGCGCGTATGTCCCGCTGGGCAATTGGCCGGTGGATTCCGTCCTGACGTGGCCGGCTGCCAGCGACCCGAAACTGCTGCGGAATTGCTGCCCTTCAGCGTCCGGCAGGACCTGCGCCGCCCATGCCTCCAGTTCCGCCCCGGACACGGGCTCGTTCAGGCGGGGATCCTGAGGCAACGCGGCGCTCGTGAACGGCGGTGCCGCTGATGAAACCGCGGAATCGGGCAGAGGTTCCCGGCCGTCGTCATACGAATACTCGCAGCCGGTCAGGACAGCGCCGGCACACAGCGCAACGCAAAGTACGACGGCGGCTGCCGGGGTGCGCAATGGAGGCACCCGGGGTGCCGGCCAACGGGGAGGACGCACCTTGGCCACATGCGCGGTGGGCATACTCTGACTTTATGCCCGTGCTTGGCTCCAAACCATAGGGGCAGCCGGTCCGTCCGCCGCCCGTGTGTCTCACGACGTGCAACGTGACAGAACCAGTCTTGAGCTGAACCACATGTTGCGTGACGCCGCGCAGCCGAACGTGAGCTCCAGCAGGGTTCCGCCGCCCAGTTACCAGGCGGCCACCAGCTGGTAGGCGTAGATGAGCGGGGCGTCCACACTGGAGGCGCTGATCGCCACTGGGCCCGGCGCCGGCAGGGTTACTTTCACGGTTTCGCGGCTGCCGTTACACGCTGCGCCGGTGTCCACCAACTTCTTGCCCGCGGAGCTCACGGCTAAAAACGCCTTGCCGCCGCCGTCGCATGTCAGGGTCAGCGTGTAGCCGCCCGCGGCAACGTTGGGCGTTTCCCGGACGACCGGATCCCGGTTCAGAATCTTGCCGGAATCCTCCAATATCATCCCGCCTGCGGACGGCAGCGCTGTGGCTTTCCAAGCAGGAACATCGGCGTTTTCAATCGAAACGGCCGCAGAGCAGGCGGTTGCGGCCAGCAGCACAACGGCGGCGCCGGCCGCCCCGGAAACGGCGCGGAGGAGCACCGGAGGAAGTTTAGCCATGCCTCCAATTTACCCGCTGAACCTTGGCATGACTGACGCCCTGCCACGCCTACCCCGCGATCAGCTCGGGCACCAGCCCCTGATGCAGAGCCAGATACACCCTGTCCCGCAGGCCGTTGGCTTCCTGGTCAGTCAGGGTGCGGTCCAGCGGCTGCAGCACCAGCCGAAGCAGCACGTTCACCTCCCCGGGAGCCATGCGGAGGCGTTCGACGGCGGCCGGCGGCAGCTCCGCCGTCGGCGTCACCGCTTTGACCTCAAGCGTTGCCAGCACATCAGCATCACCACCGAGAGCGCTGCGGGCGAGGTCGCCGAGCCATTCGGCGTCGGCGTCTGCCGCGTTTGCCAGCACCAGCGAGAGATCCCGCCTGACCTCCGGCATCACCGAGACAGGCCGGTACGGCTGCAGATCCAGCAGCTGCGCCTGGACCTCCGGGCTTTGCGAGCGCAGGAGCCGGATATCGCCGATCCCCTTCCGCAGCATCAGAGCCCGGTCCAGGCCCATGCCCAAAGCCAGCCCTGCCCAGCGCCGCGGATCCAGGCCGGAACCGCGGAGGATCGGCGCGGCCACCAGCCCGCACTCGGCCAGCTCCAGCCATTCGCGGCGTCCGTCCGGCAGGGCGATCTGCACATCCAGCTGCCGGCCCGCGGCCGTATAGCTGTGTTTCGAAGGCGTGGCGCGCCACCGCACGTCCGGATACTCTTCGGCGGGCAGCACGGCTTCAACCACGGCGGCCATCATGGTGTGCAGCTCTGCGGCCCCCAGCAGCCCACGCGATTTGATCCGCCACAGGTCCACCTGGTGCGGGGCACCCACATGGGTGCGGTCAATCGCGTCTCGACGGTACACGAGGCCAGGGAGCACATGCAGCTGGTCGTAATAGCCGAGTTCGTCCCGGAGCGAGTCCAGCAGCGCCGGGATAGCGGCGACGTGTGGCTGCGGAGCATAACCGTGGGGCTCACATGGCGGGAGTAGCGCGAGTCCCGGGTGACGTCGTCGGGCGAATATCCCAGGCGGTCGTAGTTGTGCGAGGTGGCCACCAGCGGATTGATCCGGTGGGTCTGCGACGGCACGTCCCAACGCCGTTCCAGGGCGACGACCACCTCTGCCAGGAGCAGCTGCATGGCGTGCGGGCCGGCGGCAGGATCGGACAGATCGCGGAGGGCCAGGGCGGAATTGAGGTCAGTGAGGGAAAGGTAGTTTTTCATGGCAGGGTCCTTGGGTTCAGCTGCGGGAGGGGAGTTCACCCTCAGCCGCTGAGCCGGACGGACCACGGCAGCTGCAGTTATGCGCGCGACAAGTAGCCCGTGCGGCCGGGAAGCGGCCGAGGGCTCATAAATCGCTGCTGCATACGCATGCCCCAATGATTCCCTGCGTGACCTGAATCCGCAAGGCGGAAAGCTGTTAGACCAGTTCGTCGAGGCGCCGCCAGAACGTCGCGCGGAGGGCTTTGCGGATGTCTTGGATGTCGGTCTTCGTTTCGCCGATCTTCGCGGCACAGTCCTTGATGAGGACGCGGTCAATATCCGGCGGCAGCAAAGGACGCTCGGCCAATAGTTCATTGATTTCAAGCTGGGTGACGCTCCCATGCCAGTTGTTCGCGAGGCTGACGGCCACCTGCTCCGCAGATTCAACCAGATCAAACCATGGGCTGGGAGTAGGAGCAGCACCCGATTCCGTTGAGTACACGGGTTCCCTGCGAACGGCAGGATGCGGCCTGGCCACTTGTATGGCACGCCGCGGCCCGGGCGAAGGAACCGGCCGGGTGTGCCCGTCGGCTGAGCTGACCGGGAGGAGGACGTTCGGCGCAGTTGTGGCAGGGGCGGGGTCGCTGAGCTGGCCGGATTTCGCGAAGCACCCGTCCAGCAGTGACTGCGGAAGGGTTGCAATGTCGTCAACCTGCAGGGCCAGGTGTTCCGCCACGGCCGTGACGCCCAGTCTGTGTCCTTGATTCTCGATGCCAAGCAGGACCACTTTCATGCCGAGGTCCTGGGCGGCTTCGACAGCTTCGGCGAGATCGTCGTCGCCGGACAGCAGGTATGCGACGTCGGCCGACCGGTTACGCGCCACCCCCACGAGGTCGAGGCCGAGCTTCAGGTCAACCCCCTTCTGTTCGCCGTTGTACGACATCCGTCCCAACCGGACCTTCACCCCGGGAAGAAGCCCAATCCGTTTGTGCTCATCGCTGAACAGGCCGTCCTTCGCGGCGTCGTACCAGTACGTTCTGAGCAGGTCACGATCATCCCTCTTCCTCACGAAACTCTGGATGCCGTCCGCCAGACTCTTGTACTGGACCGTGAACGCCGACCTGAGTGAATTCCCGGTGACCCGAAGGCCGCCCGTAGCGAGGAGAAACCCTGCATCAACGAAGATCACACTTTTGCGGCTCATGGTGAGAAGCATAGGTTGTGCCGGCGGCAATCTCTGCAGCGCGGTGCCGAGCCGGCCGCCCCCGGTGCGCCGGCCACCGCGGCGCTCGCCGCGTCGCACGCCTTTGGCCGCGGAAGGCCTTGACCTTGACGTAGCGTCAACCTTTATAGTCACATTGTCGGGTCATTCCCACCCGCAGATGACACCACCGGAGGAGGGGCCCATGGACTGGTCCATCCAGGAAATCGCCAGGATCGCCGGCACAACAAGCCGGACCCTGCGCCACTACGATGACATCGGCCTGCTCCGGCCAAGCCGCACCGGCTTCAACGGCTACCGCTACTACGATCAGGCCGCGCTGGTGCAATTGCAGCGCATCCTGCTCCTCCGTGGCATGGGGCTCGGCTTGCCGGTGATCGCCCAGGTGGTGCAGAACGAGGCTGATGCCGCGAAGGCCCTGAGCGGTCACCTCGGGTGGCTCCGGCAGGAACAAAACCGGCTGGCGCGGCAGATCGCGTCGGTCCAGCAAACCATCAAAGCAGTGAAAGAAGGAGGGGAAATCATGGCAGAGGACATGTTCGACGGCTTTGACCACACCCAATACAAGGATGAGGTTGAGGAGCGTTGGGGCAAGAGCTCCTACGCAAAGAGCGACGCATGGTGGCGCGGCATGGGCGCGGACGAAAAGACCGCGTGGAAGCAGCACTCCCAGCAACTCGGAAACGACTGGATCGCCGCTGCGGAATCAGGCGCCGCGGGGGACAGCGCAGAGGCGCAGGAGCTCGCGAAGCGTCACGTCGAGTGGCTCACCGGCATTCCGGGAACTCCGACGGCGGCGCCAGGCGGCGACGCCAAGGGGTACGTCACCGGTCTCGGCGAGATGTACGCTGCGGACCCGCGCTTCGCCGCGAACTACGGCGGCGAGGCAGGTGCCGGTTTCGTCCGCGACGCACTGCGCATCTACGCGGAGAAGAATCTGTAAATCCGGTGTTAGCCTCGGCATTTCATGAAGGTGCTCGCCTTCGCCGGCACCCGCGACCGGCGATGGGAACCAAAGGAACTCCGCGCGAGGGTCTTCGAGATCGCCGGGAAGGTCAGCCGGCACGCCCGCCAAACCGTCCTGCATGTGGCAGCGTCAGCCCCCGAACGTCTCTGCTGATAAAGGGCCTCGCCGCCCGGGGTCAGCGGCCGCACTGTCACACCCTCGTGCAAGAATCGACCAGGTCAGGCAGCCGGTAAGCCCTGACCAGGGCGAAACCCCGCCTCATGAAAGATCGAGGTTAAGCCCTGACCCATCCGAAACCCTGCCTCAGGAAAGATCGAGACCGGCGAACCTCTATTACGAACAGATAGACGATTGGCTGCCAGGGACTCCGACGCATTGTGCTGCCCGGTCTGCCGATCTAAGTTGATCCGTAATCGCAATTCTGCAGTTGGGAGCTAGGGAATGCCGAGTGGAATCAGACTTAGCAATAAGGTTGGTGGCAGAGCAGTCGACAGTGGAGGACCGGTATATGACTGCTATCTTCCGGGCGGTGTCCGAGCAGTGGGTATCATCATTGGCCTGGTTTTAGACATAAGCCCCGTCAAGCCTTGCTATTACTTCCCTTGGCAGGCCGTGACCTTGAGACTCGGTTCGGCCTCCGGCAATTTGCAGATTGATGTCGGATGAGAACGCTGGCGCGGGGAGTCTGTATCGTCCTTGCGGTTGTCGCCTTTACGCTAGGGATAGCCGCATGTGATCAGGGTCCGGCGTCCCACGCAGGATTCCCCGACACCCTGTGGAACGCCGCGACCGTTGACCCCCTTCAGCCGGCCGGCCTACTCCCGGACGAACATCCGCAGCCCGTACACCTCGTACCGACGTACAGGAGCGGCGATGAGGTGGGTGCGTGGCGACTCCTGGAAACAGGGGATGGCGGAAAACAACTTGTCATTCGGTACTCCCAGGCAGGGGAATGCCAGACCGATAAGGGCGTTATTGTGGTCGAAACGTCCACAGAGGTCGCCATCGTCCCCGTCTACCGCAACCCAGCCACGCCGTGCCAAGACGTTGCGGCACTGCAGACGCCCAGCGGAATCGTTGACCTCGCCCAACCCCTCGGAAACCGCAAACTGCTCCATATTCCGGGCGACAACGCGTTCTCCTAGCCCGGACCACGCAGTATTCCGTCCAGTCATGCAAAACAGTGTTAGCCAGGCGTACTGCCGGGGTGTGGAGATGCCCGCCCCGGCAGTATCAGCGCCCGGAGTACCCGCGCCCAAAGCCAGCGCGTCCGCCTACACCCCCGCCGAGAATAGACTTGCCCGGTGACCGAATCAACGCACTTCACCGCCGGCAACACGCCCGATGCACCCCGGAGTGATCGCCCCGAACTCCTCACGGCGCTCGCCGCTGACCTGCGGGGCATCGGCTACACACTGGACGGCGTGGCCGGACTGCTGGGCGAATCCGCCTCCACGGCCCTGAACCGGGACCAGCTCATCCCCGCGCTGATCGTCACCGAAACCGCCACTCACGGTGACCCGCGAACCGTGGCGCTGGCCGCCGTCGTACGCCTTTGGCTCCTGGCCGTTCCACAGACGGTTGAAACGCTCGACGCCGCCCTCCCGGGTATCCGCACGGAAGGTCTCCTGACGCTGGGGCTCGTTGAGCCGGTGCCCGGGGCGGGGGATCCGGCGGAATCGGGCGCGGTGATCGCAGCGAAGGCTGACCTGCGGCCGTATGGCTGGGAGGGGACCGCAGGGGAAGACGCCCCGGGCAGCGGCGGTGCTGAGCTCTGGGTGGCCAGCGACCTCGCCGCCCATCAGCAGGCCGGAGTGCTCCGGCATGATCATGTGCTGGGGATCGGGCAGGCGTCCACCACCCTCGTGCAGTCCACCATCCGCCGGCACGTGGCAAAAGCCCTGGACGTGGGAACCGGCTGCGGCATCCAGTCATTCCATCTCTTGCACCATTGCGAGCATGTGACGGCCACGGACATTTCGGCACGGGCCCTCGCCTTTGCCCGCTTCAACGTGCTGCTCAACGCCGAGGCCCTGCACGTGGACCCGGCCCGGCTGGAGGACAGGGTGAGCCTGCGGCTGGGCTCGTTGCTGGAGCCGGTGGCCGGCGAGGAATTCGGGCTGGTGGTGTCCAACCCGCCATTCGTCATCACGCCGCGCAGTCTGGGTGAAGCAGCAACAGACCAGTTCACCTACCGGGACGGCGGCCTGCCGGGTGACGAAATCGTGTCCCGTCTTGTGGCATCGCTGCCCTCTGTTCTGGCACCCGGCGGCACGGCCCAGATGCTCGGCAACTGGGAGATCACAGCGGGGAAATCCTGGGATGAGCGGCCGCAGGACTGGGCCGGCACGGACACCGATGTGTGGTTCATCCAGCGCGAGCAGGTGGGCCCGGAGCAGTACGCCGAGACCTGGCTGCAGGATGCCTCCGAGGGCCGGGACCGCAGCCTCTACGCCCGCGCCTACGGGGCCTACCTGGACGACTTTGCCGCCCGCGATGTGGAGGCGATCGGCTTCGGCATGATCTGGCTGCGGAGGCCGGACGTCGTGTCTGCTTCTGCCGACGCTGGTGTCACGGACCCCGGTGCCGCAGTCCCCGGTGCCGCAGTCCCCGGTGCCGCAGTCATCCGCCGGTTCGAGGAAATCACGTACCCCATCGAACAGCCGGTGGGCCCCCACCTGGGTGCCGCCGTCGAACGCGCTGACTGGCTGGCCACGAACGTCCTTGCCGAAACGCACCTGCTTGTGGCAGACGACGTCACCGAGGAGCGCCATCAGCGTCCCGGTGCCGAACACCCTGGCGTGATCCTGCTGCGCCAGGGTGCCGGGCTCCGCCGGACGAACCTGCTCAGCACCGAGCTGGCCGGGTTCGTCTCAGCGTGCGACGGCGATCTGTCCGTCCGGCAGATCATCGGCGCCCTTGAGGCTTTGCTCGGCGGGGCAGACGGATTCGACGGCGAGGCGCTCCGCTCCGGGCTCCTCGCCGAGGTAGGCAACCTGGTCAGGGACGGCTTCCTGCTTCCCGTTTGAACCTGCTTCCCGTTTGAACCTGATCCCCGCGTGAACACTGCCGCCGTTTGAACACTGCACAGAACTCCATCAGCTATGTAACTTAGGGCGCTGGAACGTGCCGATGGAGCTCAGGCTGATGGAGTTCTGCGACGGCGGCACCCCCGTGACCGAACCGCGGCAGAACATACGCCGCAAGGGCCACCGCCACCAGAACTCCTGCGGCGCCCGTGATCATAAAGCTGCTGCGGATCGGCAGGAGGGCACCGAGCAGTCCGCCCACGCCCAGCGCGGCGATGGACACGGCCCGGGTCATTCCGCCGATGATGGAGATGGCCTGGCCCCGGCCGCTCTCCGGGATCCGCAGGATAACGATCGCCCCGAAGCAGGCATTCAGCGCCCCGCACGCCACCCCCATGGCGGTGTAGGCCACAAACAGCAGGGTGATGTTGGGAACCAGGCCCATGATGGCCAGAGATGCGGACGTTAGGGCCATCGAAACGAGCAGGATGCGAAGCCGCGCCGGGGGCGTTTTGATGCGCCCCGACAGCGCAGCGCCGGCGGCCATGCCCAGGCCGAAGACTCCGGCCAACAGCCCGTACTGGGTTTCGCTGGCGCCCAATTCACCGCGGGCCAGGAAGACCTCCAGTACGTTGGTGGCCTCGCCCGCGGTGATAAAGAACAGTGCGCCGAGCACCAGGGCCCACACCAGGCTGTCCTTCCGAATCAGGCTCAACCCGCCCATGAGCGCAGGGCGCTCGCGGCCGGCCTGTTCGGCGGCTGTTCCGCGCCTGGTCCGGATGAGCAATGCGCCCATGCCCATGGCCACATAGCAGGCGCTGGCCACCGCAAAGACCAGTGAGAAACCGCCCCAACCGGTCAGCAGCCCGCCCGCAGCCGGGCCAACCATTCCGGCAATCATTGTGGTGGCCTGCATGGTTCCGACAGCACTGGGGGTGCGGCGCTCGCCCACGATCCGGGGCAGCAGGGCCTGCCACGTGGGCCCGGCAACCGCCTGTGCGGTGTCCAGCACAAACGTCATGGCGAACAGTACGGGGATGTAGTTGTCCACGTACTGCATGCCCAGTCCCATGCCGGCGACAGCCGCGGCACTGACTGCGGAAGCCGCCGTCGCAAGCGTCCTTGAATCTCTAGTGTCCGCCAGCCGGCCCGCCCACGGGGCAAAAACCACCAGCGGCAGGGCCGAGCACAGCAGGTAGCCGGCCACCAGCCAGGGGCCGGGGATGGCGGCGTTTCCGGCCGCCGCGGCGCTCTGGAGGTGCAGCATGATGGCGACGACGACGGCGCCAATGCCTGCCGTGGCGATGAAACGGGAGCTGCTGGCGAGCACAAAGTCGCGGTTGCGCCAGAGAGGCCGTTCAGTATCCGCCACTTTATGAAGTGTCTGTTTCATATTTCTGAAAGTACTCTTTCACGAGCAATAATGTCAAGCACTTATTTCACAACTGGACGCCTCCGGATAGACTGGGGCGGTGAATACAGATCCTTCAAAGGCGGAGCCCGCCGGCGCTGCCGCAACAAACGCAGCTCCGTCGCCCGCCAAGCCGGCGCCGGAAACGGCCAAGCGCAGGCCGCGGCCGGAGAAGAAAGTGGAGATCACCGATCCCAAGGCCATCAGGGCACTCGCCCACGCGGCCCGGCTTGAGGTCATCTCGGAGCTGTATTCCACTCAGCAGAGCCGCACGGCCACCGAGCTCGCAGCGCAGACCGGCCTGACACCGAGCGCCATGAGCTACCACCTGCGGGCGCTGCAGAAGTGGGGGATGGTGGTCCCCGCGGAGGCATCCGGTGATGCCAGGGAACGCCGCTGGAAAGCCGCCGGAACGGACTTCACCATCAACTCCGGCGGGGGAGCGGCCAGCCCGGAATTCGCGGTGCTGGATCTCGAGCTGGATGCCTTCCGCCGCCGCGCAAGCGCCTACGCCAAGGTCCGCGACGAACGGCGCAAGCGCGGTGAGTCGTCAGAGGCGTCGTCCGTGGTGGTCCTGGCCAGCAACCTGCTGTACCTGACGCCGGAGCAGCGGGCCGAGCTCACCGAGCGGGTCTTCGAGCTGTTGAAGGACTACGAGCTGGAGGACCCCAGTCGGATTCCGGCGGGAGCCGAGCGTATGTCCACCATGTGGTCCATGATTCCGGACGACCGTGCGGGTGCCGTTACCGGGCAGTAGCTTTGCATCCGCCCATGTGACGGGCAGCACGCGTTTTCCACACGAATGGGCATGATTCTGCAAAATATGGTGAACTAGGCGGGTATGGGCGCATCTGCCCGAGCAACCTTTTTCTGTAGGAGCACCGTGCCAAGCAAGGCCAAAACCGGCAAGAAACTCGTGATCGTAGAGTCTCCCGCCAAGAGCAAGACCATCGCCAAGTACTTGGGCGAGGGCTTCATCGTTGAGGCCTCCATCGGTCACATCCGCGACCTTCCGCAGCCCTCCGAGCTCCCCGCGGAACTGAAGAAGACACCGCTGGGCAAGTTCGCCGTCGACATTGAAAACGACTTCAAGCCCTACTACGTGGTGTCCCCGGACAAGAAGAAAAAGGTCGCCGAACTCAAGGCGCAGCTCAAAGATGCCGACGCTCTCTATCTCGCAACCGATGGGGACCGCGAGGGCGAGGCCATCGCGTGGCACCTGCTGGAAGTGCTCAAGCCCAAGGTGCCGGTGTACCGGATGACCTTCGGTGAAATCACCAAGGAAGCCATCCACCGCGCCATGGATAACCTGCGCGACGTGGACCAGGACCTCGTCGACGCGCAGGAAACCCGCCGCGTGCTGGACCGCCTCTACGGCTACGAGATCTCCCCGGTGCTGTGGCGCAAGGTTGCCCGCGGCCTCTCCGCCGGCCGGGTGCAGTCCGTGGTGACCCGGATGGTTGTGGACCGTGAACGCGAACGCATGGCGTTCAAGGCTGCGTCCTACTGGGACCTGACCGGCCAGTTCGGCGCAGGGGCCGCTTCATTCAAGGCCAAGCTGGCTGCCGTCGACGGCGCCAAGGTGGCCACCGGCCGTGACTTCAACGACGACGGCGTACTCACCGCCCGCAATGCGGCGCACCTCGATGAGGAGCTCGCCACCTCGCTGGCGGCAAGCCTCCAGGATGCCGACTTCCGGGTCCGCTCCGTCGACACCAAGCCGTACACCCGCCGCCCGGCCGCGCCGTTCACCACCTCCACGCTCCAGCAGGAAGCCGGACGTAAGCTCCGCTTCTCCTCCAAGAGCACCATGCAGGTCGCCCAGCGCTTGTATGAAAACGGCTATATCACCTATATGCGTACGGACTCCTCCGCGCTGAGCAACGAGGCCGTCACGGCTGCCCGCCGCCAGGCTTCGGAGCTTTACGGCCCAGAGTACATTCCGCAGTCTCCGCGGGTTTACAGCAGCAAGGCAGCGAACGCGCAGGAGGCGCACGAGGCCATCCGCCCCGCCGGTGACTCCTTCCGCACCCCGGCCCAGGTTGCCAAGCAGCTCAGCGGCGATGAATTCCGTTTGTACGAGCTGATCTGGAAGCGCACCGTTGCCTCCCAGATGGGCGATGCCAAGGGCTCCACCGCCACCATCAAGCTTGGCGCTGTGGCTTCCGACGGCCGGGACGCCGAATTCTCCGCCTCCGGCACAGTCATCACCTTCCCCGGCTTCCTGGCTGCCTACGAGGAAGGCAAGGACGAAAGCCGCGGCGACGACGAATCCGAGGAAGCCCGCCGTCTGCCGAACGTGGCCAAGGACGACGCCCTCGCAGCCTCGGACATCCTCGCCGTTGGCCACGAGACCTCCCCGCCGCCGCGTTTCACGGAAGCGTCGCTGACGGCCGAGCTGGAAAAGAAGGGCATCGGCCGCCCGTCCACCTATGCCTCCACTATTTCCACCATCCAGGACCGCGGTTACGTGCGGAAGCAGGGTTCCGCGCTGGTTCCCAGCTGGATCGCGTTCTCCGTGATCCGCCTCCTGGAGCAGCACTTCACCGACTACGTGGATTACGAGTTCACGGCAGACATGGAAGCTGACCTGGACAAGATTGCCAACGGCCAGGCCGCCGGTTCCGCTTGGCTGAAGCACTTCTACTACGGCGAGGATTCCGATCCCGGCCTTCTGAGCATTGTGAACAACCTGGGTGAAATCGACGCCCGTGAGATCAACTCGGTGCCCATCACGGACGGAATCACCCTGCGTGTCGGCAAGTTCGGCCCGTATCTGGAAAGCTCCATCCCCACTGTGGATCCGAAGACCGGAGAGGTTGTCGAGGCCTCCCGCGCCAACGTTCCGGAGGACCTGGCACCGGATGAGCTCACGGCGGCCAAGGCCATCGAACTTATGGAGACGGCCGCTCCCGAGGAGCGCGTCCTGGGTGCAGATCCGCACACCGGGCACACCGTGGTGGCCAAAAACGGCCGGTACGGCGCATACGTCACGGAAGTCATTCCGGAGATGACAGAGGAACAACTGGCCAACCAGCCGGTGGAGTACTACAAAAACGGCAAGCCCAAGCCGCCGAAGAAGCCTGTCAAGGCCAAGCCCCGCACGGGCTCACTGTTCGCGTCCATGGCGGTTGACTCCATCTCCCTGGACGAGGCCCTGCAGCTGATGAGCCTGCCCCGAGTCCTCGGTGCGGATGCCGAGGGCCACGCGATCACGGTGCAGAACGGCCGGTTCGGCCCGTACCTGAAGAAGGGCACGGACTCACGTTCCATCGGGTCTGAAGATGAAATCTTCACCATCACTCTGGAGCAGGCCCTGGAGATCTACTCCCAGCCCAAGCAGCGCGGCGCCCGTGCCGCTGTTCCGCCGCTGGCTGAGTTCGGCCCGGACCCGGTGTCGGAAAAGAACATCGTGGTGAAGGAAGGCCGCTTCGGCCCGTACATCACCGACGGCATCACCAACATCACGGTGCCCCGCACCACCGCACTCGAGGAACTGACGCGGGAACGCGCCGTCGAACTTCTCGCGGAGAAGCGGGCCAGGGGGCCGGTTAAGCGGACCGCCACAGCCCGCAAGGCTCCGGCGCGCAAGGCTGCCGCGAAGAAGTAGCTTCCTGCCGCGCCGAGATCGCGGGAAACGTGCGAGTTCGCCGGAAATTTACGGCGAACCCGCAGGTTTCCCGCGAACTCGCGTTTGCGCCCGCGGGCTCAACGTGATCGAGTAGGAACATGACTGAACAGCCTGCTCCGACAGACATCCAGCCGCTGAACGAACTCGAAGAGAAGCTCGCCCAGGGTGAACAGCCCGGCTCGAGCCCCGTGGACGTCATCCTGTCCTTCCTCAACAGCGAGGTCTACGTCATCAGCACCGAGGGGCTCGAAAGCGAGGACGCCCCGGTGGAGCCGCTGGTGCTCGCGAACTCCGAGGGCCAGCCCGTTCTGGCCGTTTTCTCGCACCCCAGCCGTGCTGACGAGCAGTACCTTGCAGCCGCACCCAATGTGCTGGGAACGCAGGGCGCCGCAATCATTGCCAACATCGGGGAAGAGCTGGGCATGGTCATCAACCCGGGCAGCGCGTTCGGATTCGAGATCAACCCGGAAGGCGTGGCCAACATCAAACGCGACTTCAAGCGCGCCGACGAAGCTGCCGACGAACCCGCCGACGAAGCTGCCAAACCCGCCACAGGACCTTCTGCCGAATAGCCGTCCGCTGCGCCCGGCAGGAAATGTGATGGCGCAGTTGCATCTGCCGCACCCTGTCGGGGAATAATGGCAGCATGCGGCTAGGCGTCCTCGATATCGGGTCCAACACTGTCCATCTACTCCTGGTGGATGCGCACCCTGGCGCGCGCCCTGTGCCTTTTGCCTCGCACAAGCGT
Source organism: Micrococcaceae bacterium Sec5.7 (assembly GCA_039636785.1). NCBI lineage: Bacteria > Bacillati > Actinomycetota > Actinomycetes > Micrococcales > Micrococcaceae > Micrococcaceae bacterium Sec5.7. The sequence continues at coordinate 3,174,249 of CP144169.1, read as the reverse complement.
CCGTTGTCCCTGGTCCAGTATCTGGACGGCGACGGCAACATCAACGACGCCGGGCAGCATGAGCTGATCGAGTTCGTCCTGGAAGCGTGGGAGTTTGCCGCCCGGCACAAGGCCGAGGATCTGCTGGCCTTCTGTACCTCCGCCATCCGGGAAGCCACCAACGGCCCGGCCGTCCTGGCCAGGGTGAAGCACGAGACCACCGTGACGCTGCAGGAACTCACCGGCAGCGAAGAGGCGTCCATGACGTTCTTCGCGGTCCGGCGCTGGTACGGCTGGGGTGCCGGGCCCATCCTGGACCTGGACATCGGCGGCGGCTCCTTTGAAATGGCCTTCGGCCAGGACGAGCTTCCTGAACTCGCCACGTCCGTGCCTCTGGGTGCCAGCCGCCTCACGCGGGAGTGGCTGCTCGAGGATCCGCCGTCGGCCAAGAGCGTGAAGGATCTGCGCCGCTACATCCGTGCCACCCTCAAGCCTGCCGTCCGCCGCTTCGGCAAACTGGGCAAGGCCAACCTGGTGGCCGGCACTTCCAAGACCTTCCGTTCCCTGGCACGTATTGCCGGGGCCGCCCCCAGCGGAGCCGGCCCGTACGTCAAGCGTGAACTCCACGCCACAGACCTTGGCCTGTGGGCGCAGCGCATCTCCGCCATGCAGGTGGAGGACAGGCTGCACCTGCCCGGCGTCTCGGAGGCCCGTGCGCCCCAGCTGCTCGCCGGGGCGCTCGTGGCCGAGGCTGCCTTGGAAATGTTCGAATTCGCCAGCATGGAAATCTGCCCCTGGGCGCTGCGTGAGGGCCTGATCCTGCGCCGTCTGGACCAGCTGGTCTTCGACGGCCCGCTGGACCCGGCACCCCACGTCGGGACACCGCATGCGCCGCTGACCTCCGCCATCGGCGGGCTGGCCAGCTGAGATGAGTGACGGCGTCGGGCGTTACCCGGAAGAGCCAAGCCCCCAAAACGGGCGCACCGTCCCGGTGGCGCTGTCCAGCGCGTCCGTGTATCCGCTCAGCGTGCACGACGCCTTCGCCGTTGCGCAGGACCTTGGCTACGACGGTGTGGAGGTGATGGTCACCAACAACGCCACCAGCCAGAACCCGCACGCGCTGCTGGAGCTGAGCCACCGCTATCGGCAGCCGATTGTCTCCATCCACGCGCCCACGCTCCTGCTCACGCAGCAGGTCTGGGGCGCCGCTTGGAACAAGATCGAGATGTCCTGCCGGATGGCCCGCGAGGTGGGCTGCGATACCGTGGTGGTGCACCCGCCGTTCCGCTGGCAGAGCAACTACGCCGAGAATTTTGCCGCCGGCGTCCGTGAATTCGCGGACATGTACCAGGTGCATATCGCGGTGGAGAACATGTACCCGTGGCGTGCGCGGGGGCGCGAGGCGCTGGCGTATCTGCCGCACTGGGATCCGATGGAGCAGGATTACGACGACGTCACCTGGGATTTCTCGCACGCCGCCACTGCCGGGGGCAACAGCCTTGAGGCGATCAAGTCGCTGCGCAGCAAGCTGCGGCACATCCATCTGACCGACGGGTCCGGCTCCGGCAGGGACGAGCACCTGATCCCCGGCCACGGCACCCAGCGCTGCGCTGAGGCCTTGCAGTATCTCGCGGCCAGCAACTTCGGTGGTGTGGTGGTTGCCGAGATCTCCACCCGCCGCGCCAAGGCAGCCGGCGAGCGGGAGGGATGGCTGGCAGAGACGCTCCGGTTCGCCCGGCAACACCTGAACCATCCGGTGAGTGTGCTGGGGGCGTAACTGTCACCGCACTGTGGCGCGCAGCGGGACAGCCCGCCCGGGGACCGCATGCCGGTATATAGCGGTCCTGAATGACAATGACGTAGACAGTCCACGCGCCGTTCCCGCGTGTGCGCAGCGCCCGGTCAGGTTCCGGGGAGCAGCCCCAGCTGCCCCATGAGAGCCGCGACATCCGGGTGGGCTCTGAAGGAGACGATCTTTCCGTCCCTGACCGAGGCAAAGTAGGTTCCCGTGCCGGTAATTGCCCGTCCCGTCGCCGGGATCTCTTGGCCCCCCATCAGCAGGGGCCCGGTGTTGGTGCCAGTGAATTCGACTTCCGCGGCGACTTGATCCTCGCTGACCACCCGGTTCGTGGTTTTTGAGCGCATGTCCGGGAACGCCGTAAACCAAGTCTCCATGTACTCTCTTACCTGGTCCCGCGAGCGCAGAGGTTCAGGGACTGATACATCTGAAAACGTAAAATCATCGGCCAGCAGGCCGGCGAACGCGGCCGCATCATGCTGGTCCCACGCCGCCATTCCCCGGTCATCAACCTGCTCAACGTCGGCTATGGACATCACACATCTCCTCCTCGAAACATACTGATGGGCACCATCGTAGGCCGCGTGACATGGGAGTCAATGCCGCGCCGTATTGTGCGGTTCCTTCGGCCCGGAGGCAGGACCGGCCCGCGTGCGGTGCTTGGGGATTCGGGGCTTAAACGAGTAAACGCCGGACGGCGTCGCAGAAGGAGTTGGGGGAACACTCCTGCAACCGTCCGGCGCCGCGCCGGTTCCGAAGAACCCGCTCTATCACTCGCACCTTGTGAGGCGCTTTCCAAGCTACCGAACGAGTTTGGGGATTCCTCGTGTTTTACCTGAACGTGGGCTGGCAATCTAATCTGCCCTGAAGCTGCGTTGGGACATTCATTCGCTCGACGGAAGGTGTCCGGTGCTTAAAAGCGAAGGCACCGATGGGCCGCTGCAGGAAAATGGGGGAAAACCTGCTGCAGACCACCGGTGCCGGGCAAACATCCCCATGCTTGCCTCATCACTCGCACCCTCAATGAGGTACTAACCAAGTTACGGCCGCATTTTGTGTGGAAGCTGCAGCCACCATGGGAGGAGGCTGGGAATCGGGCCGGACTGCATCGCGGCCGGCTAACTGCAATGATGGAGGCATGAGCAACCGAATCGCATTCCTGGGCTGTGGATCAATGAACGAGGCCATCATGGGCGGCCTGCTGGAGGCGGGCACTGACCCTGCCGACGTCGTCGCGACCGTCCGGCGCGCCGAACGGGCTGCTGAGCTGGCCGAACGGCACCAGGGCATTACGGCCATCGCGGGGGCCGAGGAGCCCGACAACAACAAGCAGGCAGCCACCGGCTCCGCCGTCGTGATTCTGGGGGTCAAACCCGTGGGCATTGCCGACCTCGCCCGCGAAATCAGCGGTTCGCTCTCTCCTGACACGATTGTCATCAGCGTGGCCGCCGCCGTATCCATTGAGCAGCTGGAGGCTGCGCTGCCTGCCGGACAGCCCGTGATCAGGACCATGCCCAATACACCCTCAAAGCTGGGGCGTGGTGTGGTCTCCGTGTCTGCGGGTACCCATTGCACCGCCGAACAGCTTGAAAAGGCCAAGAGTATTCTGTCCGCCGTGGGAACGGTGGTGGAGATCCCGGAAGAGCAGGTTGATGCGCTGTCTGCGATCAGCGGCTCCGGTCCCGCATACGCGTTCTACTTGGCTGAAGCGATGGCAGCAGCCGGCATCGAGCTTGGCCTGGCCCCTGAACTGTCCCTGCTGCTGGCGCGCGAAACTGTGGCCGGCGCGGGCTTCATGCTCGCCGAGCCGGGCGCCGATGCATCGGCCCTGCGCAAAGCCGTGACCAGTCCCAACGGCACCACGGAACGTGCCATTGCCACGTTTGATAACCGCGGCATTCCGGCGATCATAGCTGCCGGCGCCCGTGCGGCCGCAGACCGGGCTGCGGAGATTACCGTTCAGCTAGGGTAGGGCCAGCTGGCTACAGCGCGGGCTACGGCCGCCTGCCCGGCGAGGTTCCGGTGGCGCCGGCGAACCTGACGCCGTTCCACGGGCTTGGCTTCGTCAGGCTGGATCTCATGGTGCCAGGGATTGCTCTTCCGTTAGCTGCTGCTCTTCAATCCTGGCGGACGTGAACATTGAAAAGAGCAGTACCAGGGCGCCAACGAGCATAAAGCCGGCCGCCACCCACAGCGCAGCGCCAATACCGACTCCCGAGGCAATGAGGCCACCCAAAGGCGCTCCCAGCACGATCATCCCCCGGTTAACGGACCGCATGGTGGCGCTCATCCGCGCGATCAGTCTGTCCGGGGTCACGGCCTGGCGGTACCCCATTTCCAGCGGGCTGTCGGCGCCCATGGCGAATCCAAAAAGAAACTGGCCAAGCGCCGCAAGGATGAACGCGGCCCACAGGAACGCAGGCCATCCTCCGGGGGTATTGACTGCAGCTTCGGTAAGCCCATTCAATGCTGCCGCAACCGGGGACGTGGCTGCAACCGGCGCCAGAGCCATCAGGACAACAGAGAATGGCTGGACCAGCCGCGCCGCCACCATGGTTCTGCCTGTGCCCCAGCGCTCTCCCAGGCGTGTTGAGATGGTGGTGCCAAAGACTGCGCCAACGCCGGCGCAGCCCAGCACAATTCCGAGCCCAAGGGCGCCCAGCTTCAGCTCATTCAGAATGAGTGACGGAACCACCGCACCCAGCGTGGCTGAGCCGATGAACCAGATGTGGGTGCTCCAGGCCAGAGGGCCCAGCTGCGGGTGCCCATACACCCACCGCAACCCCTCGCCGATGCTCTGACGCAGCGTCGTATTGCTGCGCGGGGGAGGGTTCTCGGCGGCGGTGCGCTGCAGGGTGGTCAGGGCGAGGCCTGAGAAGAAGAAGGAGCATGCATCGATCAGCAGCGCGAACGGGGCTGAAACCAGCGCCACCACTCCGCCCGCCAGTGCGCTGCCCGTTGTCTGCGCCACGGTGTCACTTTGTTGAAGGCGCGCGTTGGCCCTGGTCAGCAAGGGCCTGGGAACCAGCTGCGGCAGGAAGGACTGATAGGCGGCGTCGCTCATCAGCGCCAGGGTGCCAAAGCTGAACATCATAACCATCAGCAGGGGAATGGTCAGGATCCCGGTGGCGCCCAGAAGGCACAGCCCCGCCAGGATGATGCCGCGGCCCAGATCTCCGGCGACGAGTACTGTCCGGCGCCGGAACCGGTCTACCCAGACTCCGGCCAATGGTCCGAACAGCAGGTACGGAGCCCACCGTGCGGCGTTGACCAGACCCTGGTCCAGCGGCGTGCCTTCCATGGACACGAGAATAAGAACCGAAAGCGCCAGAGTGGTGATGTACGTGCCGAAATCCGACACGGTGGAAGCGAGCCAGAACCGGACAAACCGCGGGTAGCGCCGCAGTCTGTTGGAGCCCGTGCCCGAGCCCGTGCCCTCCAAGCCGGTTCGGTCCATGGCAGAGGCCTACGGCCGCGCCGCGAACCGTTCCAGCAGGTCCACGTGCCCGGACACGATGAGCATGTCCCGTGAGGAAACCTTGGTCTCCGGACGCGCGTACGTGAAGTCCTCGCCCGGCGATTTCACGCCCACAATCGTGACACCGTACTTGGAACGCACTTTGGATTCGTCCAGGGTGAAGCCCACGGTCTCCCGCGGCGGGTACATCTTCACGATCGCGAAGTCGTCGTCGAACTCGATGAAGTCCAGCATCCGGCCGGACACCAGGTGCGCGGCGCGGACACCGGCGTCGGCCTCGGGGTAGATTACGTGGTTGGCCCCGATCCGGGTGAGGATCTTGCCGTGCGACGGTGTGATGGCCTTGACCCACAGATGCTCGATGCCAAGGTCCACCAGGTTCACGGTGATCAACACCGATGACTCGATGGACGTCCCCACGCCCACCACGGCGGAGCTGAACTCCTGAGCACCCAGCTGGCGGAGCGCATCGATGTTGGTCGCATCGGCCTCCACAACGTGCGTGAGGACCGGCGCCCATTTCTGCACAAGGTTGCGGTCGCGTTCGATGGCCAGCACCTCGCGACCCTGCTTGACCAGCTGTTCGGCGGTGGAAGCGCCAAAGCGGCCGAGCCCGATCACCAATACAGGTGCATTGTGGGCGGGACGGTTGGCGGCGCCTGACGAATTAGCCAATGATCGGTCTCTCTTCCGGGTAGTGGAACAACTGGCTGCGCTGGCGCAGGGCCAGGGCAGCGGCAAGGGTGACGGTGCCTACGCGCCCTGCAAACATCAGGGCGGACAGGACATAAACGCCCGACGGCGGCAGCTCGGCGCTGAGATTGGTGCTGAGTCCCACGGTGGCAAAGGCGGAAATGGTTTCGAACAGCACCCGGTCCAGGGATGCCCCGCTGATCTGCAGGAGCAGGAACGCGGACACTGAGACGAGCGTGGCGGCGGCCACGATGACCGAGATTGCTACCCGCATGGTGCCCTGCGGGATGGTGCGGCCGTAGATTTTCACGTCGGCATCACCGCGGGCTTCGGCAACGATCGCCAGGAACATCACGGCAATGGTGGTCACCTTGATGCCGCCGGCCGTGGAAGCCGAACCGCCGCCGGCGAACATCAGGGCATTCGAAAGCAGCATGGTGGTGGATTCCATGTGGTTCTGGTCCACCAGGCTGAATCCACCCGAGCGTGTCATGACGGAGGCAAAAAGCGAGTGCGTAATTTTGTCGCCCACGTTCATGCTGCCGATGGTCCGCAGGTTGTCCCACTCCATCAGCCCCCACAGCACCGTGCCGGCCGCCAGCAGGATGAACGTCACCTGGATGGTGAGTTTCGTGTGCAGGTTCCATTTCTTCCAGTTGAGGCCGTTCTGCCGCAGCACCATCACCACGGGGAAACCCAGGCTGCCCAGGAATACGCCGAGCATCAGGGGAATGAGGATCCAGAGGTCCGTCTGGTAGGGCACAATCCCGTCGGAATGCGGCGTGAATCCGGCGTTGTTGAAGGCCGAAATCGCATAGAAAATGCCGTGCCACACGGACTGCCAAAAGCCTTCGCCCAGCGCCAGAAACCGGGGGATCAGTGCCAGGGCCAGCACGCCCTCGATGGTCACGGACGTGGTGATGACGATCCGCAGCAGGGTACCTACCTCGCCCAGGCGCCCGGCATGGTTCATGGCCTCCTGGGCAATCAGCTTGCCGCGGACACCCAGTTTCTTGCTGACCATCAGCGCCAGCAGCGAGGCCAGCGTCAGGGTGCCCAGCCCACCGATAAAAATGCCGATCAAAATTGTCAGCTGGCCGAAGAAGGACCAGTGCACCGCCGTCGAAACCACTGTCAGTCCCGTGACACATACGGCAGATACCGCCGTGAAGAGTGCCTGGTGCAGGGGGGTGAAGTCGCCGGTGGCGGAGGAAGCGGGCAGGGACAGCAGCCCGGTGAACAGCAGGATGACCAGGCCGAACGCCACGAGGGCAAGCCTCGCCGGGGCGGTGTTGGCGATGTCGTCGATGAAATCGCGCAGTCCTGTGAAGATCCACAGGTCCTTCCGCTCCGGTCCGGCAGGCTGCCAGCCGGCCGGGCTCGTGGACCTCGACTGGCTTTGCGTCATGTGTGGCTTTTCCTCGGTTGAAACTGCTTCCTTCAGTAGTAAACCACTAAAGTCCCCGAGATGGCCGGGACTGCGCGCCACCACGCTCGGGTAGCCTGTCATTGATGACTTTCCTGCCCGGACTCAGCCAGCCCGCCCTGCCCACAACGGTGGTGTGGGACTCAGCCATGACAGCCTACAATTTCGGCCACGGGCATCCGATGGCTCCGGAACGTATGGATCTCACGGCACGCCTGGCCCGCAGCCTCGGTCTGCTGGATCTTGAGCACGTCACGGTGGCGGCTCCGGAGGTCGCGTCCGACGCCGAGCTGCAGACCGTGCACAGCGCCGAATTCGTGGCGGCAGTCCGCAGGGTCAGTGAAAATCCGACGGCGCCGGAGGAGCCCCGCGGGCTGGGCACCGAGGACGATCCAGCCTTCGCCGGCATGCACGAGGCCGCCGCGCGGCTGGCCGGCGGTTCGCTTCTGGCCGCTTCGGCCATCCTTGACGGCTCAGCGGTGCGCGCTGTGAACTTCGGCGGCGGTATGCACCATGCCTCCCGCGACCACGCCAGCGGCTTCTGCATCTACAACGACTCCGCGCTCGCTGTCCAGAAACTGCTCGACGGCGGCGTGCAGCGGGTGGCATATATCGACGTCGATGCCCACCACGGCGACGGGACAGAGAGCATCTTCTGGGACGATCCGAGGGTCCTCACCATTTCGTTGCACGAATCCGGGCTGACTTTGTTCCCTGGCACTGGCTTTGCCAACGAGATCGGCGGCCCCGATGCCCAGGGCAGCGCCGTGAACGTGGCCTTGCCCGCCGGTACCGGTGATGCAGGCTGGTTGCGCGCTTTCCACGCGATTGTGCCGCAGCTCGTTGGCGCGTTCGAGCCCGGTGTCATTGTGAGCCAGCACGGGTGCGATTCCCACCGGCTGGATCCGCTGACACACCTCAACATCAGTGTGGACGGCCAGCGCGAGGCAGCCACCGCGGTCGGACATCTTGCCGAGCGCTACTGCGGGAGCCGCTGGATCGCCACGGGCGGCGGCGGGTACAACGTCACAGGCGTGGTGCCGCGGTCCTGGAGCCACCTGATCGCCATCGCCGCCGGCCGGCCGGTCCCGCTGCGGACCCCCGTGCCGGAAGACTGGCGGGAGTACGTTCAGGAGAAGTTCGGAGTGTCCGCGCCGGAGCTGATGGGCGATGACGTGGATCTGTGGTGGCGGTCATGGGAAGTGGGGTTCGATCCCAACGACGATGTGGACCGCACCGTGATGGCCACCCGCAAGGAAGTGTTCCCGCTGTACGGCCTGGATCCGTGGTTCGACTGAGTCCCCGGTTTCTCTTTCCACGGTCCGGCTCAGTTTCAGGTTCCTCCGTCCGAAATAGTTGATGCCATCCGGCGTATATGTCGCTAGGGTGGGAGGCATGGTGACAGACGACGTATTTGCCGTCATTGCAGAGGCAACCCGGCGAGACATTCTGGTATCCCTCCGCGCGGGGGACAAGGCAGTGGGGGAGCTGGTGGAGGAGCTGGAAGCGAGCCAACCCACCATTTCCAAGCATCTGAAAGTGCTTCGCGAGGCCGATCTCGTGAGCATGCGCGCCCAGGGGCAGAAGCGCTACTACGCGCTGAATCCGAAACCCCTCGCGGGGATTGCCAGCTGGCTGGAGACGTTCGACGTCGGCCCGGCGGCCGCCGTCGGGAAGTCACCGAACGCGAACGCCCAGGGCCCGCTTGCGGCCGCGGGCGTGGCCGGTGTGCGGCAGAATGCGCGGCCTCCGGGACGTTCGGCAGGCGGTCAGCTGAGCCCCGCCGTTGTTGCCCCGGGCGGTACCGTGGGGGCCGCGGGAGACGACACCGTGCCGCAGCAGATCGGCCGTACCGTTGGCCGGGCGGCCACCAAAGCCGCCGATCTCCTGGCCAATCTGCCCAAATTCGGCCGCAAGAAGTAGAAAACCCCTGGTCCGTGCCGCCCCGGCCGGTCGCAATCGGTTGGGTTGGCGATCTGGTGCGCCCGGTGAAACCATGGCAATTCATGGTTTTGCTGCGCCGCTGCCTGGCGCCGAGGATTAGGGGAGTTGCATGGACTCGAGGCTCGAAGCCGTCAGGGACACGGTGCTGGCGCGGAATCCGGGGGAGCGCGAGTTCCACCAGGCGGTGATCGAGGTCTTCGAAAGCCTGGGCCCCGTGCACGACCGCCACCCTGAATTCCTCGAAGGCGCCGTCCTGGAACGGCTGTGCGAGCCCGAGCGGCAGATCATTTTCCGTGTTCCGTGGACGGACGACGCCGGCCGCGTGCAGATCAACCGCGGCTTCCGGGTGGAGTTCAACTCGGCGCTGGGTCCCTACAAGGGCGGGCTGCGCTTCCACCCCTCGGTGTACCTGGGCATCGTGAAGTTCCTCGGCTTTGAGCAGATCTTCAAGAATGCCCTCACCGGCATGCCGATCGGCGGCGGCAAGGGCGGTTCGGACTTCGATCCCCGCGGCCGTTCCGACGCCGAGGTCATGCGTTTCTGCCAGTCATTCATGACCGAGCTGTACCGGCACATCGGCGAATACACGGACGTCCCGGCGGGTGACATCGGCGTCGGCGGCCGGGAAATCGGCTACCTGTTCGGCCAGTACAAACGCATCACCAACCGCTACGAATCCGGCGTTCTCACCGGGAAAGGCACCTCCTGGGGCGGCTCGCTGGTGCGGCCGGAAGCCACCGGCTACGGCACCGTGATCTTCACCCAGGAAATGCTCAAGACGCGTGGCAGCTCTTTCGACGGCCAGCGTGTGGTGGCGTCCGGGTCCGGGAACGTGGCCATCAACGCGATCGCCAAGGCGCAGGTCCTGGGCGCCCACGTGGTGGCCTGTTCCGATTCCACCGGTTACATCGTGGACGAGGCAGGGATCGACGTCGCGCTTCTCCGCCAGATCAAGGAAGTGGAGCGCGGGCGCCTCAAGGAGTACGCGGTCCGCCGGGGTCCCGCCGTAGCCTATGTGGAGGGCGGCTCGGTCTGGGACGTCAACGCCACGGTGGCGCTGCCCTGTGCCACGCAAAACGAGCTCGACCGCCATGCTGCCGCCCGCCTGGTCAGGAACGGCCTGGTCGCAGTGGCTGAAGGCGCCAACATGCCGTCCACCCGCGACGCCGTGGCCGTATTCCAGGATGCCGGAATTCTCTTCGGGCCGGGCAAGGCAGCGAACGCCGGCGGGGTTGCAACGTCTGCCCTCGAGATGCAGCAGAACGCCAGCCGCGACTCCTGGAGCTTTGAGCACACCGAGCGGCGTCTGACCGAGATCATGGTGGGCATACATGATCGCTGCGCCGCCACCGCGGACGAATACGGCGCGCCCGGAAACTATGTGGTCGGCGCCAATATCGGCGGCTTCGTCAAGGTTGCCGACGCCATGCTCGCGCAGGGCCTCATCTAGGCCCTCTTGCCCAACTGACTCGCAGTTAATGTCGTTCTGAGGGCTCAGAACGACATTAACTGCGAGTCAGTTGGGGTCCTTCACTTGCCGAGCAGCCGAACGTGGTCGGGGGTGAGCTCGGAAAGCTTGCTGACGCCGAGCAGGGCCATGGTGCGGGCCATGTCCTTTTCCAGGATCTGGATGGCACGGTCCACACCGGCACGGCCGCCTGCCATCAGTCCGTACAGGTACGCCCGGCCGATCAGGGTGAAGTCGGCGCCGAGGGCCAGGGCGGCAATAATGTCCGCGCCGCTCATGATGCCGGTGTCCAGGATGATCGCGGCGTCGCTGTTGTCCGCCTTGAGGGCGGCCGAGACCTCGGGCAGCAGGTGGAACGGGATGGGCGCGCGGTCCAGCTGGCGGCCGCCGTGGTTGCTCAGGACAACGCCGTCGGCGCCGTGGTCCACCACCTTGCGGGCGTCGTCCACGGTCTGGATGCCCTTGACCACCAGCTTGCCCTTCCAGGTTTCGCGCAGCCAGTCCAGGTCATCGAACGTCAGCGTGGGATCGAACATCGAGTTGATCAGGTCCGCCACCGTCCCGGTGTAGCGGGACAGCGAGGCGAAGGTCAGCGGCTCATGGGTGAGGAAGTTGAACCACCATGCCGGGCGGTAGGACGCATCCAGCACGGTCTTGATGGTGAGCGCCGGCGGGATGGTCATGCCGTTGCGGACGTCGCGCAGGCGCGCCCCGGCCACAGCGGTGTCCACCGTGACCATGAGGGTGTCGTTGCCTGCCTTGGCAGCGCGCTCGATCAGTTCCAGCGAACGGTCGCGGTCGGTCCACAGGTACAGCTGGAACCAGTTGCGGCCGTTCGGCGCCGCCTCGGCAACGTCCTCGATGGACGCCGTGCCCATGGTGGAGAGCGTGTAGGGAATACCGGCGGCCTCGGCAGCCTGGGAGCCGGCGTATTCGCCTTCGGACTGCATCATCCGGGTGAAGCCCGTAGGGGCGATGCCAACCGGCAGCCTGGACGACTCGCCAAGAATGTCGGTGCTGAGGTCGATACTGGAAACGTCCCGCAGGATGCCGGGGCGGAACTCGATGTCCAGGAAGGCCTCGCGGGCCCGCCGCAGCGTGATCTCGGCTTCGGCCGCGCCGTCGGTGTAGTCGAAGGGGGCCTGGGGCGTGCGGCGCTTGGCCATGTCCCGCAGTTCCCAGATGGTGCTGGCCCGGCGGAGCTTGGAGGCACGGCTGAACTCGGGCTTCTTGAACTGCATCAGGGGTGCAAGGTCCGAATACTTGGGGAACCGGCGCTTCAAAGCAGGCGGCACCGATACCAGGCCCGGCGCAGTGGAAGCCGCCGCGGCGGCGGAGCCGCTCTGCCCGGCTGACGTGCTCGCCGGGGGAGCGGTGTCCTCCGGCGTTGTGGGTGCCTCAGGGTTGGTGGGCCCGATGGTCTGTTTCATTGCTGCCTCCGTTGCTTGGCCTGAGCGCGGCGGTTCACCCGCAGGTCTCTGTGGTCTAACCACACTCTAAGGCATGTGGTCCAACCACATCAACTAGAATGGCACCATGCGTACCCACCAACTGGTCCTGCACTGGATCGAGAACCGGCTCATTGACGGCCAGCTCACCGTCGGCGGGCGTCTGCCGGCCGAGAGGGCCCTTGCCGAACAGCTGGAGGTCTCCCGTACGTCTGTCCGTGAAGCGATCCGGATTCTGGAGGTAATGGGTGTGGTTCGTGCCGGTGTGGGTTCGGGCCCGGGCGCCGGGACCGTGGTGATCGCGGACCCAACAGCCGCGCTCGGTTCAGCGCTGCGGCTGCACGTCGCCACGCAGCACCTGCCGGTGGCAGACATCGTGGAAACCCGGGTGCTGCTCGAATCCTGGGCCGCTGCCCGCGCCAAGCCAGGTGCCCGGCAGCTTAGCCAGGCCGCTGCGCTGCTGGACCAGATGGATTCGGACCCCGCCGTGGACGACTTCCTGGAACTGGACGTCCGCTTCCACCTCGCGCTCGCGGACGCCGCCGGCAACGCCGTAGTCAGCGCCATCATGGGATCTTTGCGCGAGGCCATCCAGGGCTACGCCGGCCGGCTCACGGCCAATTTGCCGGACTGGGAGGCCACCGCGGCACGGCTCCGCGCGGAGCACCGTGAAATTCTGGCGGCCATAAACCACGACGACGGCGTCCGCGCGGCAGCGCTGGTAGCTGCCCATATCGAGGGGTACTACAAAGAGGCCGGGCTGGGCCCGAAGGAAACGGGCCGAGCAGCCAGCCGCCAACAGCCCTAGCGCAGCTCGATGTCCAGCGATTGGAAGGCGTCGGACACGTGCCGGCACACCAGCGGCCGGAACGATCCGCGCTCAATGTTCCAGCCGCCGTCGTAATTTCCGAAGGCCCTGGCCGGAATCCTGATTTCAACGCTCTCAGTTCCGCCGGGCGCCAGATGCGTTCCCGCGTTGCGCGGCATTGGTGCCGACCGCCCCTGGCCTGACAGCCTAAGCCCTGACCGGCCCCGAACTCCCGCGCACCTCAAGCTGCGGCTGGAAGGTTTTTCCGGGGCTGGGGGTGTCATCGTTCCGGATCAGCGCACGCATCCGGTGCCAGGCCTGCTGGCCGAGCTCGGTAATGGGCACGGCGGACGTGGTCAGCGGAGGGGTGGTGTACCTCGCGAACGGGATGTCATCGAAACCCGTCACTGAGATCTCTCCGGGGACGCTGATGCCGCGCTCGTGGAGTCCGCTGAGCAGGCCCATGGCCACAAGGTCATTGAAGGCCAGGATGGCGGTGGCGCCGCTGGCCACCACGGCATCCACCGCCCCGTGGCCGGTCTCGAAATTGGACCCGCCTTCCAGCGTCTGAAGCGTGACCTCGGGGTGGGCAGCCCTGAAATTTTCCAGCCCTTCAACGCGGAGGGCGTTGGAGGCACTCCGGGCAGGACCGGCCAGGAAAGCCAGCTTGCTGTGTCCCAGGCTGACGAGGTGTTCGGCCAGCTCCTGGATGCCCCGGCCATAGTCCACCATCAGGCTGGGTGTCCGGGCCGCTGTTGTGGTGCGGTTGATCAGCACCATTGGATGCAGCGACGGGGCGAGTTCCTCGAGCTCCGCATCACTCATCCGCGTTGCGCAAAGCACCAGGCCGTCGCACCGCCGTCGTGCTTCCCCGGCCAGAATGGCCTCTTCGCTGGAGACCTCGGAGGAGTCGGCGATCAGCACCCGGTAACCGTCCTGGGCAGCCGCCATGCTGAGGCCACGCAGGATGGCCTGGAAGGTGGGGTTGGAGAGGTCGGGCACCACGATCCCGATGGTGTCCGTCTTGCCCAGGGCGAGGCTGCGACCCACCGGGTTCGGCTGGTAATTCAACTCGGTGGCGGCGGCGCGAACACGCGCGGCAATCTCCACGTCCACGGTGAAGTTGCCGTTCATGACCCGCGAAACTGTGGCATGCGAAACGCCTGCCATCAGCGCTACGTCGGCAATGCCGATTCGCCGCGTGGTTGATCTCCTGCCCATGGGGCCCCTTTCCGGGTTGCAGTCATCGAATCTCCGGACCGTGGTTCCGGCTGACGGTTGACGTAACCACTGATGTCTTGACACAAAGCATATAACGCTTTGAGAAAACGCTTTCTCAAAATCTTCTCTGATCCTCACCGGCCGTCAAGCGGCTGTCACGCCTGCCTTTGGAAAGGGGCACTCCCCATGATCGCCGCCGAGACCGCCGCTTCACTGCCCACCTCCGCTTCGACTCCGGAAGAAACTTCCCAGGCCGCGCCGGAATCGAACCCGCGCACGCCAGCCGCAAAGGCGCGCATCGCCCTCATCGGCACGTGCGGACGCTCCGAAATGTACATCCGGGCCATCTTCGGCGAGCACGCCGGCGTCGCGGCACTGCCCGGAGCGGACGTGGTCAGTGGCAGCGTCGATCAGGACGCGACGCTGGACGGCGCGGCTCCCGTGGTCTTTTCCACCACCGCCGCCAATGTCCTGGCGCACCCGGATGAGCTGCTGGAGGAATGCTTTGGCCCCGCCACCCTGCTCATCGAATACCGTGACGCGGACGAGCTGTCCGCGGTCCTGGCCAAAGTGCCGGGAAGCCTCGCGGCCACGGTCCACGCGCAGCCCGGCGAGGACATTTCCGGACTTGTTTGAGCAGCTGTCCGGATTGGCGGGACGGGTGCTGTTCGACGGCTGGCCACCGGCGTTGCCGTGAACCGGGCCCAGCAGCACGGCGGCCCGTACCCGGCCACCACGTCCCTCTTTACCTCGGTAGGAGCGACGGCGGTGCGCAGGTTCCAGCGGCCGGTCGCCTACCAGGACGCACCGGAGAGCGTGCTGCACCCCTCCCTGCGCGAAGCCAACCCGCTGGGCATCCCGCGGCGCGTGGACGGTGCGCTGGTGCTTTCGTAGGGCTGAGCGCCCCGCCGCCCGAAAGAGCGGCGGGGCGTTCTGCATCCCAGCCCCGCGAGTTCCGGGATTAACCCAGGCGTGCTTTCAGGTTCCCGTCCAGGGCGGCGAGGAAGTCCTCGGTGGTCAGGTGCGCCTGGTCCGGGCCCACCAGGAGCGCCAGGTCCTTGGTCATTTTGCCGGACTCCACGGTCTTGATGACCACGTCTTCGAGCGTCCGGGCGAACTCGATTACTGCCGGGGTGTTGTCCAGCTTGCCGCGGTGCATCAGCCCGCGGGTCCAGGCGAATATTGAGGCGATGGGGTTGGTGGAGGTGGGCTTGCCGAGCTGGTGCTGGCGGTAGTGCCGGGTGACGGTGCCGTGGGCTGCTTCGGCCTCAACCGTTGTGCCGTCCGGAGTCATCAGCACCGAGGTCATCAGGCCGAGGGATCCGAAGCCCTGGGCCACGGTGTCCGACTGGACGTCGCCGTCGTAGTTCTTGCAGGCCCAGACGTAGCCGCCTTCCCACTTCATGGCGGAAGCAACCATGTCATCGATCAGCCGGTGCTCATACGTCAGGCCGGCTTCCTCGAACAGGTCCTTGAATTCATCGTCGAACACTTCCTGGAACAGATCCTTGAACTGGCCGTCGTAGGCCTTCAGGATGGTGTTCTTGGTGGAGAGGTACACCGGGTAATTCCGCTGCACGCCGTAGGCGAACGAGGCACGGGCGAAGTCCCTTATCGAATCGTTGAAGTTGTACATGCCCATGGCCACGCCGCCGTCCTCCCCGTACGTGACGACTTCCTGCTTGATCGGCTCCGAGCCGTCGGCCGGCGTGAACGTCAGGGTCAGGGTGCCTGCACCCGGGACCTTGAAGTTGGTGGCGCGGTACTGGTCGCCGAACGCGTGCCGGCCGATGATGATCGGCTTGTTCCAGCCCGGCACCAGGCGCGGGATGTTGGAGATGATGATGGGCTCCCGGAACACCACGCCGCCCAGGATGTTGCGGATGGTCCCGTTGGGCGAGACCCACATTTTCTTCAGGCCGAATTCCTCAACCCGGGCCTCGTCCGGGGTGATGGTGGCGCACTTGACGCCCACGTTGTGTTCCTTGATGGCATTGGCGGCGTCTATGGTCACCTGGTCGTCGGTGGCATCGCGGTTCTGGATGGACAGATCGAAGTACCTCAGATCCACATCGAGGTACGGGGTGATCAGGCGCTCCTTGATGATCTGCCAGATGATGTGCGTCATTTCGTCGCCGTCGAGCTCCACAACGGAGCCAAGAACCTTGATTTTCGAGATATCAGTCAAAGGGTTTCCTTTTGTTGGTCGGACAGGGGGGCGTCCATGGTTGGAATCCGGCGGATAAAAGCCAGAAGACTCAGCCGTTTTCGTCTGGGGGAGCCGCGGGACCCGGATGCTGGCGGAGGGCGTCGAATAGTTCGGCGACGCTCATGCTTGCCGCAGCGGCAGCAGCCTTGACCGGCACCTGGGCGGCCATTGCCTCGCACAGCGACCGCACGAGATCGTCCCGTGCCTGGTCGATCCGGAGCTCGAGGGTTTCGATTTCCACGGATGCGGCGTCGATGTTTTTCAGGTGTCGTTCCATGGTTGGCTTCCGGGCTGTGGGCGGGGCGGGGGACATGATCGTGCCGGCGCGGCGGTCAGTCTCCGGGGTCCGGGGACCGGGCCGGCGCGGCCCAGAACCACGCAGTCCAGTGCCGGACGGCGGGCACCGGGAACGGGCCGGGACCGGGATTCGGCTGATTCAACGTGCAGTCCGGACTGCCGGAGCCAGGACGCCGCCTCGGCGCTGTCGTGAAGCACAGCTTCGGTCCGTGGCCGGCCGGCGCTTTCGCGCTTGTCCGCCGGGGCGTGACCGATGTACAGGAACAGCCCGCCGGGGACCAGAGCACGTGCGGTGCGGGCGGTGGTGCGCTCGAGGTCCGTGCGGGGCAGGTGAAGGAAGGCTGCCAGGACCAGGTCCAGGCTCGCAGGGTCCGGGGTATGGGCTATGACGTCGGCCACGGACCACGTGATCAGGTTCTTCACGCCCTCGGCGTAAGCGCGTTCGCGTCCGATCGCCAGGGCCTCGGTGGAAAAATCCATGGCCTGCACGTGCCAGCCGCGGCTGGCCGGCCACACGGCATGGCGCCCGTCCCCGGCTCCAAGATCCAGCGCACGGCCCGGAGCAATCCCGTTCAGTTCTGTGCGCACCGACGTGCTGGCAGGTGCCCAGCCGTAATCGGTTTCGGTGTACCAGCTGTTCCATGCGGCGGCGTCGGCGGTGTGGTCGGGCCGGCCCGGCCAGGCGTACTTCCACGCCGGCAGTGAGCTGCGTTCGGCGGTCATGGCCGGCCTCTGTCCGGCCGTTGCACGGTTGGTCCGTCTGAGTGGTGGCCCGCCCGGTTCCGACTGTGGAGGGCGGTGAGGCCGGCGGGGACGGCGAAGGCCAGCGAGATCAGGACCATCTTTGGCGTCCAGGCCACGCTCCCGGGCACCGCAGGGACTGCGGAGAAACCGTCGGGCAGGAGGAGGGCCGCAAGAGCGAAAACCATGGAGTACTGCGGCAGGCGGCCCCGTTCCGGCCGGGATTCCGCGGGTGCTGCTGGCGGCAAGGAGTGCTCCGTATCATTCATTGCGCCGTAGTACTGCCGGGGGCTTCTGACGTGTCCGGCCCTGGCCCGGCGTCCCGTCCGGGGTGCCCGGCGGCCCGGGCGGGGTGCCCTGCGGCCCGGGCCCGGACCACGTGGCTGCGGGCGTGTTCCACGGCAGGGGGCAGTTCAGCGAAGAGGTGTTTGTGGTGGCGCAGGGATTCCAGGACGCCGACACGTGTGATCAGGGCCAGGTGGCGGTCCTGGATGCCTTTGATCAGGACGGTGATCCCGCGGCGTTCGAGGGCATTGACGATGTCGGTGATGACTCTGGCCCCTGTCGCGTCCAGGACCTGGAGCTGAGACATTCGGATGATGACGACGTCGGCGTTGCGGATCGCGCTGACCCGGTCCAGGACGCGTTCGGCGGCAGCGAAAAACAGGGCCCCGTCGAGGCGGAAGACGGCGATGTGCTCGTCCCCGTCCTGCACCGGCCCCGGGATTTCCTCCCGGTGCACGCCACTGGACCTGACCAGGGAGCGCAGGGCGAAGAATGACGCGACGGCGATGCCGATCGCCACTGCCTCGATCAGATCGAAGGACACTGTGATCACCGCTGTGACGAAGAACACGACCGTGTCTGCCCGCGTGGATCCGATGACGCTGCGCAGCGTGGCGAGGGAGACCATGCGTGTGGCGGTGACCATCAATACCCCGGCCAGGGCGGCGAGCGGGATCCGGGAGACCGGGCCGGTGGCCAGGTAGACCACGGCCAGCAGGACCAAGGCGTGCGTGATGGCTGCCAGCCGGGTCCGGCCGCCTGAGCGGATGTTCACGGCGGTGCGGGCGATGGCCCCTGTGGCGGGCATGCCGCCGAAGAAACCGGAGCCGACTGAGGCCAGGCCCTGGCCCAGGAGCTCACGGTCGGCATCATAGGGGCCGGTATCGGAGATCGACGCGGCAACCCGGGCCGAGAGCAGCGATTCGATCGCTGCGAGGGCAGCGATCGTGGCGGCCGGCCCGGCCAGCGCCGTTATGGTCGCCCAGTCCAGGGAAGGCATGACCGGTGCCGGCAGCGTGTCGGGCAGCGATCCTATCCGGGCCACCGGAAGGTCCAGCACCTGGGCGGCGATACTGGCCACGACGATCGCGATCAACGAGCCCGGGATCTGCGGGTGGATCCGTGGTGCTGCAAGCATGATCAGCGCCACCAGAACAACCAGCGCCGCCGGTGCAAGGGCGGCGCCCGGGGACGCCGTTCCGAGGCCCTGCATGGCCGAAGCAGCGGCATTGCTGCTCGGCCCTGCTTTGACCCCGAACGCCGCCGGGACCTGCTGCAGGAAGATTATTACCGCGATCCCGAGCGTGAAGCCCTCGATCACGGGCCAGGGAAGAAACGTGACGACCCGGCCTAGTTTCAGCAACCCGGCGGCGGCGACGATCACCCCGGCAAGGACAGAGACCGCGGCCAGGGCTCCCGCGCCCTGCGCGGCAATGACCGGGCCGAGAACCACTACCATGGCCCCGGTGGGGCCGGAGACCTGGATGTTGGAACCTCCGAAGACGGCGGCAATCACACCGGCGATCACGGCGGTGATCAGTCCGCTGGCCGCTCCGGCGCCGGAGCTGACCCCGAACGCCAACGCCAGCGGCAGCGCAACGATGCCCACCGTGACGCCCGCGACCAGGTCCCCTTTCCAGGTGCGCGGCAAATCCGCGTAGTCTTGCCGGCCCGGCAACAGTGACCGCGCCGCATCCAGCGCCCTCATCGGGTGCTGCCTGGTATTGCCGCCTGAGAGGCGGCCTCGGAGTGCTCAAGCTGCTCCCGTGTGGTGTGCAGCATGTCATTGAGCAGGAGCCTCGCCACCGCCAGAAGGTCGGACACCTGCGGGTAGGCCAGCGAATAGAACATCTGCAGCGCCCGGCGCTCCCCCCGGACCAGATGGTAGCGGCGCAGCACGGAGAGGTGCTGGGACAGATGCGAGGCCTCCAGGCCGGTGGCGGCCAGAAGATCCGTCACCGACACCTCCGGCGCCGCCGCCAGCAGTTCCAGCACCCGGATCCGCACCGGATGGGCCAGACCCTTGAAAAGGTTGGCCTTCACCTCGTACAGCGGCGCCCGGAAATCCGAGAATTCTTCCATGCCTGCCTCCCGGCCGATCACAATAAGCCCTTGCTTGACTATTTTATAGATCCATCATCCAGTATAACAGGGGCGGACTGGTGCGGGCAGGGCGCGGTGGCCGGAATCGGTCCACGACCGGGCGTGGCGCACCGGTGTCGCGCCACGGAATCCCAGCCGAAGTTGTTACAGCTGAAGCGCCACGCCCCAGAGTTCCAGCGTCACCGGGTGTTCCAGGCCATTCACCACCGTGGATGGCCAGCGGCTGTCCGTCGTCAGTACCTTGAGCCCCGCCTCCGTCGGTTGGACGGTGTCCTCGATCTTCACGCCCGGCCCGGAGGGGTTCCAGGTGAACGTCTGGTTGGGGACCACCCGGTCATCGGCGGAGGCCGTGACGCGGGGATCGCGGCCTGCGTAGCCGGCAGGTCCTCCCTGGTGGTGCAGTTCCCACTGCTCAGCGCCGAAGCCGTGGCGCACGTACGCCGCCTTGATCTCGGTGAAGATGCTGTTCAGCCGGGCGCCAGGGACCGTGGCATCAAAGATGTCAGCCTCGACAGCGGCGATCCTGGTCTCGGCGTCGAGCTCCTCCGGACCGGCGGAATCGAACCTTACCCAGCGAGTCAGGTTGGCCACCAAGCCGTCGCGCCGGGCGCACGCCACCATCATGGCCCGGCGACCGATCGGTGCATGTGTGGCCAGCGGGTGCCGGAAGGCGCGGGGCGAGCTGCCGTTGCAGAGGAGAACCAGCGGTTCGGCTCCGGCGGCCACCACCCGCTCCGACAGTGCGGCCACCAACTGGAACTCGGTGCTATCGGGCCGCGCCGCGGACAAAACGTCCGTCATGGCGGCCGCCGTTTCAGCGCTCAGCCGGGCGTACCGCAGACTCTCCGCCGGCAGAAGGGACTGCCTCGCGGCCCGCAGCTGCGAGGCAACAGCGCCCGCAGCTGGGAGGCAACAGCGCCCTCGGCCAGCGGCTCGGCGCCGCGTGAACTTTCCCTGCCGAGAGCGGCCGCTGCCTCATGCAGCTGGCCGTACCACGGGATCTGGTGCAGCGATACGCCCGGCGGCAGCTCTTCGGCGGAAATCCTGCCGGCCTCGTTGTTGAACGTGACCAGGTGGTCGCCTTCGCGGTCCACCAGCAGTGCGGCTATTGGATCACCCGCCAGGCTGATGTGCACCCGGCTTCCATCGAGATACCAGGCCAGGGCCGTGTGGCTGGTCAGCTCGCGGACCGCGGCGTTGCGGCGAACTCCGGGGTCCGCGCGGCTATTGAAACCAAGCTGACGCCGGCAGACGTCAAGGTGGTCAAGTTCATCGACGATATCAAGGATGAACTCGGCGAGGCTCCCGCTCCGCCGCCGAAGGGCGCGGGCGCCATCCAGGAAATCGTCAAGCGCTACACCTCCGAAGTGCTGTTCAACAGGCTATCGACGGAGGACGCCGGCAAGAAGGCCGTGGATGAAATGACATCGGCCATCAGCGGCTGACCCGGCTTCAACGCCCGTCCGACGCGGATGGCGGACATGCCCCAACCGGAACCTCCTGGTTCAGCTTGGGGCACTTCTGCCTGTCTCCGCCAGTCTCGCCGTACGCGTTCACCCGGCCGTCACGGTACTCCTGAATGAGATTGGCATAGACAACCCATCCGTCGCCGACTAGGGTGGGCAGGCGATGGATGGGGGGAGTCAGTGCGACCTTCGGGGAGTTGTCCCGGAATCGGAATTGCGATTGGGGACCGATTCGGGTTCGGTCCCGAACGCACGCGCGCGCATTCGGTCCGTCAGCGATGAAGATCGCCTGGCCAACGTGGTGAAGCCGCTCTCAATTTTAGAAAGTCCGGGAACTGACATGGCCACGCCCACCCAACGCCGCTGGCGTGCACTACCGCGCCGTTTCGGCGTTCAGATGGTGGCGGCCAGTTTGCTGGTGTCGCTGCCTCTCATGATCGTGTTGGCGGTGCTCCTGACGACGCAGTCTTCGGCGAGCCTGACCGCTGCCGCCCAAGACAAGGGAGTTGCCCTGGCCAGTGTGGCCGCGTTGCGGGTGGAGGACTGGCTCTCCGAACGTCAGGGCGACCTGAAGGTCATCGCCGGAACCGTCGGCGGTCAACTCGATAGCCCCGCAACTGCGGCCCGGCTTGCGGCAATGGACAAGGCCCACGGCAGCTACACGCTGATGGAGATCACGGACGTCGCCGGCAAGGTTCTGTCGACGAGCAGGGCCGGGATCGAACTGGCCCCGGCCGGGCAGGGCTGGTTCCAGAGCGCCGCCGCCGGCAAACCGGCGGTGACGTCACTGGTCCGTCAGGGGAATCAGATCGACTGGATCATCGCCCAACCGGTAATGGACGCCAACGGACACGTCCAAGCCGTCGTTGTCGCCAACCTCGACCCTATGGTGTTGCCCAAACTGCTCAGCCCAGGACTCGGCACGGGCGACGAAGTCGTCGTGTCCGACTCCCGGAACCAGCTGATCTACGACACCGGGTCGCTCGGAAAGGCGACCGACGGGGCCGCGCTGCTCGCGGCAGGCGTGCTGAGCACGACCGTGGACACCGAGGCGACCCGCCAGGCCTTGAGCAGCGGTGTCCCTGGCTCGGCCAGCTTCACCGGCTACAAGGGCAACGCCGTCATTGGCGGCTATGACGTCGTAGGAGAACTGAACTGGGTCCTCGTCGTGAGGCAACACGCCGGCGAGGTGCTTGCACCGGTAGCCACCCAGATCGAGCGCGCCGTCATGCTCGTCATCGTCGGCGCAGTCCTTGCCGCGGCCGTTTCGATCGGCCTGGCCTGGCGCACAATCCGATCGGTCAAACGGCTGGGCGCAGTGGCGCACCGGGTAGCACAGGGTGATCTGACGGCCCGCGCCGTTCCGGCAGGATCCGTTGAACTCGTCGTGCTGGCCGAATCATTCAACGCCATGCTGGCCACCTGCCAGCAGCTCGTCGGCCAACTCGGCGCTGCCGGGGTCGAGGTAAATTCCGCGGCAACGGAGTTGTCGGCATCCTCTGACGAATTGGCGGTGATCACCACCCAACAGAGTGCGGCGGTCACACAGGCCACCGCGACCACCGAGGAGCTCGCGCGGTCGTCGGTCGCCATCGCGGACACCGTCGACGCGGTCGCGCGCCAGACCGCAGAGACCAGGCAGAACCTGGAGCAGGCCGAGACCGACATCACCCTGTCGAGCGAGCGCACGCTGGCCCTCGCCGGGCGGGTCAATGACATCGACGCACTGGTGGTGCTGATCAACGACATTGCGGATCAGACCAACCTGCTCGCCCTCAACGCCGCGATCGAAGCGGCCCGCGCTGGGGAAAACGGTCGGGGTTTCGCGGTGGTGGCCGACGAGGTTCGCCGTCTGGCCGAGCGGTCCAAGACTTCCGCGGGCGACATAGCCGCGATCGTGGCGGCCGTCCAGCGCGAAACCAACGCCACTGTGATGGCCATGGAAAAGGGCGCCAAGCAGATGCAGCACGGACTGATCCTGCTTGAGGCTGTCACGGATGCCAACGGGCAGGTCAGTCTGACCACCCAGCAGCAACGCAGCGCCACAGCCCAGGTCGTCGAGACGATGGAGCAGCTCACCGACGCCAGCCGCCAGGTCTCGATCACCGCCCAGCAGATCGCTTCCTCCGCAGGAGATCTCGCGGATCTGGCCCACAACCTTGAATCCACCGCAGGTGTCGGCAGCGGACACCGATGACTGACGTGCATGCCGTGCTTCTCCCGGTCGGGGCCGATCTGTACGCCGTGCCCATCGACCGGGTCAAGGAAGTGGTGGCGGCCCCGATCCTGACCCGATTGGTTACCGCGCCGCCGCACGTGCTCGGGCTGTTCAATTTGCGGGGGCAAATCGTGCCCCTACTCGACACCGCCGCGTTGCTGGGGCTTCCCGTCGCCGGGCCTACCGCATTCGCACTCGTCCTTCAGTCCCGGCAAGGTCCGATCGGGCTTTCAGCGACGGCCTTCCCCCATCGGGCGATTCTCGGCGCGTCCATCGGCCCGTCGGAACTGCCCGGAACCGGCGGCACTTATCGGGTGGAACACCGGGTGGCGGTGCTGTTGGACGCAGATGTTCTCTTGACCGCCGATCGGCTCGGCCGCGCCCCCGGCAGCGAAATCATGGTCTCGGGCGGAGCGGGAGGGTGAGCGTGCTCGGCTTGGAACAGGTGAGGGAACTGTTCGCCCAGGAAGCCGAGGTTCGCCTCGCCGACCTGGATCAGCTCTTGCTCCAGCTCGAGCAGGCCGGGGGCGACGAGACCCTGATCCGCTCCGTGTTCCGGGAGCTGCACACCCTCAAGGGTTCCGCGGCCGTCGCTGGGCTCGACGAGGTGAGCCAGGTCGCTCACGAGCTTGAGGAGATCGTCGACGCTTTGAGGGCGGGACGGCAGCTCGTCACCCCCCAGATCATCGACACACTGCTCGCCGGGGCCGATCGGCTCGGCCACGTCATCGCAAGGACACTCGGTACAGCCGAACCTTTGGCGGTCGTCAGTCGGCCGGAGAGCCCTGCGGCCTCCGAGCCGCCGACCGGCGGCCAGCTCGCCGCCGTCGAGCGACGCACGGTGACGCCGGCTGGCGACCTTTTGGAGGCGCAGCGGCCACATCCCACCGCCGAGGCCACCGGCGATAGCGACACCGGCGGCGTCGTCATGGTGCCGATGGAACGGCTCGACGAGATGGTCCGGCTGATCGGCGAGTCGGCTTCCGCCCACCTGCGCGTCGGACGCATGCTGATGGAGAAATACGGCGCCGACCCGACCCTCAACTCCGAATTCAACGATCTCTCGCGGGCCCTCAACGAACTGCAGGACCGCGCAATGCGCACCCGGATGGTGCCCCTGGCCACCATCACCGGCAAGCTTCAGCGCGCGGTGCGCGATCTGTCGCGGGGTGAAGCCAAGACCATCCACTGGGACGTGCGAGGAGCGGACACCGAGCTCGACCGCGGGGTCCTGGTGCAGCTGTCCGACTCCCTGCTGCACATCGTGCGCAACGCCGTCGATCACGGCATCGAGTCCGACGCCCTGCGGGCGGCAGCCGGGAAACCGGCGGGGGGCACCATCAGGCTGCACGCGATGCAGCTCGGCTCCGAAGTCATCATCGCCGTCACCGACGACGGCAACGGGATCGATACGGGGCGAGTCAGGGAGCAGGCCGAACGCGAGGGCATCGACACCGACGGGATGAGCGAGGAGGACATCCTTCACCTCGTCTTCCACCCCGGACTCTCGACGAGAACCTTTGTGACCGACGTGTCCGGCCGGGGAGTCGGACTCGACGTCGTTCGCGCCAGCGTCGAGGCGGCGCACGGCCGGATCGAGGTGCGCTCCAAACCAGGGCTGGGCACCGAGTTCCGCATTATCGTCCCGATCACCCTCGCGGTGCTGCGCTGCCTGCTTGTCGAATCCGGAGGCCAGCGCTTCGCGCTGCCGTTCCATCGGGTGGTCCTGACCCAGCGCTACGACCCGTCGAGCCGGTCCAGCGCCGAAGGGCGGCCGGTCATCTTCGTCGAGGACCAGCCCGTGCCGGTGTCGACCCTGGCCGGCACGCTCGGCCTGGACTCCGCCGAACCGAGCAACGGCCCCGTCGTCATTCTCGCCGACACGGCCCGCCGGCACGCGTTCCAGGTGGACCGACTCGTCGGCCAGCGCGACGTCGTCGTCAAAGCACTGAACGGGCTGCTCGCACACCTGCCCGCGGTCGCGGGCGCGAGCGTCGAACCCGACGGCTCCGTGCTCATCGTGCTGGACCCGCCGGGACTCATCCAGCGGGCCCGGCACTCCGGTCGAGGCCGGGCCCCGAAGCTGAGGGAAGCGCCGTCCACCGGATCCGTCCAGCGGATCCTCGTCGTGGATGACGCCCTGACCATCCGCGAATTGCAGCGCAGCATCCTGGAACGGGCCGGCTTCGATGTGCGGGTCGCCGTCGACGGCATTGATGCGCTTTCGAAGCTCGCCGAGGAAGCCAGCGATCTGATCCTCACCGACATCGAAATGCCGAACATGGACGGTTTCGAGTTGACCGAAGCGGTCCGCGCTCATCCATCACTGGCCAACATCCCCGTGCTGATTCTCAGCTCCCGCTCGAGCGCGCCCGACCGTCAGAAAGGGCTCGACGCCGGCGCCGACGGCTTCATCCTCAAGAGCAGCTTCGACGAGGGCAGCCTGCTCATGGCCGTGAACCGTCTGATCGGCGCACGAGCATGACCGGCACCTCGCTCGGCAAAGAGATCAGGGTGCTCATCGTTGAGGACGCGCCCACCCACGGCGGCCCGCTCACCCGCGGTTTGCAACGCGACGGGGACATCGCCGTCTTCGGCCAGACGTCAACGGGGGCGGCCGCAATCGGGCTCGTGGCCCGCGAGAATCCCGACGTCATCATCCTCGGCCTCAGCACGAGCGACGGCAGCGGTCAGTATTTCATCGAACAGGTCATGGCGCTTACGCCGACGCCCATCCTCGTACTCTCCTCCCGGATCGAGGACCGGCATTCCCCGTCGGCCGTCGAAGCCCTCGTCGCCGGTGCCCTCGACGCGCTGCCGGCTCCGGGCTGCTGGAGCACGGAGCTGGAAACACGGCTCCGCCGCACCGTTCGCCAGATCAGCAAGGTCCAGGCGATCCGGCATCCCCGCGGTGGCCTGGCCAAGATCCCGCGGGCGGACCCGCCGAAGCCGGGCAGCGGCCGGCAAGCGGTCGTTGCGGTGGCCGCATCGACCGGCGGCCCCAAGGCGCTCGCGACCGTGCTGGCGGGGCTCCGCGGGCTGAACGCGCCGGTGCTCGTCGTCCAGCACCTTCATCCGGACTTCACCGGCGGACTGTTGGATTGGATGACCCGTGCATCGGCGTTGCCGGTGGAGATCGCCAACCACAACAGTGTCGCGCGGCCAGGGCGTGTCTACCTTGCGCCCGGAGGAGTCCACCTGCGTCTGGCCGCGAACCTTCGGCTTGAGCTCGCGACCGTCCCGGTCATGATCCACCAGCCGTCCGCCGACGAACTCTTCCGTTCCGTGGCGGAGCAGGCCGGATCCGCCGGCGTCGGGGTCATCATGACTGGCATGGGTCACGATGGCGCCAAGGGGCTGCTTGAGATCCACCGCAAGCGGGGCCAGACCCTGGGCCAGGACCAGGCCTCGTGCGCGGTCTTCGGGATGCCGCAAGCCGCCCAACGCCTCGGTGCGCTCACGAGTTTGTTGCCGCCGGAGCAGATCGCGACCGCGATTCTCAGGGCCGTTTCGTTGGTGCGGCCATGAGCGCGCTCGAACCGTCGGAAATGATCATCGACCGAGTGGCCGAGCTCTTGAGGACCGAGGTCGGCCTCCGGCCCGAGCCCGCCCTGCGTGCCCGGCTGCGGCGCTGCATCCGCGACGAGGCCGCTGGCCTGAGGATGGACCCCGACCGCTATCTCCAGGCACTCTCGACCAGTGCCGGCCTGTGCCAGAACCTCCTCAACCGGGTCACGGTGCAGGAGACGGGATTCTTCCGCCACCCCGAGCATTTCGAGGTGCTCTCTCGCGACATTCTCCCGACGCTGCCGCAGCCGATCACCATCTGGAGCGCCGGCTGCGCCAACGGGCAGGAGGCGTTCAGCCTTGCCATGCTGCTCGAGGAACACGGGGTCACAGGGTCGGTGATCGCAACCGACGTGTCCACCTCTGCACTGCACCGGACGAGAGCCGCCCGTTACACGGCCGGGGAAGTCAGGGGCCTGGCGCCGGATCGGATCGCACGCCACCTGACACCTGTCGGCCAGTCGTGGGAAATCAACCAATCAGTCCGGGACAGGGTCAGCACGCTGCACCACAACCTCACGGACGCCGTCCCTGACCGGGTGCGTTCGTGCCAGCTGGTGTTCTGCCGCAACGTGCTCATCTACTTCTCTCCCCAGCATGCCAAGGTTTTCCTCGACCGTGTCGCGAACGCGCTGCCTGCGGCGTGGTTGTTTCTCGGCGCGGCCGAGACGATCTGGGCGGTCGGCGACCGCTATGAGACCTTGAGGATCGGCGGCACCTACGCCTACCGGCCGCTTGCGGTTCCCGCCGTGCCTTCATCCGCCACCGCCGTGCGGGCACCGGTGAACGGCAAGCGGGCGACCGCACGGCTCGCGAGTACGCAACGTGTCCCGCCCCTGGAAGCCGAGAACGAATCCGCCGCCATAGCACGCCTGGCACAGGCCGGGCAGCAGGCGTTCGCGGCGCGGGACGAGCGGGCCGCCGTCGTCATCTTCCGCAAGTGGGTTTACCTCGCACAGGACGATGCGCTCGCCCACCTGCATCTCGCCCTTGCTCTCGAGGCCCTGGGCGACCAGCTGTCGGCGCAACGCGCCTTCGGGGCGGCTCGGCGTGCCCTGCTGGAGTCCGACCCGGCGCAGCTTCGGTTCGCGATTGACGGCTACGACCCGGCCGAACTCCATAAACTTCTCGACGCCAAACAGCAGGAGCCGACCCTATGATGACCATGGTCTGTTTCCAGTCCGCCGGAGCGGCGTACTGCCTCCCGGTGGAGGCGACCCGGGCGGTGCGCACCGCCGCCGGCATCCGTTCCTTGCCCGGGACAGCGTCCGACATCGTTGGCATCCTGCCCGGCCACCCGCCGCTGACGGTCATCTCGGTGTTGGGCGGCGGCGGCACATACGTCCTCGTCGTCGAGACCGGCGGCACGACGTTCGGATTGCTCGTCGATGCCGTCACGGGGCTTCGGCGCATCGCCGTGGCCGACATCCGCCCGG
The DNA here is from genome assembly GCA_039636785.1 of Micrococcaceae bacterium Sec5.7. Classification (NCBI taxonomy): domain Bacteria; kingdom Bacillati; phylum Actinomycetota; class Actinomycetes; order Micrococcales; family Micrococcaceae; species Micrococcaceae bacterium Sec5.7. The sequence continues at coordinate 3,145,664 of CP144169.1, read as the reverse complement.
CCGCCACCGGTCCGGACGTGGCGTTGATCTCGGGATCAATCGATACGGATGGCGAGCTGATGCTCGTGGCCGATCCTGACGCCATGGCTGCACGGCTGTGATGGGGGCGTCCGCGTCCGCGGCTGTCGGGACCGGGACTACCGTGCTTATCACCGACGATTCGCTCGTCATCCGCGCCGTCGTCCGCTCCCATCTCGAAGCGGAGGGCTATCACGTCGTTGAGGCCGTCGACGGGACGGCGGCGCTTGAACAGTGCAGGCGCCTTCCACCCGACGTCATCCTGCTCGACATCGAAATGCCCGGGCCCGACGGATACGAAGTGCTCGCCGAACTCAAGGCCGACCCGAAGCTCATGGACCTGCCGGTCGTCTTCCTCACCACACTCACCGAAATGGAGGACGTCCTGCGCGGGCTGCGCGGCGGCGCCCACGACTACCTCAAGAAACCGTTTGAGCCGGCCGAACTCGTGGCCCGCGTCGCCGCGGCCGCGCACGTCAAGAAACTGCAGGACCAGCTTCGCCAGCGCAACACCGAACTGGACCTGCTCAGCCGCACCGATGGGCTCACCGGCCTGCACAACCGGCGTCACATCGAGGAGGAGCTCGCCCATCACCACGCCGAGGCCGTGCGCCACCACGACCCGCTGTGTGTGCTCCTGCTCGACATCGACCACTTCAAACTCGTCAATGACAGCTACGGCCATCCCGCCGGCGATGTGGTGCTCGCCGAGTTCTCCGCGCGCCTCCTCAGCGAATTGCGCGCCGGCGATGTGGCCGGCCGGTGGGGTGGTGAGGAATTTCTCGTCATCCTGCCGCGGACCGACCTCGGTGGGGCGCTCGTCGTCGCGGACCGAATCCGCCGGGTCATCGCGTCGAAGCCAATGGCGGCGGCGGGCGTGGAAATCGATGTGACGGTCAGCGGCGGCTGCGCGTTGGGGCCCGCCGGATCCGCAGAAGGACTCGTCGACCTCTCTGACGCCCAACTGTTTGCCGCCAAGGCCGCCGGCCGCAACCGGATTATTGCCCCGACCGCGCCGGCGGATTACCAGGGTGGACTACCCAGCCGGATTGCCGAGGGCATTGGTTTCCGGTGACACGGTGAAGGCGAAGTCGTCGTTGGTGGAGAGTGGCACGTGCGGCGAGACAGGGATCGAACGCCCGGTCGGCTGAGGCATGGAGGCAGTTCACATCCACCACTGGAATCTGGGTCCGGGCTTTAGGCCTGGTGCACGCCTTATCGCGACGCCCCGGATGACCATCCGGTAGGGCGGGAGCCCGATGTCCGGCGGGCGGGGCCCTCGGTCCCTGATCAGATGTCTGTTCAGGTCAAAACCGGTGCAGCCTGTTTGTAGGCATCCAACAAAAAAACCAGTCCGCAGCCGAACTAGCGTCGGTGGGGACCAGCCGCTCCCGCTCAGCTCCCGTTCAAAGGACAATCGATGACGATTCAGGCACGCACCCAGGCAATCCGCCATGAAATTCTGGTAACCGCGCGAGTGCAGGTGTTGGAACAGGGTGTGGGGCTCACGCAAAGCCAGCTTGTGGAGATACTCCGGCTGCCGGACGACGCCCTCCCGGCCGCCCTCCAGCTCGCCCATGAAGTCCGCCTGAAGCACTGCGGCGAGGACGTCGAGGTGGAGGGCATCGTCTCCATCAAGACCGGCGGCTGCCCCGAGGACTGCCACTTCTGCAGCCAGTCCGGGCTCTTCGATTCCCCTGTCCGCGGCGTCTGGCTGGACATCCCGGAACTCGTCAAGGCCGCGAAGGAAACAGCTGCCACCGGTGCCACCGAATTCTGCATCGTCGCGGCCGTCCGCGGTCCCGACATCAAGCTCATGAACCAGATCAAGTTCGCGATCGACCGCATCAACGAAGCCGTGGACATCAACATCGCCTGCTCGCTCGGCATGCTCACCCAGCGCCAGGTGGACCAGCTTGCCGAATGGGGCGTTCACCGCTACAACCACAACCTTGAAACGGCTCGCAGCTACTTTCCCGAGGTGGTGACGACCCACAGCTACGAAGAGCGCCTCGAGACCTGCAACATGGTCAAGGCCGCCGGCATGGAACTCTGCTGCGGCGCACTGATCGGCATGGGTGAATCGCTCGAACAACGTGCAGAGCTGGCCGCCCAGCTCGCCGCCCTCGAACCGCACGAGGTCCCGCTGAACTTCCTCAACCCCAGGCCGGGCACACCGCTGGAAAACCAGGGCATCATGGACGGCAAAGACGCTCTCCGCGCCATCGCCGCCTTCCGCCTCGCCATGCCCCGGACGGTCCTGCGCTACGCAGGCGGCCGCGAGCTGACGCTCGGCGACCTGGGAACGCGGGAGGGGCTGCTCGGCGGCATCAACGCGGTGATCGTGGGCAACTACCTCACCACGCTGGGCCGCCCGGCGACGGCGGATCTGAACCTCCTGGTCGAGCTGAACATGCCCATCAAGGAATTCCAGAAGTCGCTGTGAACGCCGCCATCACGGAAACCTACTGCGGGCATTGCGGCGAGCGAGCGGCGCAAGGTGAGCCGCCGGCGTCGGGCTCTCACCGCCGCTGCGGCGAACTGCTGCGGCTGGAACCGCCGCGCTACTGCTCCCAGTGCCGGCGCCGGATGAAGGTCCAGGTCACGCCGACGGGCTGGAGCGCGGAGTGCTCGCGCCACGGGGTGTTTGTCCAATGAACCTGATCCAGCGGGACCGGGCCCGTCTTTGGCACCCCTATGCGCCCGCCGGTTCCAGCCTTCCGCTGTGGGAAGTGGAAGCGGCCGACGGCGTGCGGCTGCGGCTGCGGGACGAAGACGGCACCGTCCATGAGGTACTGGACGCCATGTCTTCGTGGTGGTCTGTGATCCATGGCTACCGCCACCCTGTGCTGGACGCCGCCGCCAAGCGGCAAGTGGACGATTTCAGCCATGTCATGTTCGGCGGCCTGACCCATGCCCCGGCCGTGGAACTGGCCGAGCGGCTGGTGGACATGGCACCGTCAGCCCCCGGCCGGGCCCGGCTGGAGCGGGTCTTCCTCGCGGACTCGGGTTCGGTCTCCGTGGAGGTCGCGCTCAAGCTGGCCGTCCAGTTCCAGACCGCGTCGGGGAAACCACGGCGGCAACGGTTCCTGAGCCTTCGCGGCGGCTACCACGGCGACACCTTCGCAGCGATGGGAGTCTGCGATCCCGTGGACGGCATGCATGCGGCCTTCCCCGGGTTGCTGGCCGGCAACGTGTTTGCGCCCCGTCCGCCTGCCACGGCTACCGCCACTCCGGAAGCCGTTCAGGCGTGGGCCTCGGAGCTTGAATCCATCGCAGCGGCGCATTCCGGGGAGCTGGCGGCGATCATCCTGGAACCGGTGCTGCAGGGCGCCGGAGGCATGTTCATGTACCCGGCCGAGTGCCTGCGGGTGCTGCGCCGGGTGGCGGACCAGCACGGGCTGCTGCTGATCTTCGACGAGATCGCCACCGGCTTCGGCCGTACCGGCGAACTGTTTGCGGCCGGCCACGCGGGGGTCGTCCCGGACATCATGTGCGTGGGCAAAGCACTCACAGGCGGCTACCTGACGCTGGCCGCAATGCTGTGCACCGGCGAGGTGGCGGCGGCCGTTTCCGGCGGCCCGGCAGGGGCGCTGCTGCACGGCCCGACCTTCATGGCCAACCCGCTGGCATGTGCCGTGGCCAACGCCAGTCTCGGAATGATCGACGGCGGCGCCTGGCAGCAGGACGTGGCCAGGATCAGCGCCGGCCTGGAATCAGGGCTCAAGTCCGCCCTTGGACTCGAGGCCGTGAAGGAAGTCCGCACTATCGGCGCCGTCGGGGTCATCGAACTGCACGACGGCGTGGACGTCCCCGCCGTGACCCGGGCCGCAATCCGGCACGGGGTCTGGGTGCGCCCGTTCCGGAACCTCATTTACACCATGCCGCCGTACATCAGCACGGCGGAGGAGATCGAAACGATCACCGCGGGCATGGTGGCGGCGGTGGCCGAGGTCCACGAAGGGGCCACAGCCCGGATCGGGGACGCGGCGTGAGTGCCTCGATGACGCAGTGGCTGGAGCGGCAGGCCACGGTCCGTGAGCGCCGCGGGCTGGTCCGCCGGCCGTCCGCCCGGGGCGCGGGCGAGCACTTCGTGGACCTTGCCAGCAACGACTACCTCGGTCTGTCCAGGGATCCCCGCCTGGCGGAGGCCGCCGCGGCCGCGGGCTCACTCTGGGGTACCGGCGCCACGTCCTCGCGTCTGGTGGCCGGGACCACGGAACTGCACCTGGAGCTGGAGCAGGAACTTGCCCGGTTGACAGGCATGGAGGCGGCGCTGGTCTTCTCCTCCGGCTATCTGGCGAATCTGGGAGTGATCACGGCGCTGGGCGGGCCGGGCACCCTGATCGTGGCGGATGAGCATTGCCATGCGTCAATGATCGACGGTTTCCGGCTGAGCCGCTCGCGGACGGAATCGTTCCGGCACAACGGGCTGGATGAAGCCGGCCGCCTGCTTGCCGGGCGGACGGAACCGCGGGCGCTGATCGCCGTCGAGTCCGTGTACAGCGTGCTCGGCGACGAGGCGCCGCTGCCCGGACTGCTGGCTCTGGCCGAGCAGCACGACGCCGTGCTGCTGGTGGACGAGGCGCACAGCCTGGGTGTGGCGGGCGCCGGTGGCTATCAGGGATACGGGTCGGTGGCCGGGACGGTTCTTGCCAGCCACCCGAACGTCGTTGTTACCGCCACGCTGTCCAAGGCCCTGGGCAGCCAGGGCGGCGCGGTCCTCGGTCCGGCGCTGCTGCGCGAACACCTCATCAACCGCTCCCGCAGTTTCATCTTCGACACCGGGCTGGCACCGGCGTCCGCCGCTGCCGCCCTGGCCGCGGTGCGGATCATCCGCGAAGAACCGTGGCGCGCCGGGGCTGTCCGGAGCAATGCCGATGCCCTTGCCCGGGGCCTGGCGTCTGTTCTGCACTCGCGCGGATCTGCGCTCGAGCAGGCAGCCGGAGCTGTGCAGTCCATCGCGATGCCGTCCGCCGCTTCGGCGGTGGAAGCGACGGACGCCGCCCGGTCTGCGGGCCTACGGATCGGATGCTTCCGGCCGCCGTCGGTCCCGGACGGGGTATCCCGGCTTCGGCTCACGGCGCGCGCCACACTGACGCCGCAGGACATTGAACACAGCTGCGCGGTGTTGCGCAGCATATTGGAGGAATTGCCATGAGCCTGCCTGACATCATCCTGGTCACAGGAACGGACACCGGCGTCGGAAAGACGGTGACCACCGCGGCCCTCGCCGCCGCTGTGCAGGGCCGCGGGCGCACTGTGGCCGTCTACAAACCTTGCCAGTCAGGGAGTGCCTGCGGTGATTCTGATACCGCCGAAATCGTGCGGTTGGCGGGCGCCATGACGGCCGAAGCCGGCGTTGTGCTGCAGCAGCCACTGGCTCCGGTGGCCGCTGCCGCCGCCGACGGAGTGGAACTCCCGCCGCTGGCGGCACACGCAGACAGGATCCGCGAACTCGCCCAATCCCATGATCATGTCCTTGTTGAGGGCGCCGGAGGCCTGCTGGTGGATCTGGATTCCGACGGCGGCACGCTGGCCGGTCTCGGAGCCCTTCTGGCGCCTGATGCGGCATTCCTGCTGGTGACCCGGCCAGCCCTTGGCACTCTGAACCACACCGCGTTGACGCTCGAAGCGCTGGAAAAGCGCGGGCTGGGGGTGCTTGGCGTGGTGCTCGGCAGCTGGCCGGGCAACCCGGGGATGGTGGAACACGGCAACCGGCAGGTGCTCGAATCCTTGCCGGTCCCGCTGATCGGCGCCATTGGGGCGTCGGCGTCGCAGCTGTCTCCCGCAGATTTCAGGGGTCAGGCCGCCGCATGGTTGAACGGGCTGCCCGAATGAAGGCGGCGCAGGCGAACACCGTACTTAAAGATCCCGGGATGGAGAATTCCGGAGCGGCACAGTGCCCTTACCTGGTGCTGCGGGAACCGGACGCCGTCAAAGAGGTGCTGCACAGGCCAGCCGACTTCAGCCCGGCCAACGCCCTGATCGCGGCGACGCCTCTTTCCGGCCAGGCGCTGCGCGTGCTGCAGCGTGCACGCTTCGCCCTGCCTTCGGTCCTGGCCAGCAACGATACAGACTCGCATGCGGGGATCCGCAAAGTGGTTGCGGCCTACTTCACACCGGCCACCGTCGCCGCCATTGAGCCACGCATCCGGCAGCTGGCACGGGAATCGGCTGCAAAGGCCCTGGAACAACTCAACACTTCCGGCCAGGTTGATCTGGTGCAGGCGGTGGCTGCTTTCCCGCCGGCAATCATCATGCTGGAGCTGCTGGGACTTCCGGTTCGTGATCTGGCCCGGCTCAAAAGGTGGAGCATCGACTCCCTGGAACTGTTCTGGGGCTGCCCGGACGAGGCACGGCAGCTGGAGCTGGCCCACAGCGCAGCGGATTTCTACCGTTGGTTGCGGGAACTGGTCCTGGAAGCGGTGGACGCCCCGGGGCGGAATCTGTTCAAATCGCTCGCCGTCCACGGTTTGTCCACGCCGGAAATCTGTTCCCTTGGATACTTCCTGCTGATCGCCGGGCAGGAAACCACCACACAGTTGATCAGCACGGCACTGTTCCGGCTCGTCCAGGGATCCGGGGTTGTGAGCTGGGACGAGGCGGCGGCAGAGGCAGGCGCCCGGGCCACGGTCAGGCACGTGCTCGCCACCGAATCGTCCGTGCCGACATGGCGGCGGGTCGCCGTGCAGGATACCCTCCTGGGTGATGAGCTGATCCCGGCAGGGGCCGAAATCCTGCTCGAACTGACGGGGAATCACGGCAGCTCCGCAGGGCCGAACCCTGTGCAGATTCCGGGATCCTCCGGGCAGCTGCCCGGAGATCCAGGCGAAAGGCCAAACGCCTACAGCCTGGCCTTCGGCTCGGGCATCCACCGGTGCCTGGGTGCCAAACTGGCGGAGCTGGAGGCCGCCGTCGTCGTCCAGGAAACGGCGTCCGCGCTGCCCGGAATCCGGCTGCAGGACCAGAAGCCCGAGTGGATCCGGCTCCTGTCCTTCCAGGCCCCGCGGACGGTCACCGTCAATCCTCCGCGATGACCGCCATGCCTCCCGCCTCAACAACGCCGCCGAAGCGCCCGCCCGAGAGCAGATCGATGCCGGATGCCTGGATTGTTGCCTCGGTCCGGGAATGGTTGATCGCGAACAGGAAGCTCCTGCCGTCCTCTGCCCGCCGCCGAGTTCGCACTGGATCACCTGATCCAGTTGCCTGACGGTTCGTTGGGAACCAGCCCGTCCACCTCGCCGGAAAACAGCTTCTCTGCGTCTGCAGTCAACGGCGACGCCAGTGAAGAAATACCCGCCCGCGCGCCGTGGACGAGTCCTCCACCATGGACCTCACCCTGATCCCCGATGTCTTCACCATGCTCTTGTCCCTCGCGAAGACCCTGGGCCTGGAGGACCATGCCGTGGTGGCCGAAGCCCGCTCCGCCCTGCCGCGGATTCCCCGGCCCACGCCCGGGCAGAACGGCCGGCTCCGCGAGTGGCTCGCGGGCGACGCCGAACTCAGCCCGGAGCTGGAGGCGGCGGTGAGTGCAAGCCTGGATTCCCGTGGCGATGAATCCACCGGGTGGTCCCTCGCCTGGAAGATTCTGTTGCGGGCACGCCTGCGCCAGCCGGCCAGTGTCAGTGCCCTGTTTCGGCTGTACTTCAGGGACATGACCACGGACAGGGGAGGGCTCAGCGGTGGTCTGTACACGAACCTTTTCGGCGCGCACCCGCCCTTCCAGATCGACGGCAATTTCGGCTTCGTCGCGGGCCTCGCCGAATGCCTGGTCCAAAGCCATCGGGTGCATGGCGGCCGGCACGCGATTGAGCTGTTGCCGGCGCTGCCCGCGGAACTGCCCGACGGCGTGGCCACCGGTCTGCGTGCCCGTCCAGGGGTTGTGGTCTCAATGAACTGGAACAACGGACGCCTGACCGGGGCGAAACAGGTCTGCCCACCCCAACTGGCTCGCAATAGGTGTCGTTTTGAGCCTCCAAAGCGACATCTAATGCCAGTCAGTTTGGGCCAGAGAACCTGACTCGCAGCACTGGATCAAACAGCTTCAGTTCCTGCGGGAGGTACTCGCTGACTGACCTAATCGGGACCACAATTTGCCGTCCGCAGGAAACCGTGGTTATTCTGTGCCTATGACTAACCGTTGGTATGCGTATTTTTCGTTGGCTCTGGAGGAGCCCGCGTCTAACTGACACGCATCCAACTTCCTTCAGAGCCAACAGGGCAGAGATCATTCTCTGCCCTTCGCCATTTCGCCGGCGGGTTCTGATCAGGGCCCGCTCCGTACCATCCGGAACAGGACCCGAACATGAGCCCCGCAGCATCCACCGAAGCCCGGCATTCCTCCTCTAAGCAGCCCACCTCAAATCTGCGGATCAGCGAGTTCACTTCGCTGCCAACACCGCAGGAAATGATTGCGGAACTGCCGCTGGACACCCGGGCGGCGGACGTCGTCGAACGCGGGAGGGACGAGGTCCGCGCCATCATGGATGGCGTTGATGACCGCCTGCTGGTGATTGTGGGCCCCTGCTCCATCCATGACCCCAAAGCCGGTCTCGAGTACGCCCGACGGCTGGTCAGCCAGGCGGAGAAGCACAAGGAAGACCTGCTGATCGTGATGCGGACATACTTCGAGAAGCCGCGCACCACGGTGGGCTGGAAGGGTCTTATTAACGATCCCCGCCTGGACGGCACCCACCACATCGCCGGAGGACTGCGCGCCGCCCGCGGCTTCCTGCAGCAGGTCACCTCGCTCGGCCTGCCCACGGCCACAGAATTCCTGGAACCGATCAGCCCGCAGTACACGGCGGACCTCGTCTCGTGGGGAGCAATCGGTGCGCGCACCACCGAAAGCCAGATCCACCGCCAGCTCGCCTCCGGCCTGTCCATGCCCATCGGCTTCAAGAACGGGACCGACGGCGATCTCCAGGTTGCGGTCGACGCCTGCAGCGCCGCCGGCGCAGCGCAGTCCTTCCTGGGGATGGACGGCGACGGAAGGGCAGCGCTCGTGGCCACCGCGGGCAACCCGGACGCTCATGTGATTCTCCGCGGCGGACGCAGGGGCCCCAACTACTCGGCCGCCGACGTCGAAGCGGCGTCAGCCAAACTCGCCGCTAAGGGGCTCAACCCGAGGCTCATTGTGGATGCCAGCCATGCCAACAGCGGCAAGAGCCACCACCGCCAGGCCGAGGTTGCGTTCGAAATCGGTGCCCAGCTGGAGGATTCCGGTGCTGCGGCAGGGGCAATCGCCGGCGTGATGCTGGAGAGTTTCCTGGTGGGCGGGGCACAGACTCTTGACGTCGAAGATCATGCGGCGGGGCGTTCTGAACTGGTCTACGGCCAGAGCGTGACAGACGCCTGCATGGAGTGGGACGTGACGGCGTCGGTGCTGGGCCAGCTAGCGGCGTCGGCACGCAAGCGCCGCCTGGCACTTCAGGGCTAAAATCCGGGGCGGTAACGAGAACTGATTACCTCCAATGGCTTTCACAATGGCCCCATCAGCCTCTAGAGTATTTAGCACATGGTTGTTGGATGACTCAGCATCGGCACACCGCAGTTGGGGATCAATACGTTGCCGTTGTTAGCCGTCAGCAAAGGAATAAGGGAAATGTCCGCAGAGCAGAACTTCTCGAACGCGAAGTTCCTGACCGTGGCCGAAGTGGCCGAGGTCATGCGCGTCTCCAAAATGACCGTGTACCGTCTGGTCCACTCCGGAGAAATGCCCGCCGTACGTTTCGGCCGCTCATTCCGGGTGCCGGAAAACGCCGTCGAACAGTACCTCAAAGGTGCTGTTGTGGACGGCCAGTCGGAGACTGCCTGAGCCCTCGCGCCCCGGCCTCGCGGTGCCTTTGACAGAAGCCGCAGGTAATCATCGGTCCGGCGGTCAGTGGGTGCCCTCGATAAGCGGTACCCTGTAAAGGAACGTTTTAGGTCATTGTAAGAATCTGTCAGTTGTTCAGTCTGTTGCTTAGTCCACGGACCTCATCCAACAGGCAGGTACTGCATCTAGTTGGTAAGGAACTTTCGTGGGTTCAGTTATTAAGAAGCGTCGCAAGCGTATGGCCAAGAAGAAGCACCGCAAGTTGCTTCGTAAGACCCGCCACCAGCGCCGCAATAAGAAGTAGAGATACTTCGCACTGCGTGAAATGCCCGTTGCCTTCCGGCAGCGGGCATTTTCGTTGGGCGTCCGACCGTCCGCGGCGCTTCGCCGTCGCTTAGCGTTCAGCCCTGCCCAAACCCTCGCAAGCTCGGGCCGGGACCCGCGGGCTTTCACTTCGCCTGAAAGGCGCTCCGGCGGTCGCTGGGCGACCTCTGTTCCGCGTTCGGTCGCGATGCGCTCCTACGCGAAGCACCGCGGCCGGTTGATGCTCCGGAATGCCGGCTGCACGGCCGGGGACGGCGGACGGCGGTGCGGGAAGACGGTGGGAGAGGGGAGCCAGGGGCCTAGACAGTGGGCCTGCGGAAGCGCGAGAAGCCCCGCCAGAGGCCGTACACGGCGCCGCCCACAGTGGCCGCCTTGAGTCCGAGGGTGGCCGCGCGGCGTCCGGAGCGGAAATCGTAGACCGGCCAGTTGTGCTCGCGCGCGTGCCGGCGCAGCCTGGCGTCGGGATTGATGGCCACGGGGTGTCCCACGAGAGTCAGCAACGGGATGTCGTTGTAGGAATCGCTGTAGGCCCAGCATCGTTTGAGGTCCAGGCCTTCGGCGTCCGCGATGCCCTGGACGGCCACGGCCTTCGCCGGGCCGTGCAGGATGTCACCCACCAGCCGCCCGGTGTAGGAGCCGTCCTTGATCTCGCCAACTGTCCCCAGGGCGCCGGTGAGGCCCAACCTGGTGGAAATCACGGTGGCAACTTCGATCGGCGTGGCCGTCACAAGCCAGACCTTGCGCCCCACCCTCAGGTGCTGCTGGGCCAAAGCCTTGGCTCCCGGCCAGATCCTGGAGGCGATCATTTCGTCAAAGACTTCTTCGCCCAGCGCCTTGACATCGGCAACGGTGATGCCGGCCGCGAGCGTAAGAGCGGAATCGCGGACCGCGTGGACGTCGTCCATGTTTTCGCCGCGGAGCACAAACTTGAACTGCTTCCACGCGAAACCGGCCGCCTGTGTCAGCGTGAACGCCTTGCGTTCGTACATTTTGCGGGCCACGTGGAAGAGGCTGGCACCCTTCATCAGGGTGTTGTCGACGTCGAAGAACGCAGCTTCGCCGTGCTGCTGCAGCGCAACCGGCTGCGTGACTACAGCGACGTACTTCTCCTCGGGCATGCCACGAGTCTAGTCAATCCATAGACCCGCTGCCGTATCGCCGTCGCCTCGCCCCGCCAACGGCGATACGGTTGAGCCATGGCAAAACCGGAGGTTATCCTCATCACCAAAGCAGACTGTCACCTGTGCGCAGAGGCGCGCGACGCCGTCGGGCGCGTTACAGGGGCTCTGGGACTTGAGTGGACAGAAGAGTCAGTAGACAACAATCCGGCACTGCGCGACCGGTACGCGGAGGAGATCCCGGTGGTTCTGGTGGACGGCATCCAGCGTGATTTCTGGAAGATCGATGAGATCAGGCTGGAACGTGTCCTTCAGCGGGCCATGGCGCAATAGGAAACCGGTTCCACGAAATGGCACCTGCTTTGTCGACACATGTGTCGGGGATCTAGAGTGGACTCACAACGCGACGCAATGGAGCAGATAGTGACTTCGCTGGAATCAACTCCCCAGGCTGTCAATGGGGGAACAGGAGCTGCTGCAAAGCAGATTCCGCCCGCAGCCGTGGCCCGGCTGACGCTTTACTTGCGTGCCCTGAACACTCTGCTGGCTGAAGGTATTGAGAGGGTTTCCTCCGAATCCCTTGCCGAAGCCTCTGGCGTGAGTTCGGCAACGCTCCGTAAGGACCTCTCCCACGTGGGCTCGTACGGCACCCGCGGAGTGGGCTACGAAGTGCAGTACCTGAGCAGGCACATCGCCGCAGCGCTGGGGCTTACGCATGACTGGAAGGTCGCGATTGTGGGTGCCGGCAACCTCGGCAAGGCACTGGCCCGGTATGGCGGCTTTGAGTCCCGGGGCTTTGACGTGGTGGCCATTTTCGACGCCGACCAGATGGTGGTGGGCAACGAGGTGGGCTGGTTGCGGGTCAGCGATGTGGCGGACCTTGAGCCGGTGCTGCAGCGGACTGGCGCCAACATGGTGGTGCTCGCCTTGCCCGCCACCGTGGCACAGGGCGTGTGCGACCGTGTGATTGCTGCTGGCGTCCGCAGCATCCTCAGCTTCGCTCCGGTCATGCTCCAGGTCCCGGATGGAGTGAATCTCCGCAAGGTGGACATGGCCACCGAACTGCAGATCCTTGCGTACCACGCACAGCGGGCGCAGACCCCGGGTGAGACTGCCTAGATCGCTCTTGGCTCTGGGGCCCACGCCCGCTGGATGGGTTTAACACATAAGCGGTCGGGGCTTGACGCCCCCGGTTCCGGCTACTGGCCGTATGGGTTGCCTGGCTGTGAATAGGGAGCGGCGAACGGCTGCTGCTTCCGGAAGTACGGCGCCGAAGCAGGCAGGTACAGCATCACGATCGCAGCGATCCCGGCCAGGATGGCCAGCGTACCGAGGCCCAGCGGGCCGAGGGTCAGGAGCGAAAGGGCAGCGAACACAGTTCCCAGAATGCGGGCCCAGTTTTTACCCTTGCGGACGTTGAAGGCCACAAGTGCGTAAAGTCCCGCACCGATGATCGCAATGACCACCATGGTGCCGATGATGAAGCCCTTGATGTCTTCAAACTGGATGTCCGCACCACCGGCGGCGATCTGCTGATCGAACATGCGGCGCATGGCCGGATCGTCCAGTGTGGGGATCGCGATCATGAATGAGATGACCCACACCGCGGCTGCACCGAGGATCAGCCAGAACGCGATGTTGACCAGCCGGGGGATTCCACCTGGGCTCTGGCCTTGAGCCTGTTCCGATGGGTACTGCGCGTACGGGGACTGGCCGTACGGCTGCTGGCCGTACTGCGGTGCGGGCGGGGTGTTCTGGCCGTACTGGGGTGCGGGCGGGGTGTTCTGGCCGTACTGGGGGACCGGGGGCTGGCTGCCGGACTCCGGCTCGTTCGGGTTCAGAGGCTGGACTGGGGGAGTGCTCATGAGCGGTCCTTTGCGTGTCGACTTTTCGAATCGGCCACCGGGACCAGCAACGTTGCCCTGCCCCCAGCATGGTTTAGTTCCACCGTACCCCGCGGCAGGTGTGCTGCGGGTCATTCCTGAGCGGTTTTCCGGTGCCGGCATTGGCAAGAGTGCCAGGTCGGCGCAGGGCAGGCGACGGGCCTTGGTCGGTTCAGGCTTTGGGCACGCTCTGGTCTGGAAAAGCGGAAGGCCGCGGCGGGGTGGACTGCACCCGGCCGCGGCCTTCTTCGCCCAGCTGCGGGGGACGCTGTGTCCCCGGCCGCAGCCGTTTGGCCTTTGTCAGTTCTTGAAATGTTCCTGCGACTGCGGCAACCACATAAGAATGGCCGCTGCGGCGGCGACCGCTGACCCAATGAAGTTCAGATTGGCCGTGACCAGCTGAATCATGAATGCAAGAATGGCCAAGCCGCCAAGAATCGACAGGACCAACCGGGCCCAACGGGCGCCCTCTTTGAGCCGGATGGCGATGAATATGTACAGGGCCGCAAAGATCAGGCTGAAAATGAGGCCTGTGATGCCCGCACCCACCATCAACCCACCGAGGGCATTCGTGATGGTGAACATGTTGACCAGGCTGAGAACCACGCCCAACGCTGCTGCCGCGATCCAGAGCCAGTACGCGATGACCAGCTGCTGCGGGACTCCCTGGGTGTTTGACACGCGCTGCCCGATGTTTTCGAAATTCAGCCCGAACGTATTCCGGGCCGGTGCGGCGTATCCGAGACCCGGCGGCGGTGCATTATTCGGTGCGCCCATGGGCGCACCATAGCTGGGCTGGCCCGGCGCCTGGTAACCCTGCTGCGGTGCCTGGTAGGCCGGGGGCTGGTATCCCTGCGGCGGCTGATAGCCGGCGGGAGGTACATTGCCTGCGGGAGGTACGTTGCTTGCCGGCGGCTGCGCACCCGGCTGCTGAGGCTGAGGTACATCACTAGGGTTCGTCATGGCTTCACTGTAGACCGCACATCGGGCGAATTCTAGGAAATTCTTAGCCAAATCGTGTTGAACGGCCGGGATCACTCCAGTCGACTTTCGCCACAGCAGCACCAAAGCCCTACGCGATTAACCACCTCGTAGGCCACTGAACCGCATCTCTTACACAAAGCACACCGACAAACACAGCTCGCCGTTAAACACAGCACCCCCGCTCCGTGGACTCCAGGGAGCGGGGGTGCTGATAACAAAGCATGGCTGGAAACAGCCAAGGCGGCCCACGGCAACCTGCGACCCTGCACAATGAGCGCATTCCCCAGGACTACGCTGACGGCAACTGACAAGACGTCCGGAAGCGCAACTGCTTGCGCGCCCTTTGTTGGCTCGTCCGCAGTTGCGTCCCGGTTGCGTCCCGGTTCGACTGCGGTTGGGGCCCTCCTGGGCCGCCGTTGGTCAGGCTGCGGGTGCGATGAACGCCAGTTCCAGGCTGACGGCAACCTTGTCGCTGACCAGGACGCCGCCGGCATCCAGGATTGCGTTCCAGGTCAGGCCGAAGTCCTTGCGGCTGATGGTGGTCTCAGCGGAAACGCCGGCGCGGGTCGCACCGAAGGGATCCACGGCAACGCCATTGAACTCGGTCTCGAGGGAAACAGTGCGGGTAACGCCCTTGATGGTGAGGTCGCCGGTCAACGCGTAGTTCTCGCCGTTGGCAACGAGGCCGTTGGAAACGAACGAGATTTCCGGGAACTTCTCGACGTCGAAGAAGTCTTCGCCGCGGACGTGTCCGTCGCGGTTTACGTCGCCGGAGTCAAAGCTGGCGGTCTGGATGGTGGCGTTGATCGTGGAGTCGGCAACGTTCTCGGCGAGGTCCAGGGTGGCGGCGGCGTCCTTGAACTGGCCGCGGACCTTGCTGATGCCTGCGTGGCGCACGGTGAAGGCGATCTCGCTGTGTGAGTTGTCGAGGGTCCAGGTGCCGGTGGTGACGTTAGCGGGAAGTGCCATGGTGTATCTCCTTGGGTCTGCTGTGAAGAGTGTTGGGTGGAAGGACATCTGATCGTCGGTTGAAACTTCATTTGTTGAAGCCTCAACTAACTGCTTCACCAAGTATAAACATGCATTTGCATCCTTTATTCCGGCTGCAGGGAACATTTTTCAAAATTCTTGAGTTCTACTCCCTGTAGAAGATTTCAAATCGCCCGACATCTTTGAGAAACTGGTACACATGCCCCAAGCCACTGTTCATTTGCTCCGCCACGGCGAGGTCCACAATCCCCGTGGTGTCCTCTACGGCCGGCTGCCGGAATTCCACCTCTCGGAGCTTGGCCGGCAGATGGCCCACACGCTCGCTGAGTACTTCCGCGAGCGCGCTGCGCGGGGTGCAAGGATCGTCTACCTCGCGGCCTCCCCGCTGGCCCGGGCCCAGGAAACGGCACTGCCCACCTCGCAGGCCCTCAACCTGGAAGTCGTCACCGAGGGCCGCATCATCGAGGCCGGCAACTACTTCGAAGGCATGAAGGTCACCAAGGCCGAGCTCAGGAAACCCAGGCACTGGCCGCACCTGCTCAACCCGTTCAAGCCTTCCTGGGGCGAGCCCTACAGGGAGCAGGCAGCCCGGGTCATGGCCGCTGTGCAGGACGCCCGGCTCCGCGCCATCGACCTGGCCGGCGATGACTATGGCACTCACGGCCCCGAAGCCATCCTGGTCAGCCACCAGCTGCCCATCTGGGCCACCCGGCTCAGCGCCGAGGGCAAACCCCTCTGGCATGATCCGCGCAAACGCGAGTGCACGCTGACGTCGCTCACCTCCCTGGTGTTCGACGACGACGGCTCCCTCCTGCGCGTTGAGTACAGCGAGCCTGCTGCCGCGCTTCTTCCCGGTGCTGCCAGCACCCCGGGCGCATAGACATGGATGACAGAAATGACCAGGATCATCAGAAATAACAGGATCACCGGAAACAACGGATCAACGTCCCGCCGCAGCGTCCTCGCCGCCGGCGGTGTCGCCCTCGCCGCGCTGACGCTGGGCCTGTCCGCCTGTGCGCAGGAAGACGCACTGGCCAAGCAGGCCAAAGCGGGAGATAACAAGAACTACGTTGCCGGGGACGGCTCGGTGACGGAATTCGCGGCGGCCGACCGCAAGGCCGCCGTCGAGATTAACGGAGCGCTCTTTGATGGCACAGCCGTGGCACCCGCTGATTTCCTCGGCAAGGTGACCGTCCTGAACTTCTGGTTCGCCGCGTGTGCACCGTGCCGTGTGGAAGCGCCGTCGCTGGAGAGCCTGCACCAGGAGTTCAAAAGTCAGGGCGTCCAGTTCTTCGGCGTGAACCTGCGCGATGAGAAAGCCACTGCCGAAGCGTTCGACAAGACCTTCAACCTGACGTACCCCAGCTTCGACGACAAGGACGGCGGCGTGCTCCTCGCCGTCTCCGGCCTGGTGCCACCGGGAGCCGTGCCCACCACACTTGTGCTTGACAAGCAGGGCCGGGTTGCCTCACGCGTGCTGGGCGAAATCCAGAAGGGCACTCTCAGAGCCCTCATTTCCACCGCCGTGGCCGAGTAACGGCGGCCCCGGACAGTGAACAGTCCCTTCGCGGAGGCCATCCTGAACGGCTCGCTGCTGCTGGCCATCCCGGTGGCGCTGCTGGCCGGATTCGTGTCGTTCCTCTCGCCCTGCGTCCTGCCCCTGGTGCCCGGGTACCTGGGCTACGTCACGGGACTGACCGGCGTCGATCTTCAGAAGCAGAAGCGCGGCCGCATGCTGGCCGGCATTGGCCTGTTCGTGCTGGGGTTCTCTGTGGTCTTTGTGCTGCTCGGCGGGGCGTTCGGCCAGCTGGGCACCCTGATCACGGGCAGCCAGAACGCCTGGATCACGCAGGTGCTGGGCCTCCTGGTGATGGTTATGGGCGTGGTGTTTATGGGCGGCGTCGGCTGGCTCCAGCGCGACGCCAAAATCCATGCCAAGCCGCCGGCCGGTCTGTGGGGTGCACCGCTGCTGGGCATCACCTTCGGACTCGGCTGGGCGCCGTGCATCGGCCCCACCTACTCCGCCGTCCAGCTGCTGAGCCTGTCCGGGGGATCCTCGGCTGCCAAGGGCGCGTTCCTGGCCTTCGTCTATAGCCTTGGCTTGGGCATCCCGTTCCTCCTGATCGCGCTTGCCGTGCGCCGGGGGATCGGCGTGATGTCCTTCTTCCGCACCCACCGCCTCGCCATCCAGCGGATCGGCGGCGGAATCCTGATAGTGCTGGGCCTGCTGATGGCCAGCGGCGTGTGGGGGACCTGGGTGACCGGGTTGCAGTACTGGTTCCAAACCGATGTGAAGTTGCCGATCTGATGAGCGAGCGTGTGAACGTAAAGAAGAAGTCCCCTGCCCCGGAGGCTCCCGCGGCCAGCCCCGTTTCTGCGGCCAAGGCTGAGGCGGCATTGCCGGCGTTGGGGGTCATAGGCATGCTGCGCTGGGCCTGGACGCAGCTGACCAGCATGCGCACCGCGCTTTTCCTGCTGCTGCTCCTGGCTGTTGCCGCGGTGCCCGGATCGCTGTTCCCGCAGCGGCCCGCCAACCCGTCGATCGTCACGCAATACATCGCGGACCACCCGGATTACGGGAAGATCCTGGATTCCGTGCAGCTCTACGACGTCTACTCGTCCGCGTGGTTCTCAGCCATCTACATCCTGCTGTTCACCTCGCTGATCGGCTGTGTGGTGCCGCGGGCCATTGCCCACTACAAAGCCTTGCGCTCCCAGCCTCCCCGCACGCCCCGTCGGCTCTCCCGCCTGCCGGAGTACGGCACCATGGTGCTGCCCGCCGAATCCGGCGTCCCGGCGTCCCGCGCCATCACAGATGCCGCGCAGCTGTTGAAGAAACGCGGTTACCGCGTTGAGGTGAGGGACGACGACGGCGCCCGGCCCTCGCTGGGGGCCGAACGCGGCCTCGTCAAGGAAGTCGGCAACCTGGTCTTCCACACTTCGCTGATCGGTGTGCTGGTGTCCGTGGCCCTCGGCGGCCTGCTCGGGTATAGCGGCCAGCGCATCCTTGTGGAAGGCGACACCTTCGTGAACACCCTGGTGGGCTATGACCAGTTCACGCCGGGGACCAACTTCCAGAGCAGCCAGTTGCAACCGTATTCCATCCAGCTGGACAAGTTCCAGGTCGCGTTCGACCGCGAATCGAAGGGCAAGTTTGGCCAGCCCATCGACTTCAAGGCTGACGTGACCACCAAGGAGACCCCGGATTCGCCCGCCCGGAAGCAGGTGCTGAAGGTCAACGATCCCCTCAGCCTCGGCGGCACCAGCATCTACCTCACGGGAAACGGCTACGCGCCCCTGGTCACCATCCGCGATAGCAAAGGGAACATCGCCATGCAAGGGCCTGTCGTGGCCAAGCTCCAGGGGGAGAACTACTACTCCTCCGTGGTCATCAAGGTCCCGGACGCCAAGCCCGATCAGCTTGGCTTCGCGGGCTTCTTCCTCCCCACCGCCTTCGTCACAGACAAGGGAGTCTCGTTCAGCGGGGATCCCGAACTCATCAACCCGCAGCTGACCCTGAACTCGTACTATGGCGACCTCGGGCTGGATAACGGATCCCCGCAGAATGTCTTTGAGCTGGACGTCAAGAAACTGACGCCCCTCAACGCCAGGAACCTGCCCACCAAGGGCATCACCTTGGCTCCGGGCAGCAGCTACACCCTTCCGGACGGCAAAGGCTCCATCAGCTTCGACGGCGTGAAGCGGTACGTAGGCGTGGACATCCACCACAACCCGGGCCAGCTCTACGTCCTCATCTTCGCCCTGACCGCCGTCGGCGGCCTGGTGACCTCGCTTTACGTGAACCGCCGCCGCGTCTGGGTGCGCACAGGAACGCACGATGACGGCCGCACCATGGTTGAGTGCGGGCTCCTGGCCCGCGGCGAGGACCACCGGCTGGCCGCGGAAGCAGCTGCCATCAGGGAAATGCTTGCCAAAGAATGGGGGCTGGACACAGCTGCCTCCGCCCCGCCCGGGATCACCCAGAATATTCCCAGCCGCCCGGGCGATAATGGCGCAGACTCCATCCAGTCACCAGCTGGCTCACACGAGCCGAAGAAGGACCAGTAATGTTTCCCATCAACGAAATCATGGGCCAATACAGCGAGCTGTTTATGCTGCTTGCTGCGGGCACGTACACGGTGGCTTTCATCGCCTTCGCCTGGGATCTGGCCAAGAGCAGCAAGGCCTTGCGCGCGGTGGATCTCAGGGCTGCCGAGGCCGCCGCCGGTACAGGTGCCGCCGCCAAGGTAACCGTGGGTGCCGGAGTTGGCGCGGGCGGTGCCTCGGGCGGTTATTCGTACGACCGTGGCGAAAGCGGCGTTGACGCTGCCGACGCTGACCGGACCGGGGGGCACCTTGCCGGGCCGGCGGGCCGTGCCGAGCGGCCGTCGTCGTCCGTCTCCGCAAAGCAGTCCGGCGGCAATGCCGGGGTGGGGCAGACAGCCGACGCTGACATGCGCTACGCAGCCGAGCGCCGTGCACCCGCCCGTGTGGCCGTGGCGCTGACCGTTCTGGGTGTCCTGATCCATGCCGCCGGCGTGATTACACGGGCCGTCGGCTCGGGCCGGGTGCCGTGGGGCAATATGTACGAATTCCTGACCACCGGCGCATTCGTGGCCGTGGCAGTGTTCCTGCTGGTGCTGATCCGGCGCGACCTCCGGTTCCTGGGAACGTTTGTGGTGGGTCTGGCCATCATCATGCTGGTCGCTGCGTCCGTGGCCTACTGGACGCCTGTAGGCCATCTGGTACCTGCGCTGCAGAGCTACTGGCTCGTCATCCACGTGTCCATTGCCGTGATGTCCTCGGCGCTGTTCACCCTCACATTCGCCATGTCCGCGCTGCAGCTGGTGCAGTCGCACCGGCAGAAGACGATTGCCGCCGGCGGGGCCGACAAGCTCGGATTCATGCGCCTGGTGCCGTCCGCACTGAGCCTGGAGAACCTGTCCTACCGCATCAATGCCATCGCCTTCATCGGCTGGACGTTCACACTGATGTTCGGCGCCATCTGGGCCGAGAAGGCCTGGGGCCGCTTCTGGGGCTGGGACACCAAGGAAGTGTGGACCTTCGTGATCTGGGTGGTCTACGCCGGCTACCTGCACGCCCGCGCCACGCGTGGTTGGACGGGGACCCGGGCGGCCTGGCTCTCGATCGTGGGCTACTTGTGCGTGATTTTCAACTTCACCATCGTGAACCAGTTCTTCAACGGCCTGCACTCCTACTCGGGGCTGTAAGGGCCCAGGAGCTTTCAGGATTTTGGGGCCGGGACTCATCGGCCCGGAGTCTCATTGATTCGCCAAAAATGGCCGCTAAGCCTGGTTGCTGAGCGGCCATTTTGGGCGAATCGTGGAGTGGGCCGGGGTTGTGGAGCAGACGGGGTGGAGTTGAGCAGACGGTGGAGTTGGCCACGCCGGCCTGGCTAGCTTCCCGACGTGCAGTAGTTTCCCGACGTGCCCTAGGTTCCCGAGCTCCATCCCCGGTCCTGAAGCGCCGCCCGGACTCTTGTGACGGCGTTGGGCTCCATGCCGGGCCCAAACGGGTCAAGGTCCCACTGCGTCAGCACCACTACGAGCCACCCGAGGTCTCTCGCATTCTCGTCGCGGAAGATGTCACTGCGGCGTTGGGCGGCTGTGGCGTGGTGGCCGCCGTCGTATTGGACGGCAATCTTGAGCTCTTCGTAGGACATGTCCGGGTCCTGGATCCAGCCGCCAGTTTCATCGAACATGGGCTCGTTGATGGATGGCTCCGGGATGCCGTGCTTCAGGAGCAACAGCCGGAGCTCGGTCTCCTTCGGCGAATCAGTGCCCGGACGGACGAGGGCACGAGCCGCCATGACCTTCCGGTACCTTGGCCTGCCGGCCTTGGTAGCCAGGAATTTGTCCAGGGCTGCCAGCGTGGACAAAGGGTTCCTGCGGCGGAGCAGGAAATCACCGGCGATGACCAGCTCGTCCAGGCTCAGGATTCCGGCGAGATCGAACCAGGTCCGGAGCGGCGAAGTGCACGTTACATAGCGGCCTTCGGTGATTTCGTCCGGCACCAGCGCCAACTCATGCCCGGCCACGTCCTTGCGACGCACGGCGCGGCCGCCGGGCAGGCAAGTCAGATGGATGAGCACATGGGCCTCAAAACAGAGGGGCAGCGGGAATCCCCAGAGCGCGGCGGCGGTCAGGTGGCTGACAATTGCTCCCGTTGCGTCGGCCAGGGACCGGGCTCGGACCAGCAGGGTGATCTCGATGGCGGCCGGCACACGGATGCCATGGCTGGGGGCGTTCAGGTCCTTGGCCCGCGTTCGCCTGCGTGTCAGGCCGGACGCCTTGGCCTGCACGATTGTGAACGGCTGGCTGAGCAGATGCCTGGGAAGTGCTGGAGGACGGCGCATAAAAGCATTCTGGTGCCCCTGGAGGTCCTCTGAAGCGTTATCCACAGTTCCGGGGCGGTGTGGAGGACAAGTGGAGGGCCCGTGGGCGGTTTCGCAGGCGCGCTGCACCGCCACAAAGCCGCGGCCATTCACCATATATGGCCGCATTGGGGGCGATCATTCCGGCCAAAATTGGCGAATGGCCAGAGAACAGGCCTATTTGACCCCGTCGCTGCCTTCGACGCCAGAGTCGCCGCTTCCGCGGGTGCCGCCCGCGCCGCCCGACCCACCAGCGCCGCCTCCGGGATTGCGCTCTTTGGCGTCGAGGTCGTCCTTGAGCTTCTTCAAGCGGGCGGCCTCGGCCTGGTTGCGGCGGCGGAGTTCAAGGTTGCGGAGGAAATCGGGGTCGTCGTCCGGGGCGGTGGGGTGGCTGTAGCTCCGCTGAACCTGGGGAGTGTTGCGCGGGCGGCCGATCAGGAACCAGAGTGCGGCGCCCACCACCGGCAGGACAATCATCACAACGATCCAGGAAGGCTTGGAAATGCCCCTCGTGAGGCGTGCTTCAGTCCGGATCACGTCCACCAGTCCGTAGACAAATATGGCAAGAACGGCGACTGCTATAACAACACGGAGCATGCATTCAAGTCTATCCTCCGCAGCCCGGCCCGGAGATTACGGTATGCCCACAGAAGAACACCGGAAGAACATCGGAAACGCCTCCTGAAGCGCCCGACGGCGGCGCGGAGCGGGCTCACAGGCAGGGCGGCTAAACTTGGACCGTGGCTTTCGTGAAATACTCCCTGATCCGGCTCGCCCTGTTCGCGCCCCTGTTCGCGCTTTTTGTGGTCCTCCAGCTCGGGTGGCTGTTGTCAGTAATATGCGCGGGCCTGATCGCCTTCGCCGTCAGCTACCTGTTTTTCCAGAAGCAGCGCGATGCGGCCACGGCCTCGATGCACGGGCGCTTCTCTGGCAAAGCCAAACCGATCCGCTCTGCGGGCGAGGTTGAAGACGCCGAGGCCGAGGACCGTCTGGTGGACGCCAATCCGGACATCGCAGTCCACACGGACAACGGGCGCGGGGAGGCCCGAGACCCGCGCCTGGGCCCGCCCCGGGATCCCCAGGAACTCTGAATCCCCCAGGGACCCTGAACCGGGGTCCCCAGGGACCCTGAATCCCAGGAACCCTAGAACCCGTGGCTCAGTACAAGTCCGAGCGAGAACAGCAGGCTGTAGCCCAAATTGATGAGCCCGGTCTGCTTCAGCACCGGGATGAGGCTCTTGCGCTTCCGGCCGTTAATCATCAGCCAAGCCGGCATCAGGCAGGCGGGGATCAGAAGCAGCGCGATCAGCATCCACGGGCGCCCGGGAGCCAGGATCACCACCAGCAGGATGGCCACGGCCAGCATCAGCACATAGCTTTCGCGGGCGTGTTTGTCGCCCAGCCGCACTGCCAGCGTCTTCTTGCCCGCCTGGATGTCGGTGGGGATATCCCTCACATTGTTGGCCATCAACAGCGCGCAGGCGATGAGCCCGGTGCCGATGGCGCCCAGAATGGCGGCGAGGCTGAGCTGGCCCGCCTGGGTGTAGGTAGTTCCCAGGGTGGCCACCAGGCCGAAGAATACGAACACAAACACGTCGCCCAGGCCCATGTAGCCGTAAGGGTTTTTGCCTCCGGTGTAGCCCCAGGCCGCCACCACGCATCCAAGGCCCACCAGGATCAGCCACCAGCTCTGCGTGATGACCACGAGTGCCAGGCCGAACAGCATGGCTATTGCGAACGCACCGAACGCGGCGTACTTGACGTGCTGCGGGTGTGCTGCGCCGGAGCCCACCAGCCTTAACGGGCCCACACGGTCCTCGTCGGTGCCGCGGATGCCGTCCGAGTAATCGTTGGCGTAGTTGACGCCGATCTGCAGCAGGAGAGCCACGAACGCGGCCAGCACGGCGTTGACCGGGCGGAAGGAGTCCATTTCGTAGGCGGCTGCCGAGCCGATCAGTACAGGCGCGATCGCTGCCGGCAGGGTGCGCAGTCTCGCGCCTTGGATCCATTGTGCGGCTGTGGCCACGGTCAGTACCTCGTGTTGGTTCGGTGAAACCCGGCGGGTTTCAGGGTGTGCTGCGGAAGTGCAGCTGGTGCGGAACTAATCTATTTTCCCTGATGAAGTGCGTTCAGCTGCGCAGTCATGGCCAGCCGGTCCGGTTTTCCGTTCGGGAGCATGATCAGCGCCGCGGCAGGAAGGATCGTTTTGGGGGCGAGCACGCCGAGCGTCCGATGCCATTCCTGCGCGAGTTCGACGGCGGTTTGGCCACTGCCGGTGTCCCCGGCGCCGCCGTCAGCCACCGCCACAAAGGCTGCAACAGCCTGGCCCCATTCCTCGGACTGCACGCCGGTCACAAAAGCCGCCAGCACGCCGTCGGACTTCTCCAGCTCTTCCTGCACGTGCGTGGCGGAGACTTTGAGTCCGCCGGTGATGATGACGTCGTCGGCGCGGCCCAGGACAGTGAGCTTCCCGTCAGCGTCCAGGGAACCGAGATCGTGGGTGCGGTACCAGCGGACACCGTCGTGCACGAAGAAAGTCCTTGCGGTCTGATCCGGGGCCCCCAGATAGCCTGCCGCCACCACATCCCCGCCCAGGAGGATGCGGCCTGCCACAGAGGAAGCACCCGCCACGGCGGGGTTTTCCAGCCGGACTTCCACACCGTCCAGCGGCATGCCGTCGTAAATGCAGCCGCCGCAGGTCTCCGATGCACCGTAGGTGGTGACCACCCGGATGGCGGCGTCGCGGGCCGCAGCCAGGAGCGATGCAGAAGCAGGCGCACCACCCAGCAGGATGCCGTTGAAGCGCCGCAGCACGGCGATGGTTTCCGGCGACGGGGAGTCCAGGAGCCGTTGCAGCTGGGTGGGGACGAGCGAGGTGAACCGCATCTTGTCCGTCAGCTCCAGCGCGCCGGCGGTAAACGCTTCCGGCGTGAAGCCGTTTCGCATGTCCATGGCCCAGGGGCGGGTTCCGGCGAAGAGCGAGCGGACCAGCACCTGCACCCCGGCCACATATTGCACGGGGAGGGCCAGCAGCCATTGGCCCTCGCCCTTGAGCGCCAGCGCGGTGGCCATCGACGAAGCGGCGAGGGCCTCCACTGTCAGGACGGTGGCCTTGGGCGCACCCGTGGATCCGGACGTGCGGACCACAACAGCGGCGTCTTCAAATCCGGCGGCCCGGAGCACGCCGGTTTCAACAAACGCAACCACCGGATTGCCGTCCGGACCGTCGGACAGTTCGACGGCCGGCCCCTCACCGTGGAGGGCAGCAGTGATGGCAGTGAGGGCGGGTTCAATATTCACGTGTCCAGTAGTCACAGTGGCTGCCTTAGAAGTAGTGCGGGAATTTGGACCAGTCGGGATCGCGCTTCTCGAGGAAGGCTTCCTTGCCTTCCACGGCCTCGTCGGTCATGTAGGCCAGGCGCGTGGCTTCGCCGGCGAAGACCTGCTGGCCGGCCAGGCCGTCGTCCGCCAGGTTGAAGGCGAACTTGAGCATGCGGATGGCCTGCGGGGACTGGCGGGCGATGTCCGCGGCGTACTCCAGCGCCACGTCCTCGAGGCGGTTGTGGTCAACGGCCTCGTTCACCGCGCCCAGCCGGACCATGTCCTCGGCGGAGTATTCGCGGGCGAGGAAGAAGATCTCCCGGGCAGCTTTCTGGCCGATCTGGCGGGCCAACAGCGCTGAGCCGTAACCGGCGTCGAAACTTCCCACGGTGGCGTCCGTCTGCTTGAACTTGCCATGCTCGCGGGAAGCGATGGTGAGGTCCGAGACCACATGCAGCGAGTGCCCGCCGCCGGCCGCCCACCCGTTCACGACGGCGATCACCACCTTGGGCATGGTGCGTATGAGCCGCTGGACTTCAAGGATGTGGAGCCGGCCGGCGCGCGCAGGGTCGATTGTTTCCTGGGTTTCGCCGTCTGCGTACCTGTACCCGTCGCGGCCCCGGATCCGCTGGTCGCCGCCTGAGCAGAACGAGTGCCCGCCGTCCTTGGGGGAGGGGCCGTTGCCGGTGAGCAGCACGGTGGCCACGTCCGGGCTCATCCGGGCGTGGTCCATGGCGCGGTACAGCTCGTCCACCGTACCGGGGCGGAAGGCGTTGCGGACCTCGGGCCGGTTGAAGGCGATGCGTACGGTGGGCAGATCCCGCACCGCCGAGCCCTCCGCGGACCGCTCCACCTGCCGGTGGTAGGTCATGTCCTGGAAGTCGTCGAAGCCTGACACGGTGCGCCAGCGGGACGGGTCAAAGACGTCGGATACCTTGGCGGGGATTTCGTTGCTCACAGACCGAGTCTAGTAATCGCCTCAGCTGATGCAGAACTCGTTGCCTTCCGGGTCCGCCATGGTGTGCCACGAATGGGGGCCCTGGCTGGCGGTCCAGAGGAAGGTTGCGCCGCGTGCTTCCAGGGCTTGCCGCACGGCGTCCTTGTCCCCGCCGGCCAGATTCACGTCCCAGTGCACGCGGTTCTTGACGGTCTTCCCCTCGGGGGCAGTCTGGAACAGCAGGCGGCGGAGGGGCGGCTTGGCATCGAGTTCGTCGGGCGGGCGGATCGCGGCGCCGTCCCGCCAGACCAGCTTGCCGTTGTGGGTGAGGGTGTCCGCTTCCGTGGCGAAGCCCTGCTCGATCATGGACCGGATGAACGCCTCGTCCTGGGGCTCCACCGCCCAGTCCAGCGTTTCCGCCCACCAATCGGCGAGCGTGTGCGGGTCCTTGCAATCGACTGCGATCTGAATGTTCAGTGCCATGGAACAAAAGTACGACGACGGCGCGGCGCCCGGAAGAGCCATGCGGACAGTTTTAGTCCGGGTTGAGGCGGTCCGGGCGCGGCGCGCGGTCCGAACGCGGGCGCTGGGCCCGGGAGGTGGGATGCGCTACTGCTGGACCTGCTGCAGCTGCTCGAGCAGCTCGGGGGAGATGGCATAGAGGACCACCGCGGCCAGCAGGTTCTTGGCGGCATGGACAAAGTAGGAGAACATCAGGTTCTTGCCGGTCCACATGTACACAAAAACCAGCGTAGCGCCCATGGCCAGGTAGGGCAGCAGCGCAGTGAGCGTGATGGCCTCCTGGCCCACGATGTGCAGCGCGGCAAACAGCACCACGGACAGGGCGCAGCAGAACCAGACGTTGATCCGCCGGCTCAGCTTGCCGATCAGCAGGTGCCGGAAGACGTACTCCTCCACAAACGGACCCACCACCACCAGCAGCGGCACCATCAGCCAGGCAGGAACCTGCTGCAACAGCGCCAGGATTCCGGTCTGGTTAGCAGAGGCCTGTACCGATCCGCTGACGGCCACCAGGATTGCGGTGAGGATCAGCATGACGATGACAGCGAGCGGAACCATCAGGAGCGTGAACCACGGACGAGTTGCCAGCACTCTGAGATCCCGTGCCACCACGCGGCGCGCTGCCACCAATGCCAGGGCGCCGATGCAGCCGTAGAACAGCAAATTCACGGCATACGATGCGAACGCGGGGCTCGGGGCCAGCTGCCGGAGGATGGGCAACAACAGTTCGCCGGCCAGCGCAAAGAACGCGGCGGCGGCCACGTACAGGCCTGCGGTGGTGAAATCGAGCCGCGAAAAACGGTACAGTTCCGGCCCCGGGGCCGGCAGTTTGCGATGCGTAATGGCCATGTCTCCAGCCTAGCGTTGCCTTGCCTTTGCAGGATCCCGACGGCGGCACATAGAACGTTCGGCCTGCCTGACTATTTGATTCGGTGCGCCCCGTGCGCCAGGTTGTCGGGGCCACCGGAGCGGAGTTCGGCGGTGTCCTGTACGCGGGCTCTTTCTCGCCGCTTGACGTGGTGGCCGCCGCCGGGCAGGCTGGACGGATGAAGTCCTAAGAAGCAGCCTTGGCGCGCGCCCAGGCTGCACCCCGGTACCAATAGCCCCGTAGAGCATTCCCGAACCGTCCCGGTTCAGCTCCGGCGGCCACACTGCGGACTTGCGAGGACCCCTCATGACTGAGCATCTTTATCTTTCCGGCGTATCCCACGGGTACGGGGACCGCCAGCTTTTTGACGGCGTCGAGCTGGTGGTCAACGCCGGCGAACACACGGCGATCGTGGGCGAAAACGGCGCCGGCAAGTCAACGCTGCTGCGGATTCTGGCCGGGCTCGAGGCTCCGGATGAGGGCACCACCGGCAGCCACGGCCGGGTGGGCTACCTGGCCCAGACGCTTGGCCTGCCCGAATCGTTCACGGTGGGCGGGGCCATCGACGCCGCCCTTGCGGCGCTGCGGGACATCGAGGCGGAACTGGCGCGACTGGAAGACGGGCTGGCCAATGCAGAGGACGAGGAGCTCGAAGCTTACGGAAACCTGCAGACGCAGTACCAGCTGAGGGAGGGTTACGCCGCCGATTCCCGGGTGGAGGCTGCGCTGGACCGGCTGGGACTGGGCGGGCTGGACCGGAAGCGGACGCTGGGATCCCTGTCCGGCGGCGAACAGGAACGCGTGGCGCTGGCCTGCGTGCTGGCTGATCCGGCTGACATTCTGCTCCTTGACGAACCCACCAACCACCTTGACGCCAGCGGCACGGCCTGGCTTGAGGCGCGTCTGGCGGCCCACCGCGGGACCGTGGTGGTGGTCTCCCATGACCGCGTGCTGCTGCGCAAAGTGGCGTCGACCGTGATTGAAGTGGATGCCGAACGTCGTCAGATACACCGCTACGGGAACGGCTACGAGGGCTACCTGCGGGAGAAGGCCGCGGAACGCCAACGCTGGGTGCAGCAATACCACGGGTGGCTGGACGCCATGGCAGCTGAAAGGCTGCAGGCGGACACGGTGGCCGGGAAAATGGGTTACGCCCGCCAGCGCGATAACGACAAAATGGGGTTCGACTTCAAGGCCGGAACCTGGCAGCGGGCAGCCACCAGCAAGGTCCGCAACGCCCAGGAGCGACTTCGCCGGCTCGAAGCCGCCCCGGTTGACCGTCCGCCGGAACCGCTGCGGCTTGCCGTGGAACTTGGGATGGAGGCGGGCACCGAGGGGCCCGGAACTCCGGTACGGGTGGCTCCGGTACTGGAAGCCCGCGGAGTGCTGGTGGCCGGGCGCCTGGACGTCCCGCGATTCCGAGTGGACGCAGGGCAGAAGATCCTGATCACGGGGCCCAACGGCGCCGGAAAGTCCACGCTGTTGTCCGTCCTCGCCGGCACTCTGGAACCAGAGCAGGGTGCCGTGACCAGGCCTGCGCGGATCGGTTATCTGCAGCAGGAACTGGAGCTGCCGGTGCGCCCGGGCATGCGGCTTCTTTCCGCGTTCGCCTCAGGGCTGGGCGGCAATATCGACGAGCACGCCGAAGCGCTTCTCCGGCTGGGGCTCTTCCGCACCAGCGAGTTCCACGTGCCGGTGGGCGGGCTGTCTGCCGGACAGCAGCGCAGACTGGCCCTGGCACGGCTGCTGCTGGGCGGATACGGGACCATGATCGTTGACGAGCCCACCAACCACCTGGCACCTGTCCTTGTGGAGGAACTCGAGGCGGCCCTGGCCGGATTCGCCGGGACCCTGATCATGGTAAGCCATGACCGCGCCCTGCGGGAATGGTTCCGGAACTGCGCGGAAAAAGGCGCTGCAAAAGCCGCCGGAAACAGCGCCGGCTCCTGGCTGAGGTACACGATGGAAAACGGTGCGGTGATGCCTGCGCCGCCGACAGTTCGCTAGATGCCGACAGCTTCTGGGTCCTGACAGTTCCCTGGATCCTGCCCTTAAGGCGACACAACAAACGCCAGGGCCGCCGGCAACTGGCCGGCAGCACCTGGCGTCAGCGCCGGTCGGTTACCGGAACAGATCCTTGTAGGTTCCCATGATGATGCGGTCCCCGGGGGTGGACTTCCGGATGTAGTCAACCACTGCCCAGTCATCCAGGGATATGCAACCAGCCGTCGGCACCTTGTTCATGTGGAGGAAGATGGCGAAGCCTGCGTTCTGGACAATGCCGGGGCGGTTGTAGTTGACCACAACGCCCTGTCGGTAGTCGTGCGTGGAGCGCGTGGCGAAGTACCACATGTTCTCATCCCAGCCCACCCAGGAAGAGGAGTCGAAGTACTTGTTGTACGTGGAGGTCCACGGGTTTCCTCCCCAGCGTGAGCGAGGGCTCAGCGTCCGGTAAGCCAGCTTGGTGCCGGGGCTGCCCAGCCCGAAGGCTTCTGTCACGGAGTACGATCCCGTGGGGGAGAAGAGATTGCGGGTGGGCCCGGATGGAACCCCCGGTGCCTTGAACCCCGATGCGCCAACATAGCCATCCGTTTTCCAGTCGGGGACATAGGTTCCGGCCATCTTGACGCAGTAGATGTTGGTGGCCCGGGACAGCCCGTATCCCTGCGTGAAGGTGAGGAGAACCCGGCTGGCCCCGTACGTGGGGTACCTGGACTGTCCGTTGTTCAGCTTCTGGCATTCGGTCACCGCATACACACGGCTCCCGGCCGAACGCGTCCAGCCGATGAACCCGCGCTCGAATGACTGGATGCACTGCCCGGCGGCGCACCTCTCATTGGACGTGGGATAGCCAAGGGCCCCGCCGGCTGCCCCGCTGGCCACGTACTTGCCCGCTATGCCGGCCCGGGTAATCCAGGGCCCCGTTGCGGGGGACCAGTAGATGGACCCTCCCTGGAAGCGCTGGACGCAGCCTCCGGCGGCCTGGCCGCAGACTTCGTTGCCGAGCGGGTAGCCGAGGGAACTGCGGTCGGCGCCGGCCGTGCTGTATCGGGAGCCGATGCCGGCCCGGGTAATCCAGGGCCCCGTTGCGGGGGACCAGTAGATGGTCCCTCCTTGGAAGCGCTGGACGCAGCCTCCGGCGGTCTGGCCGCAGAGCTCGCCCATGACCGGATAGCCCAACACACCGTTCTGGGCTCCGGCTGCACGCCAGCGGATGCCGATGCCACCCTTGATCACCTGGCCGCCGCTGAATGGCGACCAGAAGATGGTCCCATGATCAAAGACCTGCGAACAGCCGCCGTTCTTCAGCCCGCAGCTCTCGTCAGCCAACGGCAATCCCAGTACAGTCTCGGCCCCGTCAGCCGCCCAGCGGCCTCCGATTCCGGTCCCGGTGGAGAAAGGGAGGAACAGCTGACCAGTCCATATGAGGACCTTCCCGGTGGAGAACTTCTGCAGCGACCTGCCCGCGATGCTGGTCTCGTCGCTGATCGGATAGCCGAAAACGGCCAGGCCGCCGGCGGAGTTCCAGCGCGGACCGGTCCGGCCGGAAGCCAGGAACACCGGGTGCGCGCCGGTGGCCCAGGCCCAGTAGATTGAGCCGCCCTTGAACGTCTGGACACACAGACCGGCCTGGCACGCCTCATGGGACGTGGGCTCGCCGAGGACGCCCTCGGCACCCTTCAACTCCAGCCATTTGGTGCCTATTCCGCCACCGGTGTTGAACACCGGTGGTGGGGTCGGGTCAGGCGTTGGCGCCGGATCCGGGGTTGGCGTCGGCGAAACGGTGAGTTCCGGCGTCGGCAGAATAGAACGCGACGGCGGACTGGACGGCGACGGCGTGGCGGTCAGTTTCGGGGGCAGCAGGGTGGCCGGCGCCGGCTCAGCCGTTTCCCCGGGCTCCGGGAGCGTCGGTGGAGAAGTCCGTGCTGAGGTCCGTCCCGAAGAGGGCGCCGCGGGTGGCGGCGTGCCGGTGGGTGTTGGTGTAGGGCTGGCGGCCGGCGCCGGAGCAACTGTCCCTTCGGCGGCCAGAGCCGGCGAGGCCACAAGGGAAGCGGCCGCGAAGCTCAGCAGCAGCGCAGCCGTGAGGAGCGTATTTTTCATTATTTGCCCTCCACAGATACAACCGGTTCGCACGTGCCGTTTTGGCCGGTGGACTTGGCAAACTTTTCTGCTGTCACGTCAGCCGATTTACCCGCCGGAACGGTTTCGGTGATGATGGTGTGGCCCTGGACGGCCGCGCCAACGGTAACGGCGACAGCAACCGTGTAGGTCCTGGATTCGGTGGAGCCGTTGACCAGGGTTCCCTTGAACGTCCATGATCCGTCGGCCGCCGCTGTGCAGGTGTGCTTCTGCAGGTCGCCTATCGCATTCAGCGAGGAAGATACATCCGTTGGCTCGGAGGTCCCGGGCGCCGGTGCCTCTGAAGACGGCGCCGCGGAAGACTTCGATGATGTTGGTGCCGATTGACCGGGTTCGGCAGCACCGGATCCGCCGCCTGAACAGCCCGCAAGTGCCAGCAGCAAGGCCGCCGGCAATAGTGCTCTTTTTCTCATAGCCCCCCCTGAGGTATGGCGCGAGTGCCATATGCCCACACGAGCGGTGTGGACGCAGGGACCGGAAAGATCCCGCCCCATGATGCTCAGGGTAGCGGCACCCGGAGCGGCACGAGTCTTTTGGACACGCGAAATCATGTCGTTTCGCAGCGTTCCGGAGGCGGCGTCCATCCGGAGGTGTTGCCCGCGTCACGGACGGTCCCGCAAATCTTGTAAGATGGACGTGCCGCGCGAACCTTCGACGCGTTGTAAGTTTTTGTACACATAACGCACTCCAACCGGGCATAAACCCGAATTATGTGTACGTAAACTCCCGCGTTCCGGTCCCGGCAAGACCCCAACCTACAGCAAGACGCCAACCCACAAGGAAACAGCTGTGCCTCAAAGTACCCCCACAGAACTTAAGAGCCAGACGGCACCATCCGCCGCCGTCGACTCCACCCTCAGCGCCGAGGGCTACAAGAAAACCCTGAGCCGCCGCCACGTCACCATGATCGCCATGGGCGGCGCAATCGGAGTCGGCCTCTTTATGGGAGCAGGCGGACGCCTGGCGTCCACTGGCCCCGCACTGATTTTCTCCTACGCCATTGCCGGTGTGATCGCCTACCTGCTGATGCGGGCGCTGGGCGAGCTCATTATGTACCGCCAGACCTCCGGCTCCTTCGTGAGCTACGCCGGCGAGATGTTCGGCAAAAAGGGCGCCTACCTCTCCGGTTGGATGTACTTCATCAACTGGGCCATGACCGGCATCGCCGAACTCATCGCGATCGGCCTCTACTTCCAGTTCTTCTTCCCGAATGTGCCGGTTGAGCTGTCCGCCATTGCAGCGCTGGTGCTGCTGGTGGCCGTGAACCTGCTGAGCGTCAAGGCCTTCGGCGAGTTCGAATTCTGGGCCTCCTGCCTCAAGGTTGCCGCCATCCTGATCTTCCTGGCCGTGGGCACCTTCATGGTTGTCACGAACGCCAAGGTGGGCGCCGGCCACGCGTCGGTCAACAACCTCTTCCACGACGACGGCGGCATGTTCCCCAAGGGCGCGCTGGTGATGATCCTGGTGCTCAACGCCGTGATCTTCGCGTACAACGCCATTGAACTCGTGGGCATCACCGCCGGCGAGATGGAAAACCCGGAACGCGAAGTCCCCAAGGCGATCCGCGCCGTCGTGGTCCGCATCGTGGTGTTCTACGTCGGATCCGTACTGCTGCTGGCCATGCTCCTGCCGTCGGACCAGTACAAGGCCGGCGTCTCGCCGTTCGTCACCGTGTTCGGCCAGATGGGGCTGGGCTGGATGGGCGATGTAATGAACATGATCGTCATCACCGCCGCTCTGTCATCATGCAACTCGGGCCTGTATTCGATCGGCCGGATTTTCCGCACCATGGCCAACAACGGGCATGCTCCGCAGTGGCTGACCAGGATGTCCACGCGCCACGTGCCGTATGCCGCCATCCTGGCCATCGCCAGTGTGTACCTGGTGGGCATCCTGCTCAACATCTGGCTGGGCGGATCCCACGCCTTCGACCTCGCGCTGAACACTGCATCCATCGGTGTGATCTTCACGTGGGGCACCATTTTTGCCAGCCAGATCGCTTTGCGCAAGAAGAAGGGCAATGTGTCGAGCCTGCCCATGCCGGGCGCGCCCTGGACCAGCTGGGCCGGGCTGATTGCGCTGCTGCTCATCGCTGTACTGATCGGCTTCGACACCATGACCAGCAAGACCGGCGAGGTCTTCCTGCTGGGCATGTGGACCCTGGCCACCATCCCGTTCTTCGCGGTGATCCTGTGGCTGGGCTGGCAGAAGGTCAAGGACAACGAGCCCAAGAGCGAGCTCTTCAGCTAACTCTTAAGGGGTGGCTTGTGAATTAGTGGAATATCCGACGGCAGGTTCGTCGGATATTTCACTAATTCACAAGTCACCCCTAGATGACGGTCGCGACTGGGGGTGCGATCCTCAGCGCGGGAGTAACCCGGCGGTGAGGTTGCGGGCAATGAGGCCCGTGCGGGTCGCGGGGACGAGCAGCGCGGCGGCCAGATTATGGCCGCGTTGGCGCGAGCTGGCCAGCTTGCGGTGGCGGGCTTCGTATCCACGCAGCGCCGTGGTGGGGTCGTCGGGGGTAGCGGCCATGGCTTCGGCCAGGGTGGCGGCACCGGTCATGGCGAGGCTGGACCCGTCGCCGAACAAAGATACGCAGGAGGCGGCGTCACCCAGCAGCGTCACCCGCCCCCGGGACCAGCTCGACAGCCGGACCTGGCTGACGGAGTCGAAATATAGGTCCTTGGCGGTGAGGACCTGCTCGGGCAGGTCAGGTAGCTCGGGAACAGGCCAGTCGTGCGCGGTGTAGGCGTCGAGAACGATCCGTTGCTGGGTCCGGGTGTCTCGATAGTCCAGGCCGGGTGGGCCGCGGAAGATGAAGCCGGCCCCGGCGGTTCCGCATACCGGATGGATGGTTAGCGACAGGCCCGGCTGGTTGTACATGAGCACCGTTCCGGGGTCGGCTGCGGGTCTACCGAGCGATAGCGTGGCGATGTAGAGGCCGAGATGGCGGACGAAACCGTTTTCGGGGCCGAACGCCAGGGCCCGCACCGTGGAGTGCAATCCGTCGGCGCCGACGACCAAGTCGAACCGGCGCGGGGCCGCCCGCTTGAAGGTGACGTCGACGCCGTCGTCATCCGCCCGCAGGGCGGTGATCGAGTCCCCGAACAGGAACTCGGCCTCGTCCCGGCCGGCCTCGCAAAGGATCGCCGCGAGGTCGGCACGGGGTATCTCGACGTCATCGCCCCGGGGCCGGCCGAGCCGCAGCGGGCCGACCCGACGCCCGGATGCGGTCACGAAAGCCAGGCCCGGCGCGTTGGTCGCGGCCTCGTGCAGACGCGGCAGGATGCCCATCCGCCGGGCCACCTCGGTGGCCGCGCCATGAACGTCGACCGGGCTGCCGCTGGAGCGCAATGCCTGGGCGCGTTCGACCACCGTCGGCTGGAACCCGTGGCGGGCCAGCCAGTACGCCAGGGTCGGGCCGGCGATGCCCGCCCCGCAGATCAACACGGTGCGTTGTCCCATGCCCGTCAGTTTAACGGGAACGACACGGCCGGGCACCCATCGCGGGGTCGTAGCCGCGGGTTGCCAGGAGTACCTTGGCCGCGGTCGTGAGCTCGATGCCCATGTCCTTGTCCGCCAGTCGCTTCTCCAGCCGTCCGACGAACTGTTCACGATCTCGATGATCTCGTCCTGGGTCAGCTGGGGGGAAGACCACAACGTCGTCAACACGGTTCAGGAACTCGGGGCCGAAGTGCTGCTTGAGCTCCTCAGGTTACGCGGGCGCGCAT
The DNA here is from genome assembly GCA_039636785.1 of Micrococcaceae bacterium Sec5.7. Taxonomy (NCBI): domain Bacteria; kingdom Bacillati; phylum Actinomycetota; class Actinomycetes; order Micrococcales; family Micrococcaceae; species Micrococcaceae bacterium Sec5.7. Next base: position 3,110,611 of record CP144169.1, on the reverse strand, counting down.
CCGGTTGTAACCGGTTTGCGTGTCCGTGCCGGACTGGAAGCCGGTGGCCACGCTCTTGGAGATGTCGCGGTCGCCGAACAGTAACGCTCCTTAGCGCTACTTTTCCGCGGAATGGTCCTCGACCCCCATCCCCTTCCTCCACTGAAAAAAGCGTCAGCTGCTCGCTGCGCTGACGGCCACCTACGCGGAAGTCATGGAAATCCGCCCCGACACCATCCGGGTGGTTTTGCACGAACTCCCTCGCGAGAACTGGTCCGTCGCCGGCGTCACCCTGGCGGACTCAGGACAGAACAGGGCGACTGCAAAGTCGTCCGTGAGCGCCTGGCGTCTTAAATAGTGAGACGATCCCTGCGCAGCTGTTAAAAGAGCGGGAACCCCTGTTAAGCATGTGAATGTTCAAGCCCACATGTTGCCAGGAGTTCCCTGTTGTCATCTTCCCACCTTGCCGCGTTCATCGACGAATTCACCGCCTTCCGCGCCGGTCGCCCTCGCCCCCGGACAGGTGCTCGTTGCCCTGTGTGAACTGTCCGATCCGAGGGCCCGACGCGGAGTCCGGCACCGCCACCCACACCTGTTGGTCATCATGCTTTGTTCCGTGCTGGCCGGGGCCAAAACATTGGTGGAGATGGCCGAATGGGCGTCCGACACGGCCCGGGTCCAGCTCGCGGCATTGGGGATCGGTGCCCCGCACGCGACCACGATCGGGCGCGTCCTGGAGCGACTGGATGCGGACACCTTGGACCGGCTCGCCGGGGCGTGGGCGCAGGCCCGGACCTGCGCGAGGGCTATTGCCATCGACGGGAAGGAAGCCCGGGGCGTGAAGAACGGCGGCGGGACGCGGGTGCATTTGATGGCCGCCATCGACCACGACACCGGGGCCGTGCTGGGCCAAGTCGACGTCGGCATCAAGACCAACGAAATCAGCCTGTTTAGGCCCCTGCTGGAGACAATTCCCGCCCTGAACGGCGTAGCCGTGACCGCGGACGCACTGCACACGCAGACCGGGCACGCCAACTATCTGGCCGGCCGGGGCGCCCATTATGTGCTCACGGTCAAGGGAAACCAGCCCACATTGAACACCCAGCTGCAGTCGCTGCCCTGGAACAAGGTCCGTGCCGGGGACCGGTCCCTGGCCACGGCGAACGGCCGGGAGATCATCCGTACCGTCAAGTGCGTCAGCGTCGCCGCCGGCATCGGCTTCCCGAATGCGGAACAAGCCGTCCAGATCACCCGCAAGTCTCGGCCCATCGGAACCAGGGCATGGTCCACCGAGACCGTTCATGCCGTGACTTCCCTGTGGCCCGTTCCTGATCCGTCGGGACCCCGGGACATCAGCCGAATCTGGGTGTTAGAACCAGAGGAGGCTCATTATGTGGAGGTTCCCTACCGGACGATGGCGAACCCGTCTGTGAGCCTGTGGGAGCACAAGCACGCCCTGGCACGGCCACACGAGCGCGGCATAGCGCAAGTGGATGAGGCAGCCTTGTTCCGAACGATGACCGTTTCGTTTGCTGGTCATCACCGGGTCATGGATTCGCGGACCCGCGTCGATGAGCAGGAAGCCCTTGCTTGGGTCCGTGCAGTACTGGGCGACGAGTGGGCTGCCGGTGCCTACTGGCAAGGATTGCTGACGGGCTTAGGGGCAACCGCGCAGACCCTATATTTCAGGGTCTTCCTCAATGAGGATTACAAAGCGTGTGAGGCACCCGCCATATTTTCCGGCCCGGAACTTGAGCCGGCGAGTTTCTCCGCGTGATCGAGAGCGTTCCACTTCCAATGGCTGAAGCTGCCGCCTGAAATAATCAGGAGCTGGGTAACGCGCAGGCTGAGTGTCGTTCGCCAAGCTGATATTCTCCGTTCCAAGTAGTTGATGGGGGACTACTTTTTAGAATGGGGAAAATGTGAAGAAGAAGATATTGGCATCGTTGACAGGATCGGTCATCCTGTTGAGCACTTTGGGCGCATTACCTGCACAGGCCCAGGATCAGCACCCTCTTGAAAGTACTCTGGAAAGCAATGCCGCCGTTTCCGGATCTGCGGGGACAGATCGGGACTTGCTCGCCAATGCAGTAGATCCATCAGCCATCGTTGAGACTGAGGATTCCATCACAATCTCCTCAGAAGAGGGCGATGTAACACTCCCGGATTCGGCAACGGTACCCACCACGGTGGAAAGTACCGAGGGAACTGTATTGATTGGAGTTCCGTTCGCCGATTCTGCGTCAGCTCCTGAAACCTTGCGTCCTGGCGCCGTAGCTTATGAAAACGGGAACCAGACAAGCACAGTGCGGACAATCAAGAACGATGGGACCGTTCAAACTGCTTCCATTATTGAGTCTGCCGCTTCTCCTGAGCGTTTTGATTACCCATTGACGCTCCCAGCCGGGCAACTACTGAGGAGTTTGAAGGCGGGTTTTTGATTCGTTCTGTTGAAGGGAACCTGATCGGCGGCTTTACGCCCGCTTGGGCGACAGATGCGAACGGGAACGACGTACCAACGCGATACGAGCTCAACGGATCGACATTGACGCAGATCGTGGACCACCAGAGCGCTGATGTTGCCTACCCAGTGGTGGCCGACCCCGCTTACAGCAGGGGAATGATTCACTCTGTAATTTGGGAAAGGTGGGCGCGTGGTGGCTGGGAAATCCGACTTCAGGTGACAGCTCTCGCTCGCTGGACACAGCTAGTAGACCCAGCCATTGTCTACACCGAAGGGTTGCGCGACTTGCGTCAGCACCACCCTCGGTCGATGGCCAGCGCTACGATGGCTCAGCAGTGGGATTGCCACGTGGTGGGACTTCCCGGCACAATCAACATCGACCTCGAAAGCTACCGTCGCAGCTACCCCGGGTGGCGTGCAGGTCTTCTCCCTTCAATTATCAAGAGGAATCCAGCAGCGGCCTGCAACTGGTGAACATCTCAAACCCTTAAGTGACGGAGATGAGCCTGTAATTTATCTCTCCCCTCCCTTACGGGCTCCTAGAAAGTCGGTATATGTCCAAAGACCTGAAATCACATCGGACTTTCTGGTGGATCATTGCCGGATGTTCTGTCCTGCTTGCGGTGATACTCGTCGTTCTCACTAGCGGGGCACTTTCAATCTGGTTTGACCCAGATGACAATGACAGCACTGCGGGAGCGACGCTACAGCTACTTGCCTCACTGCGGATGTAACCTTACGAACCAACAAATCGAAGTAACATGTGGTCGTCGAGAATCATCGACGGCCACATGTTTCTTCTGCAAGGAAGACCGTCCCAGTTCCAAGAACTGAGACGCTGTCGTCCCCAGGGCGACGGCAGGTTCAAGCGGTCATCGCAACAGTGAGGGTCGGCAGGTTCAAGCGGTCGGATATTCCACGATTTCACAAGCCACCCCAGTGTGGGCGCGCTTTGTCCCCGGAATGCAGCGCTCCTTCGACATCATCGCCTCCGGGGAAATCGGCCAGGTGCAATGGGTCCAGGCGGAGCTGGGCTTCCCAGTCCCGGATGACCCGACAGCCCGCATCTGGGCACCTGCGGACGGAGGCGGCGCACTCCTGGACCTGACCGTCTACCCGCTGCTCTGGGCCTGGGGAGCCCTCGGGGCGCCCCAAGCGGTCAGCGCCACCGGCACCCTCACGGAGCTGGGCGTGGACAGCCAGAACGCACTCACCCTCGGCTACTCCTCCGGGGCGCAGGCCCAGCTGATGTCATCCCTCACCGCCGCGGGTCCGCAGTCCGCCGTCGTCGCCGGGTCCAAGGGTCATCTCCGGACCATGGGCTCGGTCAACAACCCGGCCGCCCTGACTGTGCAAACCGGCCGGGGCGACACACGGGTGGAGACTTTTGAACCGATCGGCAGCGGCTACACGTACCAGCTGCGCGAGGTGACACGCTGCATCCAGCAGGGCCTGACCGAAAGCCCGACAATGCCGCTGGCCATCATGGACCTCTTTGACGGCATCCGGGCCGAGCTGGGCATCGTCTACCCCAACGCCGCATAGCAGCCGTCGGCACGAACCAGACCGACCCTCCGCTTGTCGAGACCGAACACCCGTCAAAGTTTCTGACCGCTGGTAGGTCTGATCCAGTGCCCGGGAAGGGTTATGCGTCCGCGGCAGCCAAGGATTCGATGATGTGCTCTGCGGTCGTCAAGTTCTTGAGACAGTTCGTGGTTGATTCGAGTTACGCGGCCAGGGGTTCCTGGGCACGGGTCTGATGGGTGGCGAGGGCTTCTGCCGGAGGGATGCCGCCGGCCCGCCGGTTTGGCCGGCGGCGGTTGTACCAGCCCTCGATATATTCCATGACAGCGGTTCTAGCGGCGAGCCGGTTGCCGAAGGTGTGATGGTGGTACATCTCGGTCTTTAGGTGTGAGAAGAAATTTTCGGCGACTGAGTTGTCCCAGCACACCCCGACGGCTCCCATGGACTGGGTGACGCGGTTCCCGGCGCACCATTTCTGGAATTCGCCAGAGGTGTATTGGGAGCCCCGATCAGAGTGAAACACCGTTGTTTCTGCTTCGAGATACCCGTGGTCACGGGCCATTGCCAGCGCGTCGGTACAGAGCCTGGCGCGCATGTGATCGGCCATCGCCCAGCCGATGATCATGCCCGTGCACAGGTCGATCACGGTGGCCAGATACAGCCATCCCTCGCCGGTGCGCAGATACGTGATGTCCCCGCAGAGACGGGCACCGGGCACCGTGGAGGTGAAGTCCCGCTTCCCGTCCTGATCGAGCATGTGGTTGCGGATGTGCGCGGTCTTGGCCTGCGGGTCCTGCACGGTGGTCTGCTTCCACGCCCTGGTGCGTACGGCCCGCAGGCCCTGCTCGCGCATGACCGCCCCGACCGTGGGGGCGGAGACCTGCACGCCCTTGGCATTGAGCATCAGGGTCAGCTGGTCACGGCCAGCGCGGCCCTTTTCCTTCTCGAACAGGTCAGTAACCTCGGCAACCAGCCGCTGGTGCCGGACGGCCCGCGGGGAAGGACCCGCGGGGTTGCGCCACCGGTAGAAAGAGGCCCGGGATACCTTCAGGACCCGACACAACCAGGCGATCGGATGATTCGCCTTCTCTGCTTCGATGAACTCGTAGAAATCCTCTACCGTTGCTTCGCTGCAAAGAAGGCGCTGACTTTTCCCAGGAAATCGACGTCCTGCTTCAGCCTGGCAATCTCAGCCAGCGCCTTCTGATGCTGCTCCCAAGACACCGGCGCCTTCTCCTGGCCAGCGGTTACCCGATCCGGATGATTCTCCCGGTACTTGCGCACCCAGTTCCCCAGCGTGCCTTCAAGGACGCCTATCTCCAGACACACCTGTGAGATCTGACGGCCAGAGGAAATCACCAGCTCAACAGCCTCATCCTTGAACTGCTGCGTGTACTTCTTACGATCGGTCATGCGGGAAAGAGCTCCTATCAAGCTGTCTCACAAAACCATACGGCCGCACTCGCACAGCTCGTGTGTGGTCAGTGCGTCTCCGGCATCGAGTCTCGTGCCGGTGCGCAGTGCGTCCAGGAAGTGCCGGCACATATCCTCGATGCCGCGTCGATGGCCCACCGGCTCCCAGGCGTCGCCGGGCAGCTGTCTTGTCTCGCCGTCGTGGGTCACGGTTTCGCCCAGGTTGGTGACATCGCGCCGTTGGCCGGCGCCGGCTGTCTGCAGCACTTCACTGTTGGACCCGCTGGTGCGGTTCATGATGGCCAGGCCGTTGAATCCACCGTCCGCCAGCTGGAGGATGACGTGGTGCAGGAGGCCGTCCGCATCGATCCGGCCGCGCACGCCAATGTCGGCCGCACCCGGCGGGGCCAGCATCCGCAGTGTGTCGACAAGGTGGATGAAGTCGTCAAGGATGATGGTTCGAGCGTTTCCGAGGCCGTTGTGGCGGTCCTTTTGAAGGACCACCAGGTCGCGCGGGTGTTTCAGCGACTCCGTATAGGCTGGTGCGAATCGCCGGTTGAAGCCCACCATGAGGGAACGTCCGCGCTCTCGCGCAAGGCCCACCATTTGCCGGCTTTCGGCAATGCTGTAGGAGAGGGGTTTGTCGACGAAAACGTCGATGTCGGCCTCGAGCAGGCGGGTGACGATGTCGTGGTGGTGTTCGGTGGGCGCATGGACGAAGGCAGCGTGCAGGCCCGCATCAATGAGCGCCTCCAGGTCCGTGTAAAGGCGGGGGACCCGATACGCCGCACCGATCCGTTCCAGCTTCTCCCGGTCGCGTGTCATGAGGTGGAGCTCCAGCCCGGGCTGGCTGGCCAGGACGGGAAGGTAGGCCTTTTGCGCAATGCTGCCAATGCCTACGACACCTATCCTGCGAGTATCATCGCGGGCACTGGCCCCGTTTAGGGTATTTTTCATCTGAACCTCATGGTGGCTTGTGACTGTTAGTTGGGAATGGCGGTTTTTTCACGCTTAGATATGGCGGTTTCGGTGACGTGCAAGCCGGAGCCCTGGACGGGCTTTTGATGGAGCGTGTCCGCAGCATCTGCCTCCAGCAGATGTCCAAGAGCCTCCTGGCGCCTCCACCCGTCGCTGTGCCGTGACATCCAGCACGCCAGAACAAGGCGCTGGGTTGACGAAAGATCTGAAAGAACGTCGGCACTGGGCCACTCGTAGCGCAGCGGGTAGGGAATCTGGACCAATTCGCCTTCCACCCAAATCTCCGGGTAGTCGGCCGTGTGTGCGTACGTGTCCTGGATCAGCTCAGCAGTTGTGGCGTATTCGGCGCGGGCCAGGGTTCGCATCGCAAGGTGGGCGTCCTTACGAACGGAGGCAGGCACTGCCCGCAGCAGCAGAGGATCGACCACAGCTAAAGCATCCATCGGCCCATTAAAGCAATGTGACGGCGCGAATCCGGCAAGCGTGGCCTTTCCGGCCGCGTTGCCGTCCCGTAAGGCGGTCCTCCGGCGAACTGCCAGGCGCCGACCCGTGAGTGAATGTTGACCGGGAGGGGCTTCGAGCAGCTAGGCGGCCGTTCAGCGGGCCAAGCATCTTTTGTAGCAATATCAACCGTATTCGCTACAAGCCAGCAGGCGCGTTCAATGGTGTGAATCGCAGCGGTATTGGGCGTTGTTCTGTCAGCGCTAAGTGGCAGGCCCGGCTCAGCGCTCCGTGGGTGGGCTTTGGCTATTAGGTGTTGACCGTAGTTGGAGGTGCCGGGGATTCCCGCTCATCGCCGGCCGGTGATGAGTGCCCGGTGTCCGGTATGAGCACGTGGCGGTTGCCCGAGTTGCATTGCTGCCATTCACGGTAGACGTCGATCGCGGCGTCCCGCGGCTGGTACTCCATCGGCAGCCGGCGTTCGGTCCAGTCCTTGGCGAACTCGGAGTAGAAGGAGGCCAGTTCGAAGTACCTCCGGTCATCGACGTAGTGCGGTCCGTAGTCGTCGCGCTGGGTGAGGAAGACGACCTTCTCGGGGCTGCAGTAGTACAGCGAGCCCAGGCACATCGGGCAGGGATGGGCGAGCACGTAGATGGTGCACCCGGTCAGGTGCTCGGTATCGAGTTGGGTACAGGCCTCGCGGATCGCGAGGATCTCGGCGTGCGCGGTGGGGTCGTTCGTCTGGGACAGACGGTTTGGGCTCTCGGCGATAATTTCGTCGTCGCGGGCAATGACGGTCGCGAAGGGTCGCCCACCTTCCTCGACGTTGGCACGGGCGATATCGATGGTGCGTTGAATGAAGTCCATGATGTTCCTGGGCTGAGAGGTAAGTTGGGGCGCAGCCGTGGCTGTGTCCTCATTTCGAGAACACAGCCACGGTGGGGATCAGAACGGTTTGGTGGGCAGGTATTTTCCGTCGAGGGTGATCACGGCACGTGAACCGCCGTCGGGGTCTTCAACTTTCTTGATGTCCAGCTTGAAGTTGATGGCACTGATGATGCCGTCACCGAACTGTTCGTGCACCAGGGCTTTCAGGGTGGAACCGTAGACCTGGAGCATTTCGTAGAAACGGTAGATGGTGGGGTCGGTTGGGATACCGCCGGGGATGCTGCCGCGCAGCGGGATGGTCTGCAGCAGCATGGAGGCGTCCTCGCCCAGATCCAGCCGCTCAGCGACGATTTCCGCAGCGGTTTCCGGCAACGGATGCTGGCCGAGCAGGGCGGCGGTGACGAAGGCAAGGCTCAGACCAGTGCCATCGGTCAGCTCCTGCCAAGAGAGGCCCTTGCGCATCTTGGCATCGATGATGGCGGCGGTCAGTTCCTCGCGCGGAGCCTGGGCGTTCTGGGAATGAATCATGGTGTTTCCTTTTCCTTGGGTGCTATCAGGTGGTTAGGCGGCCAGGCCGGATGTGGCCGGCGTGGCACTGGTCTGCGGGTTGTCCGCAAGTGGGACAAAGAGGCCTGTGGCGCCGTCGAGGGTGTCGATGGAGCCCGTTTCGATGTCGTAGACCCAGCCGTGGAGGTTCAGCCGGTTCTGGTCCAGGGCCAGGGAGACGGAGGGATGGGTCCTGATGTTGGTCAGCTGGGCGATGACGTTCCCGCGGACCATGGCCTCCAGTCGCTCCTGGGCCGATCCGTGGGTGCGGGCGGCGTTGACGACCTTCGCCGCGTCGGCATGGGCAAGCCAGCTGGCCACTGCCGGCAGGTGGTCCAGGTTCGTGTCGGAGGAGATGGCAGTCATCGCTCCGCAGTCGGAATGGCCACAGATGATGATGTCCGTGACGCCCAGGACGGCGACCGCGTACTCGACTGTCGCGGAGACACCGCCGGGCTCCGGGCCGTAGGCCGGCACGATGTTGCCGGCGTTGCGGATCACGAACAGATCGCCCGGTTCCCGCTGGGTCAGCAACTCCGGCACGACCCGGCTGTCCGAGCAGGCAATGAACAGAGCCCCGGGGTTCTGGGCGGTGGCCAGCTCCTTGAAGAGTCCAGAGCGCTTCGGAAAGGCTTCCCGTTGAAATTTCAGAAAGCCTTCGATGATGTCTTGCATGGGCCGTCTCCTTGATGTTTTGGCGGATAACTCAAGGATGACGGAAACTATCTATAGTGTCCAAGACTTGTTTACAATAAAGTCAATAAGTATTTCCTATAGTTGGAGAGCCGTGATGCTACGCCGCCTTCGTTACCTGACCGGGGTCGCGTGTGACTTTTAGTTGAGAATGGCGGTTTTTTCGTAGTTGGGGTGGCGGTTCCGGTGCCGCGTAGGCGGCCATACTCGGCCGCATGCTTCTTCGTGATCTCCCGACGCGCACCCATCGACAACTGACCCATCCGCCAAGCACACCGCAGCACCCGGGCGGCCACCGGCATTTCGCGAGCATTTATCAGATGAGGCACGCACCCCATTTCGCGAGCACTATACGTGAGTCTCGTCGGGGACTGGTTCGCTCGGAGTCGTTCGCGCTACAATGCCTGTCATGGACGATGTTCCGGTCTCGGTCGCGGACCGCTGGGTCTCGGCTCTGTCGCGTCATGACCTAGATGCGGCGGCGGACTGCTTCACCATCGACTATGCCGACGAGGCGCCGGCACGGCGCGGCGAGTCGGTGCACGGCCGCGCCGCGGCCCGGCGCAACTTCCAGCGGCTCTTCGCGGATGTGCCGGACCTGACCGCCACGATCCTGCGCGCGGTTCAGGACGGGACCGATGTCTGGATGGAAGGGCGGATGGAGGGCCGCCGCCGCGACGGAAGCCGGATGGAGTTTGTCGGCGTGAACATCTTCGAAGTCGAGAACGGGCAGTTCCGTTCCGGCCGTATCTACACCGAGCTGGTCCGCGACGCGGGCGGGATCGACGCCCAAATCGACAGGATGGCCGCTGGCAGCACGTGAGTCTCTTGTTGGTGGTGTCCATAATGCCGAGGCTCTCAATCATTGTGGTGGGCGTGTTCCTGTTAATGACTGAGATGGGAATGGAGCGGAGGCGACGACCCAACCAAGCTCGGGAGCTTGTCAACACTGACCAGGCGCCAGGACCGGTAGAAACCAGGCCCTCCCGGCACGGCCAGCGGCTTGGCCGCCTCGGCAGAGAGGTCACTCATCACCGTCGAACCCAACCGGGCACGCGCCTTGAAAATCGCCGCTTTCGTCGGCATCTGCCAACCACCAAACCGGCCGCTGATCTAATCAAGACCGGCCAGCAAAGAACGCATCACTTCCTCGTACGAGCCCTGGGCAAACAGGGCCGGCACCATTACGTAATAGACCATCAAACGCGCACGCAGCAACCGGTTCCGGAGCTGCCCGGCCCCGGCCCGGGCCACCACCTTGTCCACCATGGCCGGAGGAAAGACGCGGGTCAGCACGCCCAACGACACATGATCGTTCAACCGCTCAGGATTCTCCGGCTTCACCCAACCACTACGAGCCATGCCCGAAGATTAACGGACAGAAGCTTAAGTAAACGGTATTGTACCTAGCCCAATTTTTTCATGGGAGATTTGAACGGCCGGTGTGATTCGGTTCTTGCGGGCCCGGAGCGGACGAATGGTTCAGGGCGTGGGAATCTGGCCCTGGTTCGCCGGGTTGGGCGCCGGGTCCACGTCCGGTAGGCCTTGCTGGTCTATGCCCCGGTGACGCGGCGGGGCAGCGCGAACGACTTCCGCTGCCCGGCCGGCCGGAGACGGACGTTCAGTCTTGGAGGTTGCTGGCAGTGACTTCGAATTCTTCCACTTCAAGGATCTGGATTTTTTGCTCCTTGCTGGTATCCGCGCGGATGCTGTTGGCGGCCTGTTGGCTCGCAGTGAGAGCTTCCTCGGTGTCCCACAGGGTGATGGACAGGGCCTTGTCGGATTCCTTTCCATTCAGGAAATAGATCCCGCGGCATCCGGGGATTTCAAGCACCCGCTTAAGCGTTTCCTCCGTGGGTGCATCCGAGATGGTTTCGGGGCTGGTTTTATAGGTGCTGACTCGGGCGAACATCGATCCTCCTCCAATAGTTCCTTGGCCGGAGCCCGCGTACCATTTCAGTCCTCGACGCAGTGCACTGACCGCGTATGGCGGGAATACACGTTGCCGCGCGGCAAGCAGCACCGGATGGTTCGGGTTCCTTCCACCAGTAAGGACCCAACAACGTGCGAGTGCAAGGTCAATCTGAATGGATACATTGCTGCGGACATCGCCTCCAACCCGCGGCAACGTGGAAAGCGCACGAGCAAACCCGGACTGGACATTGAAGCCGCCCAGCGGCTCGTTCATGATGTGCCGTATTCGAACGTTTTAGCCACAAACGGGAACTGTCATTTTCAGGAGTCGTCTGCACCAAACGGCAGCTGCTACAGCTGTGATTCACGGCGATACGTAGGGGCGTTTTTGCAGGGCTAGATATCGCCATTGGTGCCCGTTAAGCGATCCCTATCTGGACAGCGTGCGACTCGTGGGCCGGGGTGGGAGTTGAGTAGCTTCAGCTCGCATCCAGCACGAAGAAGATGAAACTCAAGAACGATCTCCGGTCTCTAAACTGTGGTGGGAGCATCTCTCTCGGCGTCTCTGGCGAGACGGGCGGCTCACTGATGACCGCGACTCGAAAGCCCGCATCAGTGAAGGCATCCGTCATCGCGTGCAACGGCCGGTGCCAGTAGGTGAGAACGGCTGGCTGACCACTGAACGCGTACGTGTCCGACCACTCGGTGAGGGCGAAGTAGTCGGCGTCGGGGTTGCTCATCTTATGGATGAAGGGATGGTGAACCGACAGGATGAGGCGGCCACCAGGCCTCAACACTCGCCGTAGCTCAGCGAGTGGTCCGGTCCAGTCCTGCAGATAGTGGAGGACCAGCGATGAGACCACGTCGTCGAACGCACCATCGGCGAACGGAAGCGGCTGACTGAGGTCGGCAACATGCAGTTCTGCCGCCTCGCCAAGCCTTTGCCGGGCTAGCTCGACCATCGCCGCGCTGGAGTCGAAGCCCGTCACGGTGGCGCCCCGAGTTTGGAGTGCCGCAGCTAACGGTCCGGAGCCACAACCAGCGTCAAGGACTCGACGACCGCGCACGTCTCCGGCGAGGTCCAACATCGCTGGTCGTTCGTAGTGACCATTGACAAGATTGGTCTCGTTGTCCGCCGAATAGGCCTCGGCGAAACTGTCGAAATCGTTGGTCTTGGCCTGCACTTATACCCCCAGGTTCGTCAGATCTCAGAGTGGAACGACCACGGTCTGGAGCCTACCAGTGCTACGTCATCGTTACTCGCCGAGGCTTATGTCCGATAGCCGATCCCTCACAGGGCAGACGCGCTGGTCCGTACGAGCCAATCTTTCACTAGCGCGGCAGTAAGATCCGGGCGTTCGAGATGAGCATTATGGCCAGCCGCGTCGAGCACAGGGGGCACCACACCGCCCTAAGCCACGGACGCTGGGGCCGTTCTCTTAGGCGTTCTGCTGGTTATCGGCGGTCAGTGTCTCTGGGGAACGGGTCGGCAGGTGGCGGTAGAGGCTGGAGCGGGTGATACCCGTGGCTTTGACGATCTCGGAGATGGACTGGTCCTCCTGGTCACGAAGGTGTTCGGCGTAGGCGAGTTTCTTTGGATCGACCACGCTGGGCCGGCCGATCCTTTTGCCCTTAGCAGCAGCGACGGCACGCGCGTGGGCTGCGCGTTCGATCGCGTAGGTTCGTTCCATTTGGCCGAAGAGTGCGAGCATCACGACTGCCAGCTGCGACATGGGATCCTCTGGATTGGCGGAATCAACGCGGATCGGGTCGGCTATGTTCCGGACTCCGACGCCACGGCCTGCCAGGTCGTGGATGAGGTTCAGGGTGTCCCGGACGCCACGGCCCAGTCTGTGACTGTTAACGTCGTTTGGCGGTTAAATCGCAGCTTGAAATGGCGGTTTTGCCGTTCCGTTTAGGGAACGGCGGATTCAGGCGGTCATTGCAACAGGAGGTTTTCGATCAGTTCGATCGGTTTCCTGAACTCTAGTCTTTTCCGCGGCCGGTCGTTGAGTTCCTGGGCAACCCAGTCGAGATCTGCGGCGCTGTGGATGCTCAGGTCCGTGCCCTTGGGGAAATACTGGCGCAGCAGGCCATTGGTGTTTTCATTGAGGCCGCGCTGCCAGGGCGAGTGCGGGTCGCAGAAGTAGATCTCGATGCCGGTGTCGATCTTCACGGTTTTCCAGTCCTGCATCTCGATGCCCTGATCCCAGGTCAGGGAATGCCGCAGCGCCTCGGGGAGCGTCTTGATCTTCGCGGTCAGCGCATCACGCATCTGCTCGGCCTTGTACCCGTCCGGCAGGTGCACGAGCATCGTGTAATTGGTGGTCCGCTCGACCAGCGTCCCGATCGCGGACTGATTCCCCTTGCCGATGATTAAATCCCCTTCCCAATGCCCTGGCACGGCCCGGTCCTGAACCTCGGGTGGGCGTTCGGAGATATTGATCATCCCCGGGATCCGGTTCTTCCGCTGGCCGGCCTTCCTGCAGGGCTGCCTGATAGCCCGCCCGGTGCGCAAACACGCGGCCAGATCGCGGTTGAGTGCTCCGCGGGACTGAACGTAGAGGGACTGGTAAATGGTCTCAGGTGACACCCGCATCTCCGGCTCATCGGGAAACTCAACCTGCAGGCGTCCTGCGATCTGCTCCGGTGAGTACTTCTTTTTCAGGTCCCCTTCCACCTTCGCACGCAACACCGGATTGGTGTGCAGTTTCGCCGGTTTCGGCCGCGAAGCCCGCTCATACGCCAGCGCGTGAGCCGACGTCGCCCGGTAGGGCAATCCTGCCACCGAGTTGCGCCGCAGCTCCCTGGACACCGTCGACGCCGCTCTGCCGACCACGGCCCCGATCTGCCGCAATGATCGTCCCTGGGCGCGCAGCACCGCGATCTCCTCTCGCTGGGCGAAGGTCAGGCAACGGCCCTTCAGATCCCGGCCCCGCCGGGGCCTGACACCCCCGGCCTCCGCGAGAACCCGGCGCCCAGTCCGCCGGCTCGTATTGATCGGAGCCACGGCTTCGGTGATGAAATCACCCGCCTGCATCCCGGACCAAAAAACCTGCAAAAGATCCGGCCTCAAATAAATTGAATACCCCGCCATGACAACACCCATCCGCTAAGTGTTGCAATCACCGCAAGAACCCAAGGAACCCTGAGCGGTCACTCCATTCGACGGCTACCGGATCCCGTGGTCTGGATTCTCCTCGTCGTATAGGTCCCTTGATCGTCCAATGGCATCCTTGTGCTCCAACGACCAGTCAGCGAGCTGCTTTACCAAATAGGTGAGGCCGTTGCCGCGGGCGGTGAGTTCGTAGGTGACCCGCGCAGGGACCGTAGGGTAAACGGTCCGGGTGACCAGGCCGTCTCGTTCAAGCCGCCTGACCGTCAGAGTCAGCATGCGCTGGGAAATCCCGTCGATGGCGCGTTGCAGCTCCCGGAAGCGCCTGACCCCGGAGGCTAGTTCGACGATGACGAGGACAGACCATTTGTCGCCGATCCGGTCGAGCACGTCCCGGATCCCGCAATCCGGATGGTCCGCGCCGCCGCACGGATCCAGCGCTGCGGTTACTTCGGTGTGACTGTCTAACACGAAAGTGCCTCCTTGTGCAGGTCCAGATAGTTACCGAGGATGAGTCTAGTTACCGAAAAGAACCAGCGAAGGAAGCCAATACATGATTCTCGTTACCGGAGCCTCCGGCCAGCTCGCCCAGGCAATCCTCCAGCACCTTTCACAGGCCGGCTGTGAAGCGATTGGCGGAACCCGCCGGCCGGGCGACGATCCGCACCTTCGACTGCTCGACTTCGACGACCCCGCCACTCTGAACTTTGGTGACGTGGACACGCTGGTCATCGTCTCCGCCGGCACGGCAGAGGACGACGTCGTCGTCGCCCGGCACGAAAACGTCATTGCCGCCGCCGAACGCGGCAACGTGCAGCACATCATCTACACGAGCCTGGCCGACGGCGGAGACCACCTGGGATTTGCGCTGGCCCACCGGTGGACCGAACAGCGCCTCAAGCGGTGCACCATTCCCTGGACGATCCTGCGGAACGGCCTCTACGCCGAGCTGATCGGACAACTCCTCGCACCTGAATCCGGCGCAATTACGGCGCCGTTCGGCCACGGACGGGTGGCGGCGATCGCCCGCCAGGACCTGGCCGACGCAGCATCACTCGTCGCGCAGGATCCCCAGCCACATGCCGGACGAACCTACAACCTGGTCGGCACGCGGGCGATCTCCGCGTTGGAGGTCGCCGACGAAGTGGGGGCCATCTACCGGCCCGGCACGTTGGGGGACCTCCGGCGGTCTCTGAACACCGCCGGGCTCCTGCCGTTCCAACCGGCCATGCTGCTGTCCATCCACGCCGCCGTCGCCCACGGCTTCCTTGACGGAACCACCGATGACATCGCCCAGCTTCTTGGACGGGCGCCCCGGGACCCGTTGACCGTGGCGGCTGCTGTCGCCCAAGGAGCCGGGTCGAGGTAAATGCCGGTCCAGGGCCACCCTTAGGGCCATATGGGTGGCCCTGGGTCAGGGTCGCCGCCAGACTCCGACCGGCGCGGGCCATGGTGTGAGGCGGTGGTCGCGTCCCAGGCTGCGTCCGCGGCCGGCCCCCGTTACCTTTTTAGTACCACGGATATCTCACGATCCGCCCGCGCCACCGCCCACACTAAGTCTTGGCCAGCCCTTAGCCGAGGGCTGTGGGGGTTGACTGATCGTGCCCGTCCTGGCCGAAGAGGGAACCTTAAAAGGTCAGTCGGTTTTCTATTTCCCAATCAGAGCGGAGTACGGACATGACGATTGCATCGACATACTTACCGTCGAACTTGAGCGCCGCACGCTTCCGCCCTTCGTGAACGAACCCGCTGCGCTCATAGACATGGCGTGCCCTCGGATTGAACGCGTACACGTCCAGCTCGATCCTGTTGAGGCTGGTGGCTCGGAACGCGTAGTCGACAACCATTCGGGTTGCTTCCGAACCGATACCGCGATTGCGGCCAACTGCCCCAATCAAAATGCGGAAGTTGCATGCGTCGTTGTGTTCGCTCCATTCGTTCAACACAACTTCGCCCACACACTTATCGGTCACCTGGTCCACTATTGCAAGGTCGAGCCGATCGGCTTGGTCCGCCCGAGTCTCGTACCAGCGCCGCGTGGGTGCGTCCAGTCGAGAGGCTCGGCCCTCCGTTTCGGCGGTCGTGTGCACTGATCCGGTAAACCGGAGCATCTCAGGGTCAGAAAGGATCAGCCCCATCGCCTCAATGTCAGCCGGCGTGAACGGACGAAGCTTCGCGTGCTTACCCTCGATTGTCGGCTTGATCGTGAAGATGCCAGGCAGCGTCATTAGTGCACCCTACCTCGTCGCGATTCCCATGATCGAGCCGATAGCGGGACGGTCAATGCGGCACGCCGAACCCACAATTGAGAAGTACGAATAGGATTCTGTGCATGACTGAACCCATCGACGTGGGCGCCACGCGCGCGGCCTACGACACCGTGGCCGTTGACTACTCCGAGCTGCTGCGCACCGAGCTGGCGGCTAAACCATTTGACCGCGCGATGCTCGCGGCATTTGCCGAACTAGCAAAGGATGCCGGGAGCGGAACGATTGCCGATATCGGCTCCGGGCCGGGCCGAGTTACGGCACATCTGCATTCTCTGGGGCTGACGACGTTCGGGATTGATTTGTCACCGGAGATGGTCGCAGTCGCCCGTCGGGAATACCCCGAACTTCGATTTGACGAGGGGTCAATGGAAGCACTGGGCCTGGCGGACAGCATGCTTGGCGGAATTGTCGCATGGTACTCAATCATCCATACACCGCCGGAGCGGTTGCCGGTGGTGTTCGCAGAGTTCAGCCGTGTACTTGCAGCCGGCGGAATCCTGCTGCTCGCCTTCCAGACCGGTGAGGAGCCCCGACACATTAAGCAGGCGTACGGACACGACGTAGCACTCGACGCTTACCGGCTGCCGCCCGACCGCATCGCCGCCATGCTCCGTAACGCTGGGATCGAGGTTCAAGCTCAACTCCTTCGTGAACCCGACGAATTCGAGAGAACACCTCAGGCCTTTGTTCTAGCGCGCAAACTGTAGACCACTAGCCCTCCTACCCCCGTTACCTTTTTAGTAGCCCCTAATTGAGTGAGAATCGGGGTTGTTGGCCTGTCGGTCCCGGCATGATTAATTCCCCCAGTCGTTAATGATCCGGGGGGGGTGTCCCTATGTTTTTTGTCAAGCAATTGGGACCGGTTTTCTTGCCGGGCGGGTCGAGTGGTTTTCGGGCAGGGCGCGCCGCACTGACAGGGTCATTCCGTCAGTGCGGCGCCGGTGCGGTTAGGCAGTTCGGGGTGCGGGCCCGTCGTAGAGTGTGCCGTCGCGGAGCATCGCGAACAGGACGTCGCAGCGGCGCCGTGCGAGAGCGATCAGGGCCCGGTTGTGGCGTTTGCCCTCGGCGCGTTTCCGGTCGTAGTAGGCCCGTGACAGGGGGTCTTTCAGCGCAGCGAAGGCGGAGAGAAAGAACGCCCGTTTGAGGCTTTTGTTGCCCTTCTTGGAGGGGTGGTCGCCCCGGATCGAGGTGCCCGATCGCCCCGGTTCGGGGCAGCCGCCCGCGCCGCGCCGACCACGTGTGGGGTGGCAGATGCCGGACACCCGAATCCGCCGTTGCCGACGGGTAGCCTACGCAGGTTCGTGTTGGGGACTCCTGCCCAACATGTTGGAGTATGAAGACGCCTTCGGACAAATCCATGTTTACAGTCCTCTGCACAAGAATCGTTCGGCCACCAGCACTTCCCACCACTCGGGCGGGAACGCATCAACCTCACCGGCGACTACATCTGGCCCCGCACGAACCGCATCAAACCCGGCAAATACAGACCACTACGATGCCCGAAAGGGCCTTTGCGTCGAATATTCCACTAATCCACAAGCCACCCCATTAAGGTACTCGACGGTGCCGTCTGCGGCGGGCTTGTTCTCGTCCGCTGAGCCCGGGGAGCCCAGTCCCCTCGTTCCAGGAGCCGGGCGTGCAGGCCACCGGTGGCCTGCGGGTGGTATTTCAGCGTGGTGGATCCGATCTTGCAGACGTGGGCGGGTCCTCGTTGGCTGGGCGTTGGTGGGGCGCACCGGCCGATAGGGGTTTGTTGTCCTTGTCCGTCCCGGTGGTGCGGTGGCGTGCCCGGAGGGCTGCCAGCAGCACGATGACGGTGACGGTGAGGGCGAGGACCGCAATCAGATAGGTATTCGCTCCGATGACTCCGGTGAGGGTGGATGATAGGGCGTTCATTGTGCCGGCGATGGCCTGGTTGGATTGACCGGTGAGCAGGGCCGGGGCCCAGTAGGCGATCAGGTAACCGCCGGAAATTACCAGGACGGCGCCCGCGATCCGCGGTATGTAACGCGCGGCCCGGTGGAGTACCGCGGTGAGGGCCCCGCTGGCGAGGGCTGATGAGAGTGCCAGCAGGATCAGGATGGTACTGGCACCGGCGGCATAGGCGATGAAAACAGTGATCAGGGTGGCGGTGCTTCCGGTGGCCAGGGCCTGGGCGATGACGGCCAGCAGCACCGCCAGGGTGCAGGACAGGGAAGCGACGGCGTAGGCGGTGCCGAAGGCGATCATCGCGCCGGGTCCGCGGCCCGGGCGGTTGATCCGGTTGGAATTCAGGGTCAGGCCGACGCGGTGGCCGGCAAGCATGGCGATGCCCGCGGCGGCGAGCAGGACACCGATCAGGACGGCCGCCCAGGGGACGGCCCCGATGAGGGTGTGCAGTCCGAGCGCGACGAGCAGCCCGGTGAGGGTAAAAACGGCCGCGAAGCCCAGGCTGACGAGCACGCCGGCGCGCAGTCCGTTGACGGCACGGCGGAGGATCGAGCGTTGACCGGAGGGGGAGGTTGTGTCCTGGCCGAGATAGTAGGCCAGGAAGGCCGGGAGCATGGCGAACCCGCAGGGGTTGACCGTGGAAAGCATGCCGGCGCCGAAGGCGAAGGCCAGTATTCCTGTCATGGCCGGGTTCTCCTTAGGATCCGGCCGCGGCGAGGGCCTGGGCGATCTGGTCCGCTGACGGGTCCACGCCCCGGTAGACCTCTTTCCCGGCCCCGTTGAGCACGACGGTCAGTCCGAGGGCGTCGACGTTGAATTTCTTCAACAGGGTGCCGTCGTCGCGGGTGAACGTCAGGGGCGGGTTACCGATGGAGCTCATGAACGCGGTCAGGGTCTCGGTGGGCTCGCCGGGGTCAAGATCGACGGCCATGGCCTGCGCCCCGGGGGCGGCTTTGGCCAGGCCCGCGGCGACGGCCTTGGCCCCCGCAACGCAACTCCCGCAGGAGGCGGTGAAGAAGTACAGGACGGTCGGATGGCCGGTGGGGATCGTCAGGGACGCACCGCCGAGGGTCTGTACCTGGACGGATCCGGCCGCGGCCGCACCTGAGGATGCGGGAGCGGATGCCCCGGAACTGGGCCCGGCGGTGGCTGGACCGGCGGGCGTGGAAGGTGCTCCGCACCCGGCCAGCAGTAGCCCTGCAAGAAGTATGGCAGCAGGGCCGGCCAGACCGGTGGCCCGGCGCAGAGAACCGGTGCGCCCTGCTGTGCCCGGTGCAGGGGAAGTCTTCATGATCGGTGGTGTCCTTCGTTTGTTGCGTTGGCGACTCCGACTGCAGTATCACCGCGGCCCGGCCGACAGCAGTCCTGCGCGCCGGCCGGTGTGGCCAGGTCCCGGGCGAGCCGGCGGGCCAGTGCGTGGGCTTCGTCAACGGGCACGGCCGTGGCACCGGGGTGGGCGTCGAGCCAGGGTCCGGCGGTGTGTGCGGAGGCGAAGAAGCGGACCTGGTTGCAGAAGCCGGTCCGGACCGGGACTTTCCCGTCGGGGGTGACGAGGGAGACGACGGTCCCGGACGGTTCAACGCCGCTGACCCCGCCGGTGGGGTCCACGGTCAGCCGGATGGGTGCGCCCGTGGCGTGGCAGGAGGATTCCACGACAGCTGGTGCGTCGAGGATGGCCGGGAAGATCAGGGTGTCCAGGGCACACCATGTATACAGGGTCCTGCCTCGGGTCCTGAACCGGTACGGGGTCGGGTTCAGGGTCAGGCCCTGCCCGACGATGCGGCCCTCCGGGTCGTGTTCGGTATCCGGATGCTCATCGAGGGCGTCCTCGACATCATCAGGTGTACGTCCGGTGGCGTCCGCGAGCTGGCGGACGGTGACCGGTTGGCCGCCGGCCAGCAGCCGCAGCAGCGGCCCGAAGAGCCAGTTGGTCGTGAGCCGGCCGGTCAGCTTGGTCAGGTCGGTGGTATCCATGGTGATCCCCGTTTCTTGTAAGAGTGTTCTCAGGAGGCGCAGCAGGAGAGTCTGGAGACGTCGGTGCTGAAGGACTGGCAGGCGATTTTGATGCCCTCGGCCATGGTCAGGTAAGGGCTCCACATATTCGCTACCTGATTCACGGTCATGCCTGCTTCCAGGATGTAGACCCCGGCGGCGGCGAGGTCCCCGGCGTCCCGGGCGACGGCGGTGATTCCCAGGATGCGCCCGGTGCGGGAGTCCGCGACGATCTTGATGAAGCCGCGTGTATCCCGGTTCACCAGGGCCCGGGGTACGTAGTCCAGGGGCAGGACCCGGCAATCGCACGCAATGCCGGCTTCCCGGGCCTGCTCGTCGGTCATGCCGACCGCGGCCACGGCCGGGGTGGTGAAGGTGACCCGTGGCAGGTGCCGGTAATCAACGCTGCGGTTCGCGTCATTGAACGCGTTCTCCACCATCAGGGAGCCGTGGTAGGCGGCGACATAGACGAATTCGGGGTGTCCGGTCACGTCCCCTGCGGCCCAGATCCTCGGGTTGGTGCTGGTGAGCATGTCATTGACCATGATCTCGCCCCGGTCCCCGGTCTTGACCCCGACGGCGGTCAGGTTCAGCCCGTCGGTGACGGGCTGCCGGCCGGTGGCCACCAGCAGTTTGGCGGCACGGATTTCTTCCCGGGCACCGGAGCTGAGCGTGTCGGCCACGACTTGCCCGCTGACCGGGTCTGTGCCGATGGAAGAGAGCGTGGCCCGGCGGATGACCCGGATGCCTTCGTCGGCGAACACGCCGGCCAACGTGCGGGAGGCTTCCGGTTCCTCCCGGGAGGCCAGCCGGGTGCGGGCCAGGATGGTGACTTTGCTGCCCAGCCGGGAGAAAAGCTGGGCCTGTTCCAATGCCACATAGCCGGCGCCCAGCACCAGCAGGGATTCGGGGACTTCGTCCAGTTCCATGGCGGTGGTGGAGGTCAGGTAGTCGGTCTCCTGCAGCCCGTCGATGGGCGGGGCCCACGGGGCCGAACCCGTGGCGATGATGTAGTGGGTTGCCCGGACGGTGGTGGTGCTTCCGTCGGGGGCGGTGATCTCCAGGGACGGGTCCTCCGGGGTGCCGGTGAAGGCGGCGTTTCCCTGGCGCAGTTCCCACCCGTACTCGCCGATCAGATCCACATATTTCTCCGCGCGCAGCGCCCCGACCAGCTCACGCTTGCCCGTGATCAGCGCGTGCATGTCCACCGGCCGGACGGACGCGGAGATCCCGGGGAACCGGGCAGCGTCCGTGGCCGTCTGACGGGCGTCGGCGGCCGCCAGCAGGGCCTTGGAGGGCACGCAGCCGGTGTTCACACAGGTTCCCCCGATGGTGGCCCGCTCCACCATGACCACACGCTTTCCCAGATTGGTGGCCCGGATCGCTGCCGCGAACGCACCCCCGCCGGAACCGACGACCGCCAGGTCAAAAACAGCTGCTGATGCTTCGGGCATGAAACCTCCAAAATCGTGACGAACACGTACCTTCAAGGACCAAGACTCCGGTTTCGGACCCGGGCCCGTCCCTCTTCTACCGCCAGTCTGCACCTTCCCCTAGACTGGAAGGTCAAGCCGGTGATTCCTGCCGGGCCAGGTGGAAGAGGTTCATGATGCGCATCGGGGAAACGGCCGAGGCATCCGGTGTGACGGCCAAAACCGTGAGGTTCTACGAGGACCGCGGACTGCTGCCCCCGGCCGGCCGCGCTTCCAACGGGTACCGGGAATATGGGGAAGAGACCGTCGGCCGGCTGGGTTTCATCCGCCGTGCCCGGGCCGCGGGGCTGACCCTGGCGCAGATCCAGGAAATCCTGGACCTGCGCGACGCCGGCCAGGCCCCGTGCATCCATGTGCGGGACCTGCTGGCCCTGCGTCTGGCCGAACTTGATACCCGGATCGCCGAACTGACCGCCCTGCGGGCGACGGTGGCAGACCTTCATGAGGTGGCGGCCGGAGCAGACCCCGCAACCTGCGATCCCGGACGAATCTGCAACTACCCCTGAAAACCACCCCGCCGGCCGGTAACCCCCGGGCCGAAGCTGCCCTCACCGCCGTCTCCGGAATCATCGTGGCCGGACGGATGCGCGGAACCGACCACTTGCCAACTACACCGGACACCAGCAGGAAGGCCGTCCCATGAAGCGGCCCAACCGCGACGGACTCAAGGCAGAAACGGGAACGAAGGGTCACCAGTCCCACCCACCCCGGACCGGCATTCCACACAACGCCGTGGCCGACAGGGATGTGACGCTCCGCTCCTATGCGGACTCCGCGGAGAAGCGGCAGGGTTTGTACCGGCGCACGTTGCTCATCGTCGTCGCTTCTCAGATTTTCGGCGGCGCCGGCCTGGCCGCAGGCATCACGGTAGGTGCCCTGCTGGCTCAGGACATGCTCGGCACCGGAAGTTTTGCCGGTTTGCCCTCTGCCCTGTTTACCCTCGGCTCGGCGGCCGCGGCCCTGCTGGTCGGCCGGCTCTCCCAGCGTTTCGGCCGGCGCACCGGCCTGACAGCCGGTTTCCTCGCCGGCGGAATCGGTGCCGCAGGCGTGGTTCTGGCCGCGGTCAACAACAACATCGTGCTGTTGTTCGTGGCCCTGGTTATATACGGCTCGGGAACCGCGACAAACCTGCAAGCCCGCTACGCCGGAACAGATCTCGCCCAACCCCAACAGCGCGGGACAGCGGTCAGCATCGCCATGGTCTCCACCACTGTCGGTGCGGTCGCCGGCCCCAACCTCGTTGACGCCATGGGTGGGATTGCAATCTCTCTGGGGATCCCGGCCCTTGCCGGCCCGTTTTTGCTGGCCGCCGCCGCATACCTCGTCGCAGGATTCGTGCTCCTGGCATTTCTTCGGCCGGACCCCTTCATGATCGCGAAAGCACTCGCACTGAACGAGCCGACCTCCACTACCCCATCCAGCGCGGAGCCGGGAGCTCCGGAAACAACGAACCGGGGCGTCGCTGTCGGCGCGACGGTGATGGTGCTCACGCAGGTTGCCATGGTCGCGATCATGACTATGACTCCGGTCCAAATGAGGCAGCACGGCCACAGCCTTGCCGAGGTTGGCATTGTGATCGGCGTGCACATCGGATCGATGTATCTGCCCTCACTCGTGACCGGTGTACTCGTTGACAAGATCGGCCGCATTCCGATGGCGATCGCGTCCGGCCTTACACTGCTGACAGCAGGAATCGTCGCCGCGGTTGCACCGTCGGACTCTATGACCGTCCTGATGATCGCCCTTGCCCTGCTGGGGCTGGGATGGAACTTCGGACTCATCAGCGGCACCGCCCTGATCGTTGACGCGACAGCCCCTGAGACGCGGGCAAGGACCCAAGGAGCGGTCGATGTCCTCATCGCCCTGGCCGGCGCCACCGGGGGCGGTCTCTCGGGTATCATCGTGGCCGACTCCAGCTACGCCGTGCTCTCTCTCGGCGGCGGCATCCTGGCTTTGTTTCTCATACCCGTCGTCGTATGGTCACGACGCAGCCCCGCTTCAGAGCGGGAAAAGCGGTGACGGCAAGCCCCGCCGCAGTGCCTGTCACCGAATCGAGCAACTCCCGAACCATGCAACCCAAACAGAATCCATAGCGCCAACGACCGTTCCCCTACAGGTCAGAACCCAAGCTGGCGAAAAAGATGGGCGAGCTGCTCAACATCCACGCCGGCATGCAACGTCTCCGACACCGTCTGGTGGGCGGCCCTCGACGCCGGATGGCGCGACGAGGACCTCGCCGAGGCCTTCGCCCACATCGCCGCGAACCTGTTCACCAACTACTTCAACCACTACGCCGGCACGGAACTCGACCTCCCCGCAGCCCCCGAGCCCACCGCCTAAGGAACCGGGGTGTGCACCTCGGTTACGCCGCGGCACACACCTTCCACCGGGAGCACGCAGCCCGGGCTGCCGGCCCTGCGGACGCTGCCTGACGTGGACTACACCGGCCCGGCCGGAGCCAACGCCTGGGCCAGGCCGCCGAGGCCCGTGATGCGCAAACAGTTTTTCCGCGACCTGCGGGGATCCGTTGGTCAGGGTGACCAGCCGGTAGCCTGCCGACTTCAGTGTCCGGACACCGTCTGCGACATCCGGATGCAGTCCGAGCGCTGCCATGCCACCCATGACATGTTCCACCGCGCCGTCCAGGTCCCTGTCCAACGCCGTACGTCCCAACAACCCGCGTAGCACTTCGGCACCGACGTCAGCGAACCGGGCACCCATCGGGGACATGTCCGAAAGCGTGGTTATGGCAGTTTGAGTGGGTACCACTTTGGCAGTCTGACTTGAGCCCACCTCGCGACTCGCCGGAGCATTAATCGCAGTTTCACTTGAGCCCACCCCACCGTTGATTCCGTCAGAGTGTTTTTCCGATGGTGGAAGGCAGTGATGGAGTCGAGTGGATGTTTTTGCTCAGATCCGGCGGGACGCCCGAATGGATGGCTTGTCCATTCGGCGATTGGCAAAGAAGTATCGTGTTGCGCGGCGAACGGTTCGTCAGGCGCTGGCATCAGCGGAACCGCCGAGCCGAAAGACCCCGGTCCGGGTCGCCCCTAAGCTGGATCAGTTCAAGCCTGCCATTGACGAGATGCTGAAGCAGGATCTGGTTGCGCCGCGGAAGCAGCGGCATACCGCTCAGCGGATCTTTGACCGCCTCATCGATGAACACCGGGCAGAGGTTTCGTATTCGACGGTGCGCCAGTATGTGAAGGCCCGCCGGGTCCGGATCGAGTATGAGGCAGGCAAAACATCTCTGGAGGTGTTCATTCCTCAGGAACACGCCCCGGGTGCTGAGGCTGAAGTCGACCTCTCGCCCCTGGGATGGGAACACATTAACCTCACGGGCGATTACAACTGGCCGCGCGCGAACCACATCAAACAGGGAGCCCAGGCCTGTGGGGAACATCGGAACGAAAACCATCGGTAGCGCCACCAGAGGGATCTGAGGCTGGATAGAACAGCTTTGGGACCTGAGGATGCATGAAACAGAAACAGGCGTTAGCGCCTTCTGTTCCACATCGAGGAGGACCCCGTTTGCGGATCGCTGAATAAGCGACGGGCTCCGTGGATCGCATGGGTTTCCAAGGGCTATCGCCGGATCCCGCACCGATCCTCCCCAGGCCCCAGGCCTGCCGGTCACCTCGGCGATGGCCTCCGGGTCGAGATGCCGCCGATCGTGGCGAACGCGTCAAGATGGCCTTCCAGAAAGGCCTCCTGGCCCTGGTCCGGTCCGGTGCACGGCTTTGCCGAGTATGAGGGCCGGAACGCGAACATGTAGCACTTCGTGCGCACTTCGGCCAGATCGACCCAGACCTCACCAAAATCAACCTCAGCCTCGGCGCCCGGGGCGTGTTCCTGAGGGATGAATGCATCCAGCGATGTCTTCCCCGCCTCGCACTCGATCCGAGCGCGGCGGGCCTTCACATACTGACGCGCTGTTGAATACGAAATCACGGCCCCGTGTTCATCGACCAGCCGGTCAAAAACACACTGGGCCGTATGACGCTGCTTCAGCGGAGCATCAAGATCAGTCGCAGCATCCCCTCACGGGTTGAATCGGTCCCGCCGTGGCGCTGAACGGACCGGAGCCCTTCTCCCAGGGGGTTCAGCCGAAGCCAGCCTGACGCACCGTCCTCCGCGATACACCATGCTCTCCGGCAAGCCTGTGGATTGATAGACCTCGACACGGGCATCCCGACCGATCCGTTCAAACAATTCCACCCCTAACCCCATCACCGCCTTCCATCGTTGGAAAAACACTTTGATGAAATCAATGGTGGGGTGGGCTCAATTGAAACTGCGATTCATCTTCCGGCGAGCCGCAAGATGGGCTCCGAGCAAACTGCCAAAGCGGTACCCAATCAAGCTGCCATAATCATCCGGTACACCTCAAGCCAGGTATGCCCTGAATGCAAGAAGAACGACTATTTTGTCTCGGGCGAACTCGCCAACGAGCCAACCGCATGTCCCAAACACTGCCGGAGTGCGAGAACTCGACATAATAAGAATGGTCAAAATATTTGACGAAGCAATTGTAAAGGAACGAGGCCGGGCCTAATGTGATCACATTGGGGGATCGGTCAAGCGCATTTTCAGGGCGAGACGCCAACTCATCTGCACTCGAGAAAGTTGACGAAAATGCGCCGCTTCAGACGCACATTCATTGTGCCTTTTATCGTGATGTCGCTCGCTGCTGGACTGGTAACCGTTGCTCCGGGAGTCGTAAGCGCTGCCCCAACCGCCCCGCCCGGCCTGGCTGATTTCGAGACCGCAGTCCCCGCAGCCGCCGCAGCCAACGGTTTCTCCGATCGGCTTTCGGTTTGGGCTGAATCCGACGGCATCATTCAGGTTGGGCTCACCAGCGTCCGCGGAAACGAACTGCAGGCACTAAAAGCCGCCCTGGGGAACAACGTCAAGGTCTTCCAACACGCGCTCGTCGAGCCAACCGTCAAGAAAACACTTGCAGGCAAGACTCCCCCGCCGCTCGGTAAGGCCCCCACCGAGCCAAAGAAACAATCCCCAGCAACGGCGGGTGCGCCTCCTTCCACGACCGCCACCATTAGCTCCAGCCCAACGCCAGGCTTCTATCCCCCCTTTATTGACAGCCCGCCACTCTATGGAGGCGACAGGATTGTCAGCTACCAGCTGATCAATGGGCAATGGTGGATCTTCCAATGCACCGCCACCGCTCCCTACGGGAACGGAGCGCCAACGTATATGATGACCGCCGGGCACTGCGCCCCGATCAACACTCTGTGGTATCAGGGCTATTTTGACGGAACCACGGTTTGGTCCAACTACCAAATGGGTACCGTCACTAACGTTCAGTGGGGCAACAACCGGATTGATAGTGAACTGGTCTCCGGCGCTAGTTACTCGCCGAATATCTGGACAGGAAAAATCTCACAGGAGCATGTGCGAGGTGCCGTCACGGTGACGCCGAGAATGGCGGTATGCACCGACGGATCGTTCACCGGATACGCCTGTGGCGGCACCGTAGACTTCATCAACGCGTGCATTACATATACGGACGGAACTCACGTCTGTGGACTTGACAGTGCCAATGCACCGACAATGATAGTGCAGTCCGGGGATAGTGGCGGCCCGGTCGTGTTCAAAGTCTCAGATGGCGTAAAGATCGCCGGTACGATCAGCGGTCTGTCAAACGGAGGCAACACAGTGTGGTTTGCGGACGTGGGTCTGCAGCAGAAAATCTTCGGTGTCTCCCCAGCCCAATAGGATCAGCATGAATCGGACCAGGCGCATCACTCTCGCGGCGCTTATGGCTGTCGCAATGGCTCTCAGCGCCCTCACGGCTTGCGCTCCTTCGACCGGGGGTGCGCCTGGTCCGACAGTTCCTGCAACATCCGAGCCCACGGGCTCCCAGCTGCCCACCTCCATCCGGCCGGAGGGGAACGAGTTACCTAGAGACAATTCGACGGCTGCCCCCGGAGCGACTCTCCCATGGTCGCTGGTCAAGGTCGACAAAACGCTTAACCGCATCTATCTCAGCTCGTCGCAGAAGTCCTGCACCGTTCCTCGGAAAGTTCGGGTGAGCGAAACCGAGACCTCAATCAAGCTGATAGTCATTGCCGAGACATTTGGAGAACCCTGCACGGCTCAAAATATGACACTGGTCGGCTATGTCACTCTCGCAAGCCCCATCGGAGGAAGAACCATTGAAGGCAGCGGCGGCTGACTGATAGTGGACCCGACCACAGATCGGCGGGTACTGGCTTGGGGCTGCTCTGGCCTTCTTCCGCCGTCGACAGAGCCTGCGCTCCCGCCGTGCGACCCGGAATACCCGGCGGCTCCCGATTCCTGGGCCGTCCTGGCCCGTGGATCGAACCGCTTTGGGACCTGAGGATGCATGGAACAGAAACAGTCCTTAGCGCCTTCTGTTCCACATCGAGGAGGACCCCGTTTGCGGATCTCTGAATAAGCGACGGGTTC
Organism: Micrococcaceae bacterium Sec5.7; assembly: GCA_039636785.1. NCBI lineage: Bacteria > Bacillati > Actinomycetota > Actinomycetes > Micrococcales > Micrococcaceae > Micrococcaceae bacterium Sec5.7. The sequence goes on along the minus strand of CP144169.1, from coordinate 3,082,522 downwards.
CGTGGATCGCATGGGTCTCCAAGGGCCTATCGCCGGATCCCGCACCGATCCTCCCCAGGCCCCAGGCCTGCCGGTCACCTCGGCGATGGCCTTCGCCGAGGGGGTTCCGGCCTGGCGCCGAAGAAGAGCGACGGATATGGCCGACCAGCCTGATCTGGGGTCGCGGGTGGTGGTTCAGCGTCTGGGTGGCGCGACGTCGAGCAGTTCGGTGACTTCTGTGACGGCTTCGGCGCCGGGTTTGATGTAGCGCAGGACGGTGCGCGGGTTGCGGTGGCGGGTCAAGAGTCAGCCTCGATTATTCGCGAGGTGGGCTCAAGTCAGGCTGCCAAAGTGGTCTCCACTCAAGTTGACATTGTCAAAAGCGTCTCGTTCACATCAAACACAATGACTGACGGTGCGTTGTTCATATGGTTTCTCCTTCCAAGCAGCCCGCAATGCCCGGATTTCAATGGGGTCTCATGGTCTTACGGCCGGGCGGTGTGCCAGTGCTGCCTGCAGTGCCCGGGCGAATCGGCTGTGGGGAATTTGTTCTGAGACTTGAACCGCGGTGCCGATGGTGTCCACGTCGGTCAGTTGGGGGAGCAGACGGACCCGGTGACCGGCCTGGAGCAGGCGTTCGAGCTGCCGGGCTCCGGTGGCTGGCGCGGACATGGGCACGCCGCGGGTCAGGTCCCCGTCGGGGTTGCGCAGTGCCAACGCCCAGAAGCCGCCGTCACCGGACAGGCCGATCCAGCTGTCGACGCCGGGTGCCGGTTTGAGGCAGGCCCGGAGGTGACCGGCTCGAAGCTGGGGGGTGTCCATGCCGATCAGGAGCGTGGCTCCCCACCCGTATTCCCGGGCGGCATCGAAGACGGCGGCGAGGCGCTGGTCGAGGCCGCCGTCGGGTTGTCGAAACAGTTCAAAGCCGGCAGCCAGGGCCGGGCGTCGGTCGGTGGTGTAGGCAAGGACCCGGCGTGCCACGGGCAGGGCCGCGACGGTGGACAGTGTGTCATCCAGGCTCGCGGCGGCAACGTCCGCGGCCAGGGCATGGCTCAGGGCCGGCGTCAGCCGGGTCTTGACCTGTCCGGGTAGGCATTCCTTGGCCATGACGACGATGGTGAGCGGGGAGGCCGGGTGCATCAGCTGTTCCGCGGCCGGCGTGACACGTCGATCACGGCCGTGATGGCGCCCCGTACGGTGCCGGTGGCCTTGGACTGTCCGGTGCGTGGCCGGTAACCAACCGGGATATCCTCAATCCTCCGCCCGGCGCGCGCGGCCTTGAGGATCATTTCGAAGGGTACCCGCTGCGCGGGTCCTGCAGATCCAGGTCCAGGGGGCGTTGGCGTGAGGCCACGGGCATGGGGCCGAGGTCGTGAATGCTGATGTTCAGGCGCCGTCGGAGCCGGTGAGCCGGGACGGCGTTCGACGGCCGGGCGTGAAAGGGCCAGGAGCCCCGGGCTGGTCGTCGTCCCGGCATCAGATCTGGCCGTCCCGCCGGATCCGGTGCGGCAACGCGGCGCAGGTCCTCCCCGCCCATCGACCCGTCGCAATCGCAGAATGCCACATCATCCGATGTTGCGGCGGGCAACCCGGCGTGGGCTGCCCGCCCGAAACGCGTCCGCGGCTCGGACACCACGGTGGCCCCGGGTGCGCGGGCAATGGCGGCGGAACCGTCTGTGGGTCCGTTATCCACCACGACGGGGCCGCAGGTGGCGGGTAACCCCGCCAGAACATGCGGGAGCGCGGCCGCCTCCTTCGGGCAGGGCCCGACAACGTCGATGCCCGGCCCTTTCCGGTCATGTTTTGACCCTGATCGCTACGGGGCGCGGCGGGGGCGGGGTGCCTGCAGCATCCCGCCGGGTGGCCCGGCCCGCGGCTCGTGTGCTCAGGCGCAGGGAAACCATTGGGCGGCGGCGTTGGCGCGTGCGCGGTAGTCGCTGAATCGGCGGCGGACCTCGGCGATGGCCTCGGCCAGCGGGAAGATCTCGGCCGTGACGAGCTGGTCGGTGTCGTCGGCGCTGACGGGGTGCCAGTAGACACCGTCGGCGGTGACGGTCACTTCGGGGACGAGCGATTCGATGGTCAGTTCCAGGCCGGCGTCGGCGTTGCCGCGGTGGGCGAGGGCGCGGATGACCTGGTCAACGGGCGCGATGCCGAGCGAGTCGAGGAAGGTGTGGAACGGCTGGAGTTCGTGGCTCTGCCCGGCGGGCAGGGTTGCGGCGACCCGGACCCGGAATCCTTCGTCCTGCGCGGTCCGGATGCCGGCCACGGCCCGGGCCCACGATCCGGTTCCGCGGTGGCTGTCGTGGGTGTCCGGGGTGGCGGAGTCGAGGCTGATCTGCAGCGCGAGCCTGCTGCGGTCCATCCTGCGCAGGCGTTCGAGCCGGTGGCCGCGAAAGAGCATCCCGTTGGTCAGCAGCGTGGTCGGCAGCGCGGCCGTGCATGCTTCCACGAGGTCATCGAGGTCCGGCAGCAGGAAGGGTTCCCCGCCGGTGAGCAGCAGCTCGCTGACTCCGGCCGCGACGGCCTCGCCGGCCAGCCGGCGTACACGGTCGATGCCCAGGGCCCGGCGGGCGGTCTGCGGTGAGGACCGGGCGCAGCAGTAGTCGCAGGCCAGGTTGCAGTCAAAGTTGGTGTACATCCACAACCGGGTCCCGGGCATCTGCCCGGACGCAAGCCCGGCCAGCGGGTCCGGGGCACGGCCGCGGCGGATGATGGCGGCCCCGCCCCGGACTTCGAGGAGTTCGTTTCCCGTCCGGGCACACCATGCGGTCACAGTCTGCGTCAGTGGGCCCTGCTCGCCGGGTCCCAGCGGCACGGCCACCGTAGCGCCGTCGGCCACGGAGGCGATGCGTTCAACCAGATCCAGGACGATGCCGTGTTTTACCATCGGGAGCCGATCCTCTGCTCGTGCACCGCCTCGAACAGCGATGCGTACCCCTCCAGCCGGGGGGCCACCCAGCGGCGCAGGCCTTCCATTTCAAGGATGGGCCGGTGCCCCGGGTTGTCCCAGTCCATCGTAAGCAGGTGCTCGACCCAGGGTGCGGAGCGCTCCTCGGAGAGGGCGGGCAGGGCGGTGAAGTTGCAGTGGCTGTAGACCGGGGATTCCCAGAAAGCCTCGAGCGCCCCGGGCATCAGCTCATCGCGCCCGATTGCCTCCCAGGTGTTGATGCCGATCGCGGCGGCGTCGGCCCTGTCATCGAGGACGGCGCGCAGGGCATCGAGCTCGCTGCGGCCGGTGTCGCCGTGTTTGCCGACGTCGCTGTCGATCCGCAGTAGGTCGACGTCGGCCTCGGCGATTCCGGCTTGGGTCAGGAAATGGAGGGGCAGGATCGCGGCCTGCGCCGAATCCCGGGACCCCAGCGCCAGCCGGCGGCGCTTCAGGTCTGCCAGGCCGCCCAGCCCGCTGCCGGCTCGGGCCACGAACATTGTCCGGAAAACGGTGTCGGTGTCCCGCATGGCCAGCGCCCGGCAGGCGCCATTGGTCTGTGCGACGGTGCGGACCCAGGCCAGGCTGGTGTTCCAGGCCACGTCGATCGTGCCCTGAAGCAGCGAATCCACCTGCCGCCCGTAGTTGGAGAAGAGCACGAAATCCATCTCGGCTGGGCTGCCGGCGAAGTAGTCGCGGATCCCCTCCCAGATGGTGACGACGTTTGGCGTGTAGGCGACCGAACCCACGATCAGCGGGGCGCTCACGCCGGGGCCTGTTCCGGGGCGGACGGCTGGCTCTCAAACAGGGGCTGTCCAGTGATGGCCCTGCCGTAAAAGTCATAGAGCACGTCGGCGGTGGGGGCCATGACGTGGCCGGCCCGGGCGTCGCGGAAGTACCGGTCGATCTGCAGATGCTCAGAGAACGCCGCACCGCCGCAGACGCGCATCGCGGAGTCTGTGATGCGCAGGGCCGCGTCGTTGGCCGCGGCCTTGACCCCCAGCACATGCAGCATGGTGTCCTCGCGCGGCTCGGCAATCCGGCCGGCGGCCTGTGTGAGATAGGCCGAGGTGGACGCCAGCTCGATCGACATCCGGGCCAGCTGGGCACGGATGGTCGGCAGCGCCGACAGGCTTTCGGCCAGATGTTCCAGCCGGGCGGTGCTGGTGTGCCGGATGGCGGCGTCCACCGCGGCGCGGGACAACCCGACCGACACGGCCGCGTTGCCCAGGTTGAACCACGGCAACACCGTCTGGAGCATCAAGTCCAACCCGGCGCCGGCCGCACCGAGGCGGTAGCTCTCGGGCACCTCGGCGTCGAAGGTCATCGGGGTCGAGGCGTTGCCCCGCAGCCCCATGCCGTGCCATCTCCCGGCCACCTCGACGCCGGGTGTGCCCGCCGGGACCGCGAACAGGTCAACGGTGTCGGCATCGGCGGTCAGCGTCGAGGCGATGTAGACATCGGCATGACCGGCCGAGGTCACCCAGCTCTTCCGGGCGTTGAGCCGGACCCCCGCACCGTTGAGCCGTGCCCGGGACACGGGCGCCCAGAAATGCGATCTGGATCCGGCCTCCGAGAACGCCAGTGAGCCCAGGGTCCTGCCACTGGCCAGATCGGCCACCAGGTCCGGCAGTCCCGGCGGTGGTGCGGCCGCCACCGGCATCGCGGCACTGACATGCATCAGATAGATCATCGCGGTCGACCCGCAGGCCCCGGCCAGGGCACCCAGGACCTCGACCAGTTCGTACGGGCCGCCACCAAGACCACCCACTTCCACCGGCAGCGTCAGCCCGAGCAAACCGGACTCGCGCAGGGCCGCGACGGCCTCCTCGGGGAACCGGGCATCGGCGTCGACTCCGACGGCATGGTCACCGGCAACGGCGAGCACCGGATCAAGCCGTGCGTTCAGATTCATCGTGTGTCTTCCTGTCTGTGGCCGTGGAGAGGGGACGCGGTGTCAGCGCAACGGCGAGCAGCCCGAACCCCAGACCGCCCATCAGCGCCAGCGTGGAGCCATCCCCGCCGAGCCAGTTGACCGGCTGGCCGGCCTGCAGCAGCTGAATCACCGCGGCCGCCACGAGACCAGCACCGGCCACGATCACCAGAACACGCCGGCGCAGCACCCCGCCGAGCACCGCGACCACCCCCAACGCCACGATCACGATCAGGCCCGCACCGCGGACATGGATAAAGTCCACCGGCGCCGGTCCGCCGGTCGAGAAGGCGAACAGGGAGCCCAGCAGTGCGGCCACACCCAGGACCACCGCGGCCCGGTCGAAACGCCGCCCGGTCATGACAGCTTCACCAGGAGCGCCCCAAGGCGTCCGGTGGATTTCTGCCAGCCGGGGCGCAGGACACCGTCGACCCCGAAGCTGCGCCCGGCGGTGGTGGCGAACACCGCGACGTGCGCCAGAATCATCAGATAGTAGGACCAGTGCCATTCATTGGGTGCGTTCAGGACGGACAGCATGATCGCCAGCGACTGGGCCAACCCGACCACCGCCCAGAACCGGGTGGCAAGCCCGATCAGCAGGAACGCACCGAGACCGGCCTCGATGAGCAGCGTCATCCACCCGAAAAAGGGGAAATTCGGCAGCACCACGTGTTCAACGAACCATGCATAAGGGGGAAACACCGGGCGGTCGACCGCGAAACGGGTGAAAAAATACAATCCGGTGTTCGAGTGCTCACCGAAGTCTGGTGGCACCTTCCACGCCACGTTCTGGATCCACAGCAGCGCCACACCGATCCGCAACGCGGCGACACCCCCACGGGCCAGCCGTGAGTCCCCGCCCGACTCAACGGGGGCGGCCGTCGCAGCAGCCATGACCGGCGCCTTTCCCATGGCTCTCATTAAAGACCCGCGGCCGGGGCCGCGCAACATCAAAGTCCTTACATATCCCGAACGGCCTCCATTACATAGGGCAGTCAGGGTGCCGGGGCGTATGGGCGTACGGCGGCCGGATCGACCAGGGGTCGGGGACCAAGGCGCGGCAAACTGGGCGCTAAAGCCGTTTGGGAGTGTCGGGTAACGTTCGTTCGCAATAGACGTATTTGCCTTCAAACGAAGCCACCAAGATCGCCGGATCCTTTGTAGCGCTTCCCGTGTACGGGCCTATGTATCGCGCAAGTGGGCTAGTGATGCGTGGCTGCATTCCGTCCGGTAGAGACTGGCCCCTACGACGCCCGAACGAGCGCCAGCTGTGAATCGCAGCGATAAATGGCGGCCTTTTCACGGCGCTAAATGTCGCACTCGGTGCCGGTAGCCGATCCGTGAGCGGGCACCGGTATCCGCGGGACCGCCGAGAGCCTTGCACGGCACGATGGCATCGGCGAGGATGAATGCGATCCCCCGTGCTGCGAAGAAGGAGTCGACGCGATGACCAAGTATCTGATCTCGTTTCCGAGTGCCGCCATGGTCGTCCCAGACGAAGACCTGCAGGCCGTTTCGGATGCTGCGCACGCGGTCGTTCAGGAGGCGAAGGACGCCGGCGTCTGGGTGTTCGGCGGCGGCATCGATGAGAGCATCCCGCCCGTCACGGTCGACGGCGATGGGACCGTGCGCGAGGGCACCTACCCGCAGACGACGCAGCTCGAAGGCGGCTACTCGGTGCTGGAGCTGCCCTCGTACGATGCGGCCTTGGAGTGGGCCGCGAAGATCGCGGTCGCCTGCCGTTGCGCGCAGGAGGTGCGCGCTTTCCAATACGACCCTGCCAGCTAGGTCTCGGCTGGGTGATCCTGGTCGCTGGGCTCGCGGTCGACATATTCGCGATCGCAAGGATTTGTCGCGCTCGACATCGGTCTCTATCACCGAAACGATCCAGTTCCCGTCTCCCGCGGGAGGATTGCGGTACCAAACCTCACAAGCCAGACGCCAGGCCCCGGAGAGCTCCGGATGATGGGGCGAGCGACCCAAATGGTCTACCGACCGACGCCGATGTCCGCCCGGAAGCCGGTGGCTCATCGGGCCCTCACAGTGCCCGTTAGCCGATCCCTCACCGGGCATCTTGGCTTGTCCCAGATGCAAGAAGCACTCGGGACGGTGTCCGATAGCCGAACGGCTTGCGGGTCGTCGATCCGTTCAGCGTGGTCCTCGGCCGCCGGCGCTGAGGAAGTCGCGTTCGGCTCCGGGTGGTGTCATGGCTGCCGCGCGTTTGTAGGTGGCTGCTGCCTCGTCGGCGCGGCCGAGTCGTCGGAGCAGGTCGGCTCGCGTGGCATGGAAAGGCTGGTAGTGGTCGAGGTCCAGGGCGTCGACCAGTGCGAGGGCGGCGGCGGGGCCGTGCACCTCGCCGATCGCGATGGCCCGGTTGAGGGCCACGACTGGTGTGGGCGCGATGGCGAGCAGCTGGTCGTACAGGGCTACGATCTGCATCCAATCGGTCTGTTCGATGGTCGCAGCGTCCGCGTGCACAGCGTTGATCGCAGCCTGGATCTGGTAGGTGCCGGGTCGGTTGCGGCGCAGGCAACGGGCCACAGTCGCGAGGCCCTCGTCGATCAGATTCCGGTCCCATTGTGTGCGGTCCTGTTCGTCGAGGGTGACGAGCGACCCGTCGGTGCGAATACGTGAGGCGCGCCGGGACTCGGTGAGCAGCAGTAGTGCGAGCAGTCCGGCTACCTCGGGTTCGTCGGGCATGAGGCCGGCCACGGTCCGGGCCAGCCGGATGGCTTCCACGCACAGACCGGGTTCGGCCGGGGCGGTCAGCCCGGCGTTGTAGATCAGGTAGATGACGGCCAGCACCGGGGGTATCCGGTCCGGGAGCTCGTGGTCGGCTGGGACGCGGTAGGGGATACGGGCGGCCTTGATCTTGCGCTTGGCGCGCACCAGACGCTGAGCCATGGTGGGTTCGGTCACCAGGAACGCGTCCGCGACCTCGGGGGTCGACATACCACCAAGCAGCCGCAGCGTGAGCGCCACCTGCGCCTCGGTGGACAGCGCCGGGTGGCAGCAGGTGAAGATCAGGCGCAGCCGGTCGTCCTGCAGGGGTCCCGCCTCCTCCGGCAAGGGATCGTCCTTGCGAGGCGACAGCACAGAGACTTCATGGAGCAGTTCGTGTCCGCGCGCCTCGCGGCGTAGTCGGTCCAGGGCACGGCGGCGGGCGGTCGTCGTGATCCAGCCACCCGGGTTGAGCGGAAGCCCGTGATTTGGCCACTTCCGCAGGGCGATGACGAACGCTTCCTGGACCGCGTCCTCGGCGACGTCGAGGTCACCGAAGACCCGGGTCAGGGTGGCGACCGCTCGGCCGGACTCCTCGCGGAAGACCCGGCCGACCTCGCCCGGTCCCGGCCCGGATCCGGCATCGGCGGCACGCACGGGCTCAGGCCGCGGGCTCGTCCCAGAAGGGCCGGACCTCGATTGGCGCTCCGACCAGAGCGGTGGTCCTCGACGCCCAGTACATGGCACCGTCGAGGTTGTCGGCCTCGATGATGTAGAAGCCGGCCAGGTACTCCTTCGACTCCGCGAAGGGGCCGTCGGTGGTCACGGCTTCCCCGTTCGACACGCGGACCACGGTGGCGGTGTCGGGCTGGTGCAGGCGTCCGGAGAACACGAAGGCGCCGGCCGACTTCATCTCCTCCTCCAGAGCATTCATCTGCTGGTATGACTGCTGCATCTCGGCGTCGGTCATCGGCGCGCGTGTCTGGCCGGCAGTGTTGTGGACAGATACCAAGTACTTCGTCATGACGTTCTCCTCCTCGTGGGCTGGATCCTCCCGCCTGCACTACTACTACGAACGGGTCTCGCCCAGATCGACAGGTGCGCGTAGAAAGAATCTCCGCCACGATCGACGGGACCGCCCGTCGGTTCGCGACCTCTCCGTCTGATGATGGCACGAGACTCCCGCCGCCCACCTGAGGAGCGCGAACCTCCGCCGTCCGGAATCGCCCCGCAAGCCGAATCTTCACCGAAACACCTCGCCATCCCGAAAGACGATCGGCATTCGGGACGCCGGGCAAACTTGCGTTGAATTCGGAGCAACCCGGACGGGTTGCACCCGCACGAGCAGGCGGTCTGACTCGCCGACGGTGGCGTTAACCGATCCGCTCGGCCAGGGACACGATGATTCCTTCCGGTCCGCGCACGTAGGCCATGCGCCAGACGTGCTCGTATTGACCGACGCCGCCAATCAGGCCGTAGCCGTCCGCGGCCAGCCGTTCGAGGGCTACTTGAAGGTCGTCCACCTCGAACGCCACGTTGCGCAGTCCTAGTTCGGTGGACATCGCGGCGGGAGACCCCGGCTCGTGGTCGGGTCGGACGAAGCTTGTCAGCTCCAAGCCAGCGCCTCCGTCGGGCGGCCGCAGCATGACGATCTCGCTGCGGGAGTCGGCGATGCCGATGACGGTGTCCACGAACTCGCCCTCCATGAACATCCGGCCCTCGACCTCGAGACCCAGACCGACGAAGAACGCCGTTGCTCTGTCGAGGTCAGCAACGGTGATGCCGACGTGGTCGAAGCGTCGCACGTGTGACATGGGGTGCAGTCTCCAGTTCTCGTTGGCGACGCCTGCGTCGACGTCTGCGTAGGCGGGGCGGCCGTGGAAGCCGCCCATCCCGAATGTCTTAGCGGTCCTTAGCCTACCCGCCTGGCCTGGACGAAAGGCACCCGCTGAGATCCGCCGTTTGGAACCCGTAACTGGTTGCAAGAGCTGAAGTGACGCCACGGGGTGCCGGCGCGTGAAAGAGCCAGGCTGGGAGGAACTCGAACCTCGCTTCATGCTCACCCCAAATCATCTCCTCGAAGCAATGAAGCGCTGGACCGCGACCGGACACGAATGAGATCTGGATCAATCGCGCGCAACGCTGGCTCGAGTGGTTGGGCTGCCCGCAAGCCGGTCCCTCAGCGGACTGTGCTCTCCCGGATTGCGGCGTACAGGAACATGTCACAACGCTCTCCGGCGATCTCCTGATGACTGCGAAGTAGTCCCTCGCGTTCGTAGCCGGCACGTTCGGCGGTGCGGATAGAAGCTGCGTTCCACGGCTCGATATACAACTCGAGACGGTGCAGATGCGGAATCGTCCCGGCAAAGGTAGTGAGGGCGCACAGGGCATCGGATGCAATGCTGTGGCCTCTCTCGTTCGGGGCAACGGCATATCCAACCTGAGCGCGGCCTGTGTCCAACTCCCTGGTCCATAGTCCGATGTTCCCCATGGAGCGACCAGTTTCAAGGTCGGCTATCGCGAAGGAAAATCCTGTCCCTTCGATGTGGCGCTGTCGCTGCCGCTCAATCCACGCTAAGGCTTCTTCATGAGTGGCATGCGGTGGGAGGCTTCCCACCGTGGGGACATACGGATCTTGGGAAAGGTCCATCGCCATCCCCGCGTCCAGATTCGTGAACGTGCGCAGCCGGATACGGCCATGCTCCGGGTCGGAAGACGGCCAGGGCGGAATATCACCGCTGATGCTCATCTCCCTAGTTTTGCATTGGGGCGCCAAAGTAAGTTGCGCGTCCCGTTCTTCACCGTCCCCGCAAGCCGAACGCTATTCGGGCGTCTCGGTCTGCTCTCTTTGCGCGAGCCGCTGTAATTGCCATCTATGCACGTCGGGCAGCCAGTCCAACGGGGCCGATGGACCGACCCGTGGGTCGTCAGGAGCACCGCCGTCTCGGAGGGCCTCCACGTACGCGCGATCCTGTTTGATTCGTGCTCGTAGCTGCTCAGCTCCGCCGACTGAGCCGTGACCGGGGATGACGGCAACAACGTCGTCGGCCACACTCTCGAACAGCAGGAGCGCGGAGAGGTAGTCCTCGATCGGATTCGCGGCCCCTAGATCAAGGAACGGCATCAGGATGTCGGAAAGCATGTCGCCGGCGACGAGGACGCCGCGCTCCTCGATCAGCAGCGCCGCATGGCCTGGGGCATGGGCCTGGTGCTCGATGATCCGGACTTTAGGGCCCTCCCAGGGAATCTGCGCTGCTCCGGCGGGCAGACCGGTCATGAGACCGAGCAGATCCATCGGGATCTCCTCGGCGAGCTCCGGCGGTAGCGCCCCGGCTACGCGGGCCTTCCAGTCCGTGTGCGACAGCAGGTCTTGGATGGACGCCGCGCAGCGGCCTGTACCGTAACGGGGCACGTCGCCGAACATCGCGTGCCAGAGCACGTGGTCCCAATGCGGGTGCGTCGAAAAGCCTGCAACGACGGGCTGGCCTAACTCGTGAAGGTCGTTCGCGAGTGCGGCCATCTCGTTGCTCGTTATACCGGCGTCGATGAGCAACACACCGGCCCGGCCCTGCACGGCAACGGAGTTGCTCTGGATGAACTCGCTTTCGTGAACGAGAACGCCCTCAGCGACTTGCTTCAGCATGAAACGCCTTCCGCTTGTGGTTTGCAACCCCTTGTCGAGACCGTATTACCGAGCGGTAGTTGATCGCAAGCATTATGGGCAAAGCGGATGAGCCGCGTTCGGGATTGCTCCGGCCAGCAGGCAGCGCTGGACGTCACGACCGCGAGCCCAGCTGACGAGGATCGCCCAGCCGAGACCTAGCTGGCGGGGTCGTATTGGAAAGCGCGCACCTCCTGCGCGCAACGGCAGGACACCGCGATCTTCGCGGCCCACTCCAAGGCCGCATCGTACGAGGGCAACTCCAGCACCGAGTAGCCGCCCTCGAGCTGCGACGTCTGCAGGTAGGTGCCCTCGCGCACGGTCCCATCGCCGTCGACCATGACGGGCGGGATGCTCTCATCGATGCCGCCGCCGAACACCCAGACGCCGGCGTCCTTCGCCTCCTGAACGACCGCGTGCGCAGCATCCGAAACGGCCTGCAGGTCTTCGTCAGGGAAGACCATGGCGGCACTCGGAAACGAGATCAAATACTTGGTAATCGCGTCGACTCCTTCTTCGCAGGACGGGGCGTCGCACTCATCCTCGCCGATGCCATCGTGCCGTGCAAGGCTCTCGGCGGTCCCGCGGATGCCGGTGCCCGTTCACGGATCCTTTACCGGACGCTACTTTGACCTGGCCGGTTGGGTGCGAGGATCTGCTGGATGGCCGGCGCCAGGATACCGATCAGTTCTTCGGTTTCTGTGTTGAGGAGTGTTGGTACGCCGATGATCCGGCGGCCTGTCACCACCCCCACCAGCATGGAAGCTGCGAGGCCGGCCCGCAATGTCGCATTGGCGTCGGTACTCTCGGCAGTGCCGTCCACCAGCCGTGCCTGGATGAACTCGCGGAGCTGTCCCACCCCTTTGTCGTTGACAATGGCTCCGCGCAGCATGGCCATCAGAGGCTCCGACTCTTCCGGCGGTCCTTCCCAGGCGCTGAGGTAGGCGCGGACCACCCGTTCACCCAGGTGTTCGTCTGGGCCCTCGAATGCCGTGCTGAATTTTTCCAGGGCCGACGGCGGCACGGCCATCACTGCGGCGAAGAGTTCGTCCTTGGACTTGAAGAACTGCATCACCTGGGAGGCGTCCACCTCCGCATCGGCGGCCACCAACCGGATGGTGGTGGCGGCGAAGCCGTCGGAAGCGAACCTGGCACGGGCGGCGTCCAGTACGGCCTGTCGCGTGGTGGACGGTCCGGGCCGCCTTCCGCGGCGGGCCTTCGGAGCTGACGTTTTAGGTTCCGGCATGTCCCCAATCTATCGGCCGCGCGAACTGTTCTCAACGCTTGTTGAGTTAAATCGGAATCCGGCGTACGCTCGCAGCAGTTCGGGAAGTAATTTCCCGGGTCCCAGACCAGAGGAGCTCCCCATGAGCGATGACCAAAAGCTGTTTGTTCCGTCCCACCCGTTGCCGGCGCCGCGGACCGGGGTGCTGACCGGTTTTGATCCCGGGACCCGGACGCTGGCAGCCGGGTACCAGGTGGCGCCGCAGTTCCGGCCCCTGCCGGTCGACGTCGTCTTCGAGAAGGACGTTGCCGTCCAGCTGCGTGACGGCGTGACCATCTACGTGGACATCTTCCGCCCTGCCGGCGTCGAAAATGTTCCGGTCATCGTGGCATGGAGCCCGTACGGCAAGGGCCAAGGCACCTCCCTGAGCGTGATGGGCGTCTTCGGGCTGGTGGGCCTGCCGAACAGTGTCGTGTCCGGGCTGGAAAAGTTTGAGGCCCCGGATCCGGCGTACTGGTGCGCACAGGGCTACGCCGTGTGTAACCCGGACGTTCGCGGGGTGGTGGACTCCGAGGGCGACAGTGTGCTGTGGGACCGGCAGGAAGGCCGCGACTGCTATGACCTCATCGAGTGGCTGGCCGACCAGTCCTGGTGCTCCGGCAAAGTGGGCATGAGCGGCACCTCGTACCTGGCCGTTTCCCAGTGGTTCACCGCGGCCGAGCAGCCACCGCACCTGGCAGCCATCAACCCCTGGGAAGGTGTCAGCGATGTGTACCGCGACCTGGTGATGCGCGGCGGTATGCCCGACACCGGCTTCGCCCAGCAACTCCAGGACGGCAGCTTCTTCGGCAAGAACCGCAAGGAAGACATCCTTGCCGAAGTCGAACGCTACCCATTGATAACGGACCTTTGGGAGAACAAGATCCCGGACTTCAGCAGCATCACCGTGCCGGCCTACGTGGTGGCCAGCTACTCCAACACCCTGCACACTGCGGGAACGTTCCGGGCCTGGCGGCGGATGGCCTCCGAGGAGAAGTGGCTTCGGATCCACAACGGGCAGGAATGGCCGGACTACTACGACGAAGCCAACGTTGAGGACCTGCGCCGGTTCTTCGACCGCTACCTCAAGGGCGAGGACAACGGCTGGGAGCAGACTCCCCGCGTCCGTTACTCCGTCCTCGATCTGGAAGGCGGCGACCAGGTCGCCGTGCCCGCGGAGTCCTTCCCGCCCGCCGACGTCGCATCAACGAAGTACTACCTCGACGGCAGCACCCGCGCCCTCGCAACGACGGCTCCCGCTGCCCCGGCCGAAGTCTCCTACAAAGTGGACTTCAACCCGAACGCAGTGTCCTTCATTGCCCGTTTTGACGAGGAGACGACCCTCGTCGGCTACCCGAAGGCGCGCCTGTTCGTTGAGGCGCGCGACGCCGACGACATGGACCTGTTCGTCCTGATTCAGAAGCTCGACGCGTACGGCACTCCGCTCCAGGCGTTCACCGTTCCTAACACCAGCCCGATGGCGCACGACCTCACTGACAATGGGGCGACGATTCTCCGTTACAAGGGTTCGGACGGCCGGCTCCGTGTCTCCGCGCGGCACCTGGACGAAACCCTAACGACCGATGACGTGCCCGCGCACAGCTTCGACCGGATCGAAAAGCTAAGCCAAGGTGAAATTGTTGAGATCGAGATCGACCTGCTCCCCGTAGGGCTTGCGTTCCGCCCTGCCGAGCAGTTGCGCTTCGTGATCAGCTCCCGGAATCTGCTGGGAACACTCATGCCGGGGATCCATGAGTACATCGGCGCGAACACTGGCACGCACGTCATCCACACCGGAGGCGCGCACGCGTCCTACCTCCAGCTGCCCGTCCGAAAGAACTGAGGGATAATGAACACGGAAGACACGACCGCACCGTGGGTGCGTCTGGCTGGACAGAGCACCGAGACGAGCATCGACGGATTCGAACTGTTCTCCGCCCGACGCGCACTCCGGCTCCTGAAAAGCAAGCTCGGCCGAGAACGGCTCCTGGAACTCCTCAGTGACGAGATCGCCGCCGGCGACGCTTTCCTCCGAGACCACCTCGACCGGTCCGGTGGCGAGGAGACGACCGGTACCACGACCCTCCTCGCCCATGGCATCACTGCGGCGCAGTTCACGGGCTGGCTCAGTCGCGCCTTCGCCCGCGAAGATGTCATGCTCGCCGGGCACCCGGAGCACTACTCGATTTACGCCGAACCCGGCAGCAACGTCAACGTCGTCGAGACCCTCGGCGAATACGTGTGCTCGTTCTTCGTGCGACCCTACGACGACAGCGTCATCGCCGACGACGGACTACGCAGGGATCAGCCGGCCGGCCGGCAATCCCACATGCTCCTTCAAGACGGGACCATCGTCGGGTCGATAGCCAACGCCTTCGACGAGGAGCCCGACGGTTTCACCGCGACACTCTCCGTGACCCTTCCGGCCACGTGTGCTCCCGACGTGGTCCAACAGCACCTGGAACATTTCGCGGTCGAGTTCCGCACATGGATTCTCAGAGCGGCTGTATCCGTGCCGGCACCGAAAAGCAGCTGAAACGGCTGGGCGCCGGTACATCCCATGGCAAAGGCAAGAAGACATGTATCCGCCGTCTCCGAAATCTACAGGTTGAAGACATCCCACTGCTGCCGAAACCCACGTGTGAATCGCAGCAATAAATGGCGGTCTTTTCGCAGCGCCTATATGTCATCTCGCAGCCCGCAAGGGGATCGGCTTACGGGCGCTGGTGCGACAAAGAGCGATCACAAAACGCCGCCATATAGCGATCAAATCCACAAGCGCCAGCGTCGGATATTCGACTAATTCACAAGCCACCCCTTAAGGCGCACGACTAACTCTTAACGCGCACGACGGCGGGACTCCCGGAAGGGGGCCCCGCCGTCGTCGTCGCTTAATTGCATCGAGTGCTCCGTAAGTGCCTTTATGGCGCCTCAAAACGGCAGTTACGAAGCAATCGATGGTGGGTTTTGGAGGTATTTCCCGAAGTGGTCTTCGATCCGCTGCCAGGCCTCCGGGGAAGCTTCCGGGTCCGGTCTGATGCCCATTACGCGGGTGAGGGGCCGTAGGAGCTTGGGGCCCACTTCCGCATCGTTCATGAACGCGTGGCCGGCGGTGGGGAACTCCTTGACGTCGTTCTCAATGCCGAGGTTGTCCAGCGCAGACTCGAGCTTCGCGGCCGCGCCCCGAAGGGTGCGGTCCTGGCCGCCGTAGTTTGCCACGACCGGGCAGGCGCCGCGCAGGGAAACCTCGATGTCTTTGGGGAGCTGCCCGTAGTTCACGGAAGCGGCGTCGAAACCGTCCTTTGCGGCAAGCAGCGCGAAGCCGCCGCCCATGCAGAAGCCGAGCACGCCCGTCTTGCCGGTGCTGCTTTCCGAAGCGCTGAGCCACGTCCGGGCCGTGGCCAGATCCGTGAAAGCCCTGCCCTTACCGGACATCATGGACCGCATGGTGCTGACGAGGCAACGGCGGGCCCCTCCATCGCTGTACAGGTCAATGGCCAGAGTCAAGTAGCCGGCAGCGGCCAGCCTGTCAGCGTGGCGGCGCATCACATCGTCCAGGCCGAAGGCTTCATGGATCATCAGGACGGCCGGAAACGGGCCTTCCCCTGCGGGCTCGGCAAGATAGCCGCCCAGCGTGCCCGAGCCGCCGGCTCTGATGCTTGCTTCGGTCAGATCGACGTATGGCATGGCTCTGGCCTTCCTCTTGACGGATACCGGACAGTCTTGCACCGGATACCGCGCATCGGCCGTCTTGCGGGAAAACGACGAGGGCGGCCTCCCCCAAGGAAAGTCCGCCGTCGTTGTGTTCCTGCATCGGCTGCTCCACAAGTGCCGTTATGAACGCTCAAAACGGCACTTGTGGAGCAATCGATCGGATTAGTCCTTCTTGAACTCGTCCTTGATGTTTTCGCCGACCTTCTTTGCGTCGGCGGCGACCTGATCCTTCTGTCCTTCAGCCTTGAGCCGATCGTTGTCCGTGGCACTGCCGGCGGCTTCCTTGCCTCTGCCGCCCAGATGCTCTGCGGCGTTCCTGATCTTGTCTCCGATACCCATGTTGTTGGCCACCTTCCGTTTCTCGTTGAAATCCTCAAGCACTTTCACCCTAACACGAAGCATGCTTAGCATTTCAAGCTGTCTAGCCGCGTGCCGATTGTCGCGGCCCGGGGATAGGCTCGGGGGATGGACCACAGCACCAGCCTGACTCAGCACATCAATGCCGCACCGGACAAGGTCTGGGCGGTGATTTCGGACATTCCCGGCTCGGCTGCCACGCTTTCGGGCATCAATGCCATCCAGATGATCAGCGACGGCCCGTACGGCGAAGGCACGCGCTGGAAAGAGACGCGAACCATGATGGGCAAAGCGGAGACAGTGGAGATGTGGGTATCCCGGGCTGATCCGCCACGCAGCACTACGGTCAAGGCCCTGCAGGGCGGCGCCGACTACACCTCCCGCTTCACCCTGGACGAGCGCGACGGCGGCACGGACCTTACGCTGACATTCGGCGCCGTGGTTATCAAACCCACGGCGGTCAGCAAGGCGATGATGGCGCTCTTCGGCAAGATCGGCATGGGCATCACGCGCAAGGCGCTGGCCAAGGACCTGGCGGAAATCGCGGCAAAGGCGGAATCGCTCTAGTGGCTGCGAAGACTCCCAAGGTGACGGCCCCCCGGCTTTCGCCGGTACACCTGGATGAGTTACGCGATGATCCCGCCCCGGACTTCCAGCGGGGCGAAAGGTACGACGGCGTCCGGTACAGCCGTGCGGCCGCAGACGGTCTGGAACTGAGCGGCACGGACTTTGCCGAGTGTGAGTTCGCGGGTGTCTCCTTCAATGAAACCCAGCTGCGCGGCGCCACGTTCCGGGACTGCATCCTCGCCGAGGCCTACGCTCCGGTTTTCACCGCCGCCCGCTCCACTTTGCGGGACGTCGAGTTCAGCAATCCGCGCTGGGGTTCGGCCGAGCTCTACGAAAGCGGCTGGCAGTCGGTGCGGATCGACGGCGGCAAGCTCGATTATGTGAACCTCCGCGGTTCAAGGCTCACGGACGTCCTGATCAGCGACTGCATCATCAATGAGCTGGACCTCGGCTCGGTGGCCGGTACGCGGGTGGCGCTGAAAAGCTGCACCATCGGCACACTGGATCTCAGCGGCGCCAAACTCAAGGATTTCGACATCCGGGGGACGGACTTCCGGACCATCAGCGGACTCGGCAACCTGGCCGGCGTTGTTATTGACGACTACCAGCTGAGCCTGCTCGCGCCGTTGCTGGCGGGGCATCTGGGGCTGGTGGTGGCATAGCCCGCCTCTCGCCCCGGCGCAGCGGCGTCGAACGTCACTGACAGTTCTCGCACACGCATGACGCCCCAAAAGTGCCTCCGGGGGGCGTCATGCGGACAACAACTCGGAGGTTTGGGGTCACGTAACAGCACCGGTGACCGGTTGACCCTCCGGACTTGCCGTGTAATCTTTATAGAACGAACGGTCGGTAATTTATTCCCTCGCCGACCCCTTTCCCTTCGCGAAGGATGTTCTCATGGTTGAGGCTTTTCTTGTTGGCGGTGCCCGCACCCCGGTAGGCCGGTACGGCGGCGCCCTCTCCGCAGTCCGTCCGGATGATCTGGCAGCGCTGGTGGTCCGGGAAGCCGTCGCCCGCGCCGGCGTTGATCCGGAGGCCATTGACGAGGTCATCCTCGGCAACGCCAACGGCGCCGGTGAGGAAAACCGCAACGTGGCCCGCATGGCCACCATCCTTGCCGGACTTCCCCTCCATATCCCCGGAATCACGGTCAACAGGCTGTGTTCCTCGGGCCTGAGCGCCATCATCATGGCCAGCCACATGATCAAATCCGGAGCCGCGGACATCGTGATCGCCGGCGGGGTGGAATCCATGAGCCGCGCACCTTGGGTCCAGGAAAAGCCGCGGGCGGCGTTTGCCAAACCCGGCGAGATTTTTGACACCTCCATCGGCTGGCGCTTCGTCAATCCACTGTTCAAGAAGGGCGAACTGTCGCGGGACGGCAAGATGACGTTCTCCATGCCGGAAACCGCGGAGGAAGTGGGCCGGGTTGACGGCATTTCCCGCGAGGACGCCGACGCCTTCGCCGTCCGCTCGCACGAAAAATCGCTGGCGGCGATCGAAGCGGGACGCTTCAAGGATGAGATCATCCCCGTCACGGTCAAGACCCGCAAGTCCGAGACCGTGGTGGACACCGACGAAGGCCCCCGGGCGGGCACCACCATGGACGTCCTCGCAGGTCTCCGCCCGGTGGTTTCCGGTGGCTCGATAGTCACCGCCGGCAACTCGTCCACCCTCAACGACGGCGCCTCGGCCATCATCGTTGCGTCGGAAGCAGCCATCAAAAGGCTCGGCCTGACGCCGCGCGCCCGCATCATCGACGGCGCCTCCGCCGGCTGCGAACCGGAAATCATGGGCATCGGCCCCGTTCCGGCCACCCGGAAGGTGCTGTCCCGCAGCGGACTCAGCGTCGGTGACCTTGGCGCCGTCGAGCTAAACGAAGCGTTCGCCACGCAGTCGCTGGCCAGCATGCGGCGGCTTGGCCTGGACCCGGACATTGTGAACAACGACGGCGGCGCCATCGCTTTGGGGCATCCGCTGGGTTCCAGCGGCTCACGGATTGCCATCACCCTGCTGGGCCGGATGGAACGCGAGGACGCCAAGATTGGCCTCGCCACCATGTGTATCGGCGTGGGCCAGGGCACCGCGATGCTGCTGGAGCGTGTGTAATGACGGCGAATTCCACGCTGAATCCGGAGAAGTTCAGCACCCTCCTGGTGGAAGAGCGCGAGGACCGGGTGGTGGTGCTGCTCAACCGCCCCGAGGTCCGCAACGCGATCGACCAACAGATGGTTGACGAGCTCCACCTGGTCTGCGCGGCGCTGGAACAGGATCCGAAGATCCTGATCATCGCCGGGGTGGAGGGTGTGTTTGCCTCGGGCGCGGACATCTCCCAGCTGCGCGAACGCCGCCGGGACGACGCCCTGCAGGGCATCAACTCCACGCTTTTTGCCCGGATCGCCAAGCTGCCCATGCCCGTCATCGCGGCGCTGGACGGCTACTGCCTGGGCGGCGGGGCCGAACTCGCCTATGCGGCCGACTTCAGGATCGGCACCCCCGGCCTGCGGATCGGCAATCCGGAAACGGGCCTGGGAATCCTGGCTGCGGCGGGTGCCAGCTGGCGGCTCAAGGAGCTGGTGGGGGAGCCCGTGGCCAAGGAAATCCTGCTGGCCGGGCTGGTGCTGCGTGCCGAGCAGGCCCTCGCCGTCAACCTGATCACCGAGATCCATGAGGCTCCGTTGTTGATGGAAGGTGCCCACGAGCTGGCGGACAGAATCGCCCGGCAGGATCCCTTGGCCGTGCGGATCACCAAATCCGTATTCCACGCACCCGCAGAATCGCACCCGCTGATCGATCAGCTGGCGCAGGGGATCCTCTTCGAGTCCCCGGCCAAGTTCGAGCGGATGCAGGCGTTCCTGAACAAAAAATCAGCTGACCGGAAGAAGAAGTCGACATGAGCAACCCTGTATTTCCGGCCAAACTGCCAGCCAACCTTCCCGCTACCGTCGGTGTTCTGGGCGGCGGCCGCATGGGTGCTGGCATCGCGCACGCCTTCCTGATCAAGGGGGCCGATGTCCTCGTTGTCGAACGCGACGAGGCCTCGGCTGAGGCGGCGCGGGAACGGGTGGAGTCCGCGGCAGCGAAGTCGATCGAGCGCGGGGCCGCGGACGGCAACCTGGGCGAGATGGTAGCCAGGCTCTCCGTGACGGTGGATTACGCCGACTTCGCCGGCAGGCAGCTGGTGGTGGAGGCCGTCCCGGAGGACTGGGATCTGAAAGTAGCCGCGCTCCAGGGAGTCGAGGAGCGTCTGGCCGCCGATGCATTCCTGGCGTCGAACACCTCGTCGCTGTCCGTCAACGGCTTGGCCCGCGAACTGAAGCGGCCACAGAACTTCCTGGGCCTGCACTTCTTCAACCCGGTCCCCTCATCCACGCTCATTGAGGTGGTGCTCGGCGAGCACACGTCGCTTCGGTTGGCCGAGGCTGCCCGCCAATGGGTCGAGGCACTCGGCAAGACCGCCGTCGTGGTTAATGACGCGCCAGGATTTGCCTCCTCGAGGCTGGGCGTGGCGATTGCCCTGGAAGCGATGCGCATGGTGGAGGAGGGCGTGGCGTCTGCCGCAGACATCGATGCCGCCATGGTGCTCGGCTATAAGCATCCCACCGGCCCCCTGAAAACGACGGACATCGTTGGGCTTGACGTGCGGCTGGGCATCGCCGAATACCTGCACTCGACCCTGGGGGAGCGGTTCGCGCCTCCGCAGATCCTGAAGGACATGGTGGCCCGGGGGGAGCTGGGACGGAAGAGCGGAAAAGGGTTCTTCGACTGGGCGGACTGACTCGGGACCGGTCGACGCCGGGCGGCAGCGTTCCTGGGTCCCGTTACGGTTGCGCGGACCAGCCTGGGCTGGCGGTATCAAGCCCGTATACCCGGCACGCTTCAAGCATGCGTTGATCGTAACTAACAACCACCCCTGCCTTCAGCGTCAGGGCCGTGGCAAGGTGCAGGGCGTCAAGGGTGCGCAGTTCGGGCGGTTGAAGCTCCGCTGCCAGCGTCACGATGTCCGCGTTCATAGGAGCCGTGGCAAGGCCTGGAATCAGTCGTTGGGCGCCGGCCGCAGCAATCGGGCCAAGTCGCCGCGCGCTGCGGAGCAATTCGACAACGCCGATCTGGGATGTCACCAGTGTGTCGGTGGCAGCAACTTCGAGATACTCCCTGAATGCGCCCGACTCCGTTTCCAGAACTATGAGTTTGAACAGCGCAGAAGTGTCCAGATAGATCACAGGCGGTCTGCCCTGCTCTGATCCAGGAGCTCAGCCGTTGATGGGTGGCCAGCCGGTGCGGCCACGGCTGCGGTATCCCGCCAATTGGCAGTGGGAGGAATCAGGCGGCCTTCGGTGATCAGCTGCTCATGCCA
This sequence comes from Micrococcaceae bacterium Sec5.7, assembly GCA_039636785.1. Classification (NCBI taxonomy): domain Bacteria; kingdom Bacillati; phylum Actinomycetota; class Actinomycetes; order Micrococcales; family Micrococcaceae; species Micrococcaceae bacterium Sec5.7. Next base: position 3,061,040 of record CP144169.1, on the reverse strand, counting down.
GGAGAAGTCGGCGGTGATCGGGTGGATGACGGCCTGAGGCTTGCCATGGTTGGTAACGGTGATGCTTTCTCCCGTGCTCTGGACCTGCTCGAGAATGCTTGAGGCGTGTTGGCGGAGTTCACGCACTCCGATGCTCTTGCTTGCCGCCAGGCTGTTGCCCGGCGTTGATTCTCTTTTTGGGGCGGGTGGATCCGGAACCGCCTGGTGCCTTGTCGTCATCTTCTACATGTAGCACATTTTGTGTCACATGACTAAGAGTTTGCCGCTACGATGGTCCGGTGACGTCGATTGAACCCATTACCCTGACCGGACAGCACGTTGTCCTGGAGCCGCTGAGCCAAGCCCACAACCATGGCCTGGTTGAGGCGGTCCGCGACGGCGAACTCTGGAAGCTCTGGTATACCTCGGTGCCGGAGCCCGGGGGCATGGCAGCGGAAATCGACCGGAGGCTCGCGCTGCAGGAGCAGGGTTCCATGCTGCCGTTCACCACGCGGCTGATCGACGCCGCCACGGGCGGCCCGGGCAAGGTGATCGGGATGACCACATACATGAACATCGACGCCGGGACGCCCCGACTGGAGATCGGGTCAACCTGGAATGCCGCTTCTTCGCACGGCAGCGGCAGCAACGCGGATTCCAAGCTGCTGCTCCTGCGCCACGCCTTTGAGGCGCTTGGCTGCCCCGCCGTCGAGTTCCGCACGCATTGGTTGAACCACCAGTCCCGCGAGGCGATCGCGCGGCTGGGCGCCAAGCAGGATGGTGTGCTGCGCAGCCATACGCGGACCGCGGACGGCGTGCTCCGGGACACCGTGGTGTTCTCAATCCTTGAGCACGAGTGGCCCATGGTCCGCAGCGGCCTGGAGTTCAGGCTGGCCAGGCAGGGTTAGGAAGCTGCCCGGCCGGCCGAAGAATTGAGGGCCGGACCTACAGCTTCGCCAACTGCGCCGGCTTCACCGCTCCCATCAGTGCGGCGACATAGCCCTGGGAATAGCCCGTGACGTTCGGGTGGAAATTGCTATCCGCGAACGGATTCGATGTGTCCAGGACCAGCCATGGATCAAGCGAGTTTGCTGCATGCCCGGTGAATCTGGAGGTGACATCAACGTACTGCCCGTTGGCCCCATACAGGCTGTTGGCTGCGGTCACCGCGGCCGCGATGGTCGCATTGAGGCTTCCGGTGGCCTGATTAACCAAAGTCTGGTTGTCGACCGGAATCACCGGGATTCCATTGACCGGATCGAAGAGACGCGGATAGCCCATGACGGCGATCTTCGCGTTGGGCGCCACGCTGTGGATGGCCAAGTAGGTCTGGGCGAGGCCGGCTCCAAGGGCCGGGAGGGCCCCACTGGCGGTGGCTACGGCGGCACCGCAAGCCGCCTCGGTGGAAAGCGCACAGATTTGCAGGATCTGGTAGACGCCCACATCATTGGCGCCGGCAGTGATGCTGACCAGGCCAGTGCGGCCGTTCAGGAGGCCTGCCCCGGCCAGCCCGCCAATCTGTTCAGCGACGCTGGGCGTGAAGAAGTCGTAGGCCGGGCTTGCCGGCGACAAGGCAGCTCCATGGCACGCCCCATTCCCTACCAGATTCACCCGGCCAGTGCTGCCAACAACGTCAACGTAGCCGGGGTTGCTCCGCCAGCACGACGTGGCAGCAGGCCTCATCGCCGTGCCGGAACCAGTACCTGCGGTGTAGGAATCGCCCACGGCCACATAGCTCACCTTGGGCGGCGGAGCGGCCTGCGCCGGGGCAGCCGCAAAGCCCAAAGCCATGGCCATGGTGGCGAGGCCGGCTGCGAGAGCCGAGCGCCGCCGTCGTACGTTCAAGGTGCCCATCATTTCCCCTAACGGTGAGTAGCTGGTCTGCTGATCAGGTAAACATGTGCTCACACTACGCCCGCAACTGGCGCTGAACCGGCCGGGCAGCCCTCGTTTTGTCGCCGCAAAATGGCCGGACTGCTCAGTCCGGACCGCGCGGGTTCTCAGCGGTTTGTGTTTAGCTGGAGGAGTGGAAAAGCCTGGCGGGGCCGTGAACTGGGAGCGGTGAACGCCTGGCGCGTGTCCGGCAGCATATACCGGATGGGGCGCCGTGAGTGGCTCACCGAAGCGGGGCGGCAGCAAGCGTACGACGACGGCGTCCGCACGGTCATTGATCTGCGTAACCCTGGTGAAGTGCAGCGCCGGGACACCGATCCGCAGGTGGACGACGAAGTATTGGCGGGCATCGACGTCGTGCTCGCCCCCACCGAGGATCCGGACGATCCGGAATTCAAGGCGATCTGCGTGCCGTACCTCAACGATCCCTCTTGCTATGCGGACAATGCCCGGCTGTTTCCGGAGAAACTTGCGGCCGTTTTCAAGGCCATTGCCGCCGCTCCGGGCGGTGTGGTGATCCATTGCGGGGCCGGCCGGGACCGCAGCGGCTTGATCGCCGCCATGCTGCAGGACCTGGCCGGGGACAGCGACCAGGACATTGCGCAGGGCTACCAGCTGGCGATGCGCGGCATCAATGAACGCCACCGAACGCACCCAACTCCCCATCCGCATGATCGGTTTCTGGACGAGGCAACGATGGCGCCATGCTGGAGGACCGCGGCCGCAGCGTAGCGGAGTTTGTCCGGCGGCTGGACACCCGGGAATGTCAGCAGCCACTGCCGGCCTCCGTCAACCTCCCATTGTCAGCCGTTGACTGATACTGCTAACTCTGCACTGCTAACTCCGCGCTGGTGAGGTAGTCCATGGCCTGCACGAACTCCGGCTGGACAGAACGCTCGTAGGCTTCGTCCTCGGTCAGTTCCAGTACTCGGCAGTGGATCCACCAGAGGTTCCCGAACGGATCGCGGACCCGGCCCACCCTCTCACCCCAGAACATTTCGGTCATGGTGGTCACCGGGGTGGCCCCCGCCGCCAAGGCCGCGGCGAAGGTGGCATCGCCGTCGTCCACGTACAGCCGCAGGAAGGCCGGCGTCTCAGGCCAGTCCGGTCGGGAATCGAAAGCCAATACATTGGAATCGCCGATGCGCGCCTCCGCATGGCCGATCGATCCGTCCTCCATCGGGACGCGGAAGCTCTCCTGGGCGCCAAACGCTGCTGCGATGAAATCCAGGAAGCCAGCTGTTTTGCGGGAAATGATCCAGGGTTCCACCGAACGGTATCCGTCCGGTACGGCCTTCACTCCGCTCACCCGTGGCCGGACCGGAACGGAGGGGACCAGCTCGGGCACATCTTCCGTTCCGTTGCCTCGCCCCGTCATTTCGCGGTCGAGTGACTGGATGGCGTAGTCCATCCCCGCCGCGTACTCCGGCGCCTGCCACCGGCGGGTGGCCTCGTCGTCGCTGACTTCTTCCATGTGGGACGTAATCCACCAGATGTTGCCCAGCGGATCCCGGACGCGGCCACCGCGATCGCCCCAGGCACTGTTGCCGAGTTCCGTAACCGTGGTGGCACCGGCGGCCAGTGCGCCGGCGAAAGCTGAATCGGCGTCGTCAGTGTAGAGCCGCAGGAAGGCCGGCGTCTGGGGCCAATGCGGACGGGAATCGAAAGCCAGGACCACCGAGTCCCCGATTGTGGCTTCCGCGTGCCCGATGGATCCGTCTTCGCCGGCAACGCGCGCAATCTCCTCTGCGCCGAAAGCCCGGCTCACGAATTCGAACAACGCTCCGGTGTCCCGTGAAATGATCCACGGGCTGACGCTGGCGTAGCCCTCGGGAACGGTGCTGATATTGGGATCTGATGTTGTCATGGTTCGATTCCTCTGCTCTGGTCCGTCCGATACATGCAACTCTAGAATCGATGTAGGACAGTTTGTGTCCTACATCGAGAGTGGAATTGGGCCATGACAGATACACCCGCCCGGCTGTTGAAATTGCTTTCCCTGCTGCAGATGCGGCGTGAATGGCCCGGCAGCGAACTCGCTGACAGGCTTGAGGTCAGCGCCCGGACTGTCAGGCGGGACATCGACCGGCTGCGGGGGCTGGGCTATCCTGTGGCATCCACCATGGGCGCCGCCGGGGGATATCAACTGGCAGCGGGCGCCGCCATGCCGCCTCTGATACTTGACGACGACGAGGCGGTGGCGATCGCCGTCGGGCTGCGAACATCCGCGGACCAGGCGGTGGCCGGGATCGCCGAATCCTCGGTGCGTGCGCTGGCCAAGATCGAACAGGTGCTCCCGCCGCGGCTGCGCTACCGCGTCCGCTCCCTGGGCTCCGCCACTGACCAGCTTGCAGGAGTTCCCGTTGCGCCCGTTGACCCGGAAACGCTGTCGGCGCTGGCGGTCGCGATCAATAACCGTGAGCGCCTGAGGTTCAGATACCTCCCACGGGACGGGGCAGGTACCAGCCGCCACGTAGACCCGCACCGTCTGGTGGCCGCCGGCCGGCGGTGGTATCTCGTCGCCTGGGACAACGACCGCGGCAGCTGGAGAACCTTCCGCGTCGACAGGATAAGCGCTCCCCTGAGCACCGGCGTCCGGGTCACGCCCCGCGGATTGCCATCGGGAGGCGCGGCCGAGTTCCTCAAGGACACCTTGTATCAGCTTGCGCCGAGCTACTCGGCGGTGGTCATCCTGCAGATGCCTGCCGAGCGGGCAACCCAGGTGCTCGGCCCCGGCTCTGGCCAGATAGTTCCCCTGGACGCCGGCAGCTGTGAACTGCGGGGATACGCAGATACGCTCGAGTGGCTCGCTGCCAGGCTTGGCATGATCGGCTGCGACTTCACGGTAGTGGAGCCACCCGAGCTTGTGGACTATCTCAACGACCTTGGTGGCCGGTTGGTGCGTGCCGTATCCGGCTTGTAATTTGGGTTCTGACCAGGTGATCCCACCGCGGCCCTGAGTTGGGCGCGCGGCCGGTACGCGTCTGGCCTTGGCGTTGGAGCGGCTACGCTGAGCTTGGAAACGGACAGCTGGGGGAGTTTTGAATCAACGCATGGCAGGGGAACGCTTTTCGGGAGGTCCGTTTCGGCGGGCTGTTGCGCTTGGCGCTGCGGCGGCTGTGTCTCTGGGGGCGGCTTTCGCGGCCGTTCCGGCCTCGGCCGAGACAGGACCCCCGACGCCGGCCCCGGCTTCCACGTCCACGTCGCCTTCGAGTCAAGCATCCAGCTCTCCTTTCAGCCCTCCTGAATCGCCGGAGCACGCCGGCGTCAGCGCTGCCGGCGTCAGTGACGCCGGCCTGGCGGACGCGGTCATGCGGGATCTCGGCCTCACGCTCGAGGAATTCAACGCCGCCGGCGAGCAGGGCAAACGTGCCGCGGACGCCGTCGCGGTCCTGCGGGAACTGCCCGGTTACGTGGGAACGAGCCTTGAACGTGGCCGGATCGTGGTCGCGGGAAGCGGCCCCGAGCTGCAGGCAAAAGTTGATGCGCTGAACAGCGCCGCGGGCAGTCACGACGGTGAGTTTGTGCTCAAGGCGCCCGCATCAGCAGCAGCGCCGTCGGCACCTGCCGCCACCGCACCCGCTCCCTCGGCACCCGCTGCAGCCATTTCGGATGCTCCCGCTCCCACTGCATCTGCCCCGGCATCGCCTACGGCAGCGCCTGAGCTCCTGGCCACCAGCACGGATCAGCTCTACCAGGCCTACCTCCGCGATGTGGGCGCAGCGGGCCTCCAGGCCGTGGCGTATGCCAACGGCGAATTCATCATCCGCACGGGCGGAATCAACAACCCCGAATCCGGACTGAAGCGCTACCTGGCCGCTACGGCGCAACCCAAATTGTCGGCGTCGGAATTTGTTTCCCGGTATACCAACGTCACGCTGGAAGAAGGCGAGCCGCTCGCCGCCGAGGAAGACTTCTTCGGAGGCCAGGGCTACTACGTCGACCGCGCGAGTATCTGCTCCGCAGGGTTCAGCGGCTTCAGCCCCGCCGGCAAACCGCTGCTGCTCACGGCCGGCCACTGCGCCGAAGACGGAGCGGCGCAGTTGGCGGAAATAGAACCACCGGCCTCGTCGCCTTCCGGAGGGGCTACGGAGCCGAATGCACCCGCCGGCGTGATCGGCGCTTTCGGCTTCAGCCAGTTCGGCGGCCCCAACAACTCCTGGATCACGGGCGACGAACTAAACCCGGGCAACGTGGGCACGGACATCGCCGTCATCGAGTCCATCCGCCCGTCTCTCAACCTCCAGCCGGCCGCCACCCAGTGGGATGACCCCGCCAACCTGGGGGCTGCCGCGGTGAAGATTGTGGGCACCGCGTCGCCGTTCCAGGGCCAGGCCGTGTGCCGATCCGGGCGTACAGCGGGCTGGTCCTGCGGCAACGTGGACGAGGTGGGCATCTACGTGGTGGGCGGCGGCTCCGGCGTGCCAGAGGACGTCCGGGCATTCCGCGGATTTCTTTCCGGCTCCGTTCAGTCCAGTGGCGGTGACTCCGGCGGCCCCTGGATCAGCGGAAACTTCGCGGTGGGCACACATTCGGCCGGCGATGCCGCCGGGTCCGGGCCGAACTTTGCCGTGGCCACAACTCTCGAGGACGCAATGACCCGGCTGCCCGGCGTCCAGCTCCGGCTCTTCCTGAACAAACCGGTCATGACGGCAGCTGCAGGCGGAGGAACGGTCACAGCCGGCGACGCCATCACCGGCCAAGTTCTGGCGGCTCCGGCCGCGGCTATTGCGGCCAATTCGAAAGTACGGATCACCATTGCCGGCCAGCCGCCGCTCGAGATCCCTGTGGACGCTTCCGGCCGATGGTCGTTTGCCGCGCCGGTACCTGCCGGGCAGCTGAAGTTTTCGGCAGAGACTGCCAACGGATTCAGTGCCTCAGGTGCCAGGGAATTCGAAATCACAGTATCAGGCCTCCCGGCTCCCGCGATTGTCATGCCCACGGAGGACTCGGTGCTGACCACCGTCAAGGGGGTCGAGGGCACAGGCACACCCGGCGCCACGGTGGAACTGTCCGGCGATGTGGCAGGCTCGGCCGTTGTTGGGCTGGGCGGCCACTGGTCCATGGCCGTGACCAGCCAGCCCGGGTACGGTGCCCTCAGGGTCACCGCCGTGCAGACGTCACCGGGGACTCCGGACAGCCCGGCGTCGGTGCGGAACTTCACCCGTATTCCGCCGGCCCCTGCTGTGGCGAACATCCAGGACGGGCAGAACATTGCCCAGGCAGCGGTTCCCGGAACCATCACGGGAACCGGGCTGGACGGGGCAACCGTCAAGGTGCTGATCGATGACGCCGCCGTTCCGCAGGTCCCCGTGGACGGCGGAAAGTGGAGCATCCCGTTCCCGGCCGGGCTGCCGCCAGGGGCGCACACGCTCGCGGTCAGCCAGACCATCGACGGCGCCACGTCAGCGGTAGCCACCAGGAAGTTCACCATCATGGCACCTCCCCGGCCGTCCGCGAAGCCGCCCGCGAAGCCCCCTCTGGTTCCGCCGGGCCAGCCGTCCGGGCCACCCACCATCATTGCAATCCTGCCCGCAGGCGACCCGGGAGAAGGTTCCGGCCAGCTGCCGGACACCGGCGTTTCGGCGGTGCTTCCGATTGCCGGTATGGCGGGCGGTGCGCTCCTGATTGGCGGCGGGGCGATTCTGGTTGTCAGGCGCCGGAAACGCCGATAGGTGTAAGAATCCGAGGCGGATTCTTACACCTATCTGGACGGCTGTAAGAATCCCCGGCTAGCTCTTCTTGGCCAGCAGCAGGTTGGTGATCCTGAGCGTGCACAGCCGCTGGCCGGCGTCGTTGGTGATCAGTACTTCATGGGTGGTGACGGTTCCGCCAAGATGGATCGGGGTCGCCGTGATGGTGATCAGCCCCTCGCGTGCGGACCTGTGGTGCGTGGCTGAAACGTCCACCCCCACGGCGGTCTTGCCCAGTGTGCTTGCGTGGATCACGGCGGCCCAGGAGCCAACGGCCTCGCCCACGGCCAGGGATGCGCCGCCGTGCAGCAGCCCGAACGACTGCCGGTTGCCTTCCACGGGCATGGTGGCCACCACGCGCTGAACGGATTCCTCCACGATCCTGACGCCCATTTTCTCGTCGAGTTCACCGAGCGTGATCTTCCACAGCCCGGCGGTCTCCGGGGTGGCCTTGTGCTGCTCGGGTGTCATTTGCTCTCCTCAGGGGCGGCCGGTCAGATGTCCGGACTTCTAGTGTGCAGCTGTGTACATTCATGTACTGTAGTCATATTACCGAACGGACGGTCAGTAATGCGCTGGCTGGATTCGTTTGCCCCGCGTTGGAAGGACCCGTCAACGATGACCAGCACAGCAAACTCCACCGGAGAAGCAGTAGCCACAGTAGACACTGTAGAGACCGTCCCCAGTTTTGTGCAGGATTCCTGGTGGACGCCCGACGCCGGTTCGGCAGCTTCCGCTGTTGCCGTGCGCGATGCGAGCACCGGCGAAGTCCTGGCGAAGGTGAGCACCGACGGCCTGGACCTCGCCGCCGTCGTACGTTACGGACGCACCACGGGGCAGACGGAACTCGGCAAACTGACGTTCCACCAGCGCGCCCTGAAGCTCAAGGAGCTGGCGCAGTACCTGAACGCACGCCGCGATCGCTTCTACACCTTCTCCGCCCAGACCGGCGCCACCAAGATCGACTCGATGATCGACATCGACGGCGGCATCGGTGTGCTGTTCACGTTCGCATCCAAGGGCCGGCGCGAGCTGCCCAACTCGCAGGTTGTGGTGGACGGGCCCATGGAGGTGCTGTCCAAGGACGGGTCCTTCGCCGGTGAGCACATCTACACCCGCATCCCGGGTGTTGCCGTGCAGATCAACGCTTTCAACTTCCCGGTCTGGGGAATGCTGGAAAAGCTGGCGCCCGCTTTCATCGCCGGTGTCCCCACCATCGTCAAGCCAGCCACCCCCACCGGCTACGTGGCCGCCGCCGTGGTGAAGGCGATCATCGAGTCCAACATCCTTCCCAAGGGTTCGCTCCAGCTCATTTCCGGATCCGTGCGCGGCCTGCTGGACGAGCTGGACTACCGCGACCTCGTGGCTTTCACGGGTTCCGCCTCAACTGCGCAGACGCTGAAGTCGCACCGGAACGTCGTGGAAGGCGGCGTGCGCTTCACCTCTGAAACCGACTCCCTCAACGCGGCCATCCTGGGCCCGGATGCGGTTGAGGGCACCCCGGAGTTCGACGCCTTCATCAAGTCCGTGGTCACCGAGATGACGGCCAAGGCAGGCCAGAAGTGCACGTCCATCCGGCGCGCCATTGTGCCGCAGGAGCTGGTGCCTGCCGTCATTGCCGCCATCGGGGCGCGGGTTGACCAGCGGGTGGTGCTGGGCGATCCCCGCGCCGAGGGCGTCACCATGGGCGCGCTCGCGTCGCTCGAGCAGCTCGCCGATGTGCGTGCCGCCGTGCAGTCCATGCTCGACGCCGGTGGCGAGCTCGCGTACGGAACGCTGGATTCGCCGTCGGTCACGTCCGCCGACGGGGGAGTGGGCGTTGCCGACGGCGGCGCCTTCATGTCCCCGGTGGTGCTCAGCTGGGCCGACGCCGAGACGGAAGAGGTGCACTCGCTGGAGGCGTTCGGCCCGGTGTCCTCGGTGATTGGCTACAAGGACCTTCCCGACGCCGTCCGCCTCGCCGCCCGCGGTGGCGGCTCCCTCGTGGCCTCGGTATGCACCAACGATCCTGACGTGGCCCGCGAACTGGTGACCGGCATCGCCGCCCACCACGGCCGCGTCCTGATGCTCAACCGCGAGGATGCCCGCAGCTCAACCGGCCACGGCTCACCCGTCCCGCACCTGGTCCACGGCGGCCCGGGACGCGCAGGCGGCGGCGAGGAACTGGGCGGCATCCGCTCGGTCATGCACCACATGCAGCGCACCGCCATCCAGGGTTCGCCGAACATGCTGACGGCTGTCACCGGCGTCTGGCACACGGGCGCCGACCGCAACTTCACTCTGGACACCGAGTCCACGCACCCATTCCGGAAGTCGTTGGAGACGCTGCGGATTGGCGACGCTGTGCGGTCCGGGCTGCGACAGGTCTCGCTGGAGGACATTACTGCGTTCGCCAACTCCACCGGCGACACCTTCTACGCCCACACCAACCAGGAAGCCGCGGAGGCCAACCCGTTCTTCCCGGGCATCGTGGCGCACGGGTACCTGCTGCTCAGCTGGGCTGCGGGCCTGTTCGTGGAGCCCTTGCCGGGGCCCGTGCTGGCCAACTACGGCCTGGAAAACCTGCGCTTCATCACCCCGGTGGCTGTAGACGATTCCATCCGTGTCACCCTGACGGCCAAGAAGATCACACCCCGCGAGACGGACGAGTACGGTGAGGTGTCCTGGGACGCCGTGCTCACCAACCAGAACGACGAAATCGTGGCCACCTACGACGTCCTCACCCTCGTGGAGAAGTAATCATCGCTGGTCGAGCTTGTCGAAACCTGGATCTCGCTAGGCCCGATCACCGACCAATTCGTAAGATCTTTCGGAGCCGCCCAGGCGTATTATTTTCAGGGTAGGAGGTGGCCAAATGACCCTAGTATTGAAAACAGCCACAACCGTATTGCCAGTCGATGATGCAGCGCGCGCCCGCGGTTTTTACGCGGACACCTTGGGGCTCCCGCACCATGGCGTGGCAGACGATGGAAGCGAAATGTTCGGCAGTGACGGCGGCCCGATGCTGCAGTTGATGCCCGTGACGGACGGCAAGCATTCCGAGCACACCACCCTGAGTTTCGAAGTCAGCGATATTGAAGGGACCGTGCAGGACATGGAGTCCCGGGGCGTTATGTTCCAGGACTACGATCTCCCGGATCTCAAGACGGAGAACCATATCTGTTCAACCGAATCGGAAAAGTGCGCCTGGTTCATGGACACCGAGAGCAACATCCTGTGCGTCCACGAAAGCCTTGGTGTACAGGCTGAATACCAGCTCTGAACTCGGCTCATAACCCAACGCAGGTAATGGCGTCCCGGCAGCGGGACGCCATATTTATGGGCGATTCCGGCGTCCCGAGATCCGGCTGATCAGTGAACACTGTCCGTCTGGTCTGGAATCACATTGCCGTCTACCCGTTTTACCGGCCCGGGGCTGTTGTTGGGGTTAGTGTAAGCCTTCGTAGAGCAAGCATAAGGATCGGTTCGCTGGGGTTTGGGATCTATGAACATCGGCGTCACCAGCCATTTGCCGTCGTCATTATCGTACGCACGGCACATGAGTTCGGCCTTGTTGCGGTTGATAACGAGGCGGGCCTCGGTGGCGTCACCGACAAAGGTGACATCAGTGACAGAGTCACCCGCAGAGAGTATCTGACGGTGCTCCGCCGGGAGCTGCTCAAATGCCGCCGGCCCTTCGACTCCGAAGATCACCTGGTTTGCCCAGCAGCGCTTCCCGTCGATGTAGGTCATGACAGAATCGTCGCCGTCGGGCACTCCGCCGCAGCCCTTCAGATGAGGTGTCTGGATGCCGTTTTCATAAACGCTTCGTACACCGACGATATGCGCAGTGTCGATCCCGACCTCCTCGGCCCATACCTTGACAATGGGTTCCGGCGATGCTGAAACCACCCAAGTCTCCACACCGTGAGCCTGCAGGGTGCCGATGAGGTCCTTGATTTGCTGGTACACCCGGATGTAACCGTCCACTTGCTTCGTCCCGACAGTCTGCGTCGCGCCTTCCGGGGCTCCCAGGTTCTCTTGTTTCATCGCGGCAGCGAATCCCTCCAAATCCTCCTCGGTGTAACCGGCAGACAAGGCCGCCCCCCAAGAATATGCCCCCGTCATGCGGCGTGCGTCGAAACCTGCAAAGGCGGGTTCACCAGCGCGCGTTGTGTCATCCAGGACTGCAACGATCTCGTCGGCACACTCGGCATCAGTGCTTGTCTTCAGCGGCTGGCCTGCGGGAGTCTCGCTGCCACAGGCGGCGCTCAAAGCGACAGCCGCCGCATCGGTGAGATAGCGGTCGGTCGTTTTCCAATCCTTGTTGGCAGGCTGAAGAACCTTATCGTTACGCAACATCCAGAAGTTCGTCCCGTACCCGATGTCGTTCTTGACAACCGTGTTGTCCCAGTCAAAGATCGCCACCGGCGCCCGTCCGCCTGAGAACGTGCCGGTGCAGCTGCTGTGTGCGTCGATCGTCGTCTGCAACCGTTCGCGGACGTTCCCGAACCATGGCAGACCCGGATCGAGCTGCCGACATTCCGTGACCGTCGATCCGCCGCTCCCCGTGTTGGCAGCGCAACCGGCCAATGCCATTTGGGCGACAAGAGAGGCCGCAACGATGGCGGTCAGTCGGACTTTACGGCGCATGAGGTGTCCCCTTCGAAGTGGTATGGAAACAGACCATAGCATTTGATGCAACAAGTTGTATATAGCGCAACAGGACGCTCCGGCAGCTTGGATGGGGACCCCCGCTCCATGCAGACGGTTCGCTGCCCGGAGCAATGGCTGCTGGCCGGACCAATGGCTGCTGGCCGGGCTAACCACGTACGTCTACGGCGTCAGGACCAGGGGCTGACGGGCCTGTCCTGCCGCACGCCATCCACGGAAATGTCCGTTCTCTCGTTGAAGAAACACATCAACCCGTGGATCTGGGCAGCGTCAACAAACCTGGAGTCGTACGCCCAGGCGATGTTCTCACCCGTGGCCGAGCCGGGATAGGACCAGTACCTCGCCTCGCCCTTGTACGGACAGACCGTCCGTTTGGAACTCTCTTCCATGAGGTCAAGCCGGACGTCCGCCGGCGGGATGTAGTAGCGGACCGGAAGCAGCGTTTCGTAGAGTACCTGGGCGCCGCGGGTGTCAGCCAGCTTCACGCCGTCGAGCATCACTTCCACCCGCTGCAACGATGCCCTGATGTCCACGCGCTGGAAGGGATCGCGCGGGTGGCCGATGATTTCCTCGTCGTCTTCAAGCCAATCAAACGCATTGATATCCAGCACCACATAACCGGCCAGATCCGGGTCCGCCGGCCTGAATGCAGCGCGCGGCAGGGTTGTGATTTGGGTGGCGACGTCCAGTACCTCACCCGGTGCGGTGTGGCAGCTGAATCCGGTCCGTGGGTCCAGCCCCAACGGCGCATTCGGCCGCATGGCGATCGGAAACTCCTGATCGTCACCGGCAGCCAGCGCCGGCGGCGAAAGTTCAGCCCGCAGATCGGCTTCGGGGACCGCAAAAACCGGGGTGACACGCTTGGGTTCCCAGATGAGGTACGCGTTCAGGGTATCGACGACGGTGTTCCCGCCCACGCTCGCACGGATCCTTTTTGGGGTGGGTTCGTAACGCAAGTCCGGAAACGCGCCAAAGAATACTTGGGATAATTTCGTGGCCATGACTACAGCGTGGGCGCGCCGTCCCCGCAACGTCAATGGCTTCCCCGGGACGGAGCGTACTCAGGCCTGGGCGTGGAGGCCGTCGAATACCATGGTGATGACGTCGTCGGCGAGCTTTTCGGGGGACAGCTGGCCGCCCGGTTTGTACCATTCAACGATCGAGTTGATGGTGCCGAACAGCAGCCGGGTCACGGTGCGGGGATCGATGTCCTGACGGAGAGTGCCGTCGTCGCGGGCTGCGGAAATCAGTCCGGCCACCTTGTGGTCGAAGGCCCGCCGGCGCTCCATCGCGTTCCGTTCTATGTCCGTGTTGCCGCGCAGGCGGAGCAGCAGCGTCACGAACGGCAGCCGCTCCACCAGCACCGCGATGGTCTGCCGCAGTACAAATTCGAGCCGCGCATCGGCGGCCCCCGTCTTTGCCAGAGGCTGTTCCAGGATGGCTTCGAGCCCGCCGAGTGCATGGTCCAGTGCGAGCTTCAGGAGGTCACCCTTGGACGGCACATGGTGGTAGATCGCGGACTTGGAGATGCCCAGGTTCTCGGCCAGGATGCCCATGGAGGTGGCGTCGTAGCCGTGGCGGTTGAAGACGTCCACAGCGATCAGCAGCACCGACTGCTGGTCGTAACCGGGGCGGCCGCGCTTTGTGGTTACTGCTGAACCGGGTGCATCTACTGTGGACATACCGGCCATTTTCTCACGAACGTTCGGTCAACCACCGCAGGCTAGCCCTTCGGCCGCAGGTCGTAGATCCGGCGCAGCTTTCCGTTGGAGCGCTCCAGCGAGCCGGGCTCCACCACGGCCACGACGCAAGAAGAACCCACGTGGATCTTGATCTGCTCGCGCAGGGTGTGGGCCGCCGTCGTGCTTCCTTCAGCGGTGACCGTCTCCCGACGTTCGATCTTGACCGTGAGCTGGTCCATCCGCTGGCCCTCGGGCCGGGTGAGTTCCAGCTGGAAGTGCGGGCTGAGCTCCGGGATGCGCAGCGCGATTTCCTCGATCTGGGACGGGAACAGGTTCACGCCGCGGAGGATGATCATGTCGTCGCTGCGGCCGGTGATGCGGCCCATCCGGCGGTGCGCCGGGCGGGCGGTGCCGGGCAGCAGCTGGGTGAGGTCCTTGGTGCGGTACCGGATGATGGGCAGCGCTTCCTTGGTGAGCGCGGTGAACACGAGTTCGCCGTGTTCGCCGTCGCCCAGGACGGCGTCCTTGCCCACGGCGGGGTTGAAGGCATCGATGATTTCGGGGCGGAAATGGTCCTCCCAGATGTGGCTGCCGTCCTGTGTCTCCACTGCCTCACCCGCAACGCCGGGGCCCATGACCTCGGAGAGCCCGTAGATGTCGCACGCCTTGATGTTCATGGTGACCTCGAGCTCGTGGCGCATCTCCTGCGTCCACGGCTCGGCGCCCAGCACAGCGAATTTGAGCGAGGTGGACGTGGGGTCGATGCCCATGTGCGCCATGGCGTCGGCGATGGTGAGGAGGTAGGTGGGGGTGGCCAGGATGGCGTCCGGCTTGAAATCCTGAATGAGCTGGATCTGGCGCTCGGTCTGTCCGCCCGACATCGGGATCACGGTGCAGCCCAGGGCTTCGGCGCCGGCGTGGGCGCCCAGGCCACCGGTGAACAGGCCGTAGCCGTAGGCGTTGTGGACCTTCATGCCGGGACGGACGCCGGACGCGCGCAGGCAGCGCGCCACCAGCTTGGCCCAGTCGGCGAGGTCCTGTTTGGTGTACCCGACGACGGTTGGCCGGCCCGTGGTGCCCGAGCTCGCGTGCACCCGGGCTACTTCGCTTTGCGGCACGGCGAACATCCCGAACGGGTACTCAGCGCGCAGGTCCTCCTTGGTGGTGAACGGGAAGTTGCCCAGATCGCTGAGTTCGCGCAGATCGGACGGGTGGACGCCGGCGTCGTCGAACTTGCGCTTGTACAGCGGCACGCGGTCATAGGCGTAGGCGAGGGTGTGCTGCAGACGGCTGAGCTGGAGCGCCTCGAGCTCGTCGCGGGAGATGGTTTCCTCGCGGTCCAGAGCAGCTGGGTCAAGAACAGGGGCGGCGGTGGTGTGAGTTGTCATGGTGTTCCTACTTCTTGGGGATGGTGCGGCTGCGCCCGCGGAACTCGGCGATGAGCTCGCCCGGAGCGGTGTTGCCGGCGGTGGCACCGGCATCGGCGGCGAAAATCTGGATGTCGTACAGGCCGCTGCGGCCCTCGCTGGAGCGGCGGTCGGCCACGGCGGTGATCACCTGGCCCTGGAAGGCCGGCTTGAGGAAGTTAATGTCGACGCCGGAGGCAACAGTGATGGTGTCTGCTTCGGCGGCAGTGGGGCTGGCCGGGTTGCAGGCCAGGGCGAAGGCCGAATCGGCGAAGGCGAAGATCATTCCGCCGTGCGCCATGCCGAAGCCGTTGAGCATCTCCTGCCGCAGGGTCATGCGGATGGTGGCGTGTCCGTCGCTGAAGGCGAGGACCTCAACGCCCATCCATTCGGAGGCGTGGTCGTTCTCAAGAATCGGGTGGGTTGCACCGGGAATCGTGGTTGTTTCAGCCATGCGTCATTGCCTCCAGCTTTATTTACCGAATGTTCATTAGGTAATCCCATTTAGGTGCCCGCTGTCAAGGGTGCGGGCGAGCCTGGCTGGCCCCGCGTAGGCAATTGAAGACTCATCATGCCTGAGGCGGGAGCGTCCCGATCAGCGACAATGAAGCTTGATCCGTCGACACGAGAGAACCGCGCCGGCGGGAACGAATGCGGCCGCTCGAGGCAGGGGCTTCGGTCCAAAAACCTTGCCGGACCTTATCCGTTCGCGTCGGGAGCCCTAGGGCTTCTTTCTGGAGTGGAATATGAGGATGTCTCCGTGGGTTCCATATCCGAGAATTTCGGGGCTGACGGGGGTGCCGTCAAACGTGATCATCCACGTGGTCTCGGGCCGGTCGATTAGCAGTGGGTGCGGGATATTCGACTCGTACGGAGCGCGGATCTGCGCAATCCTGTTCATCTGAAGATCGTAGACCGGGTAGTCCTTCGCGTCTCCGTCGCTCGCCAGCAGTCGCAGCTCGGTCCCAAGCTGGGTCAGGATTGTTCCCTCTGTTTGATGGTGCAGCAAGTCGGCTCCCACATAGTCGTATTCAGAGTTGTAGGATGCACCTTCCTGGGCTCGGGCGAGGGCGGGGCGAAAATCGAACCGGGGACTGAACGCCTGGCACTCGACGAATCCAAGCCACCACCGTCCCTCGTGATGCTGCAGTGTCGGATCCCAAGTATTGAAGGCCGTGGGCAACGCCAGTGGTTCCGAGGAGAGTACGTGCACGCCCGAGAGTATTTCGGTATCCGTACGCAAGTGCCGGATATGTACGTTTTCGTCGAAGTCTCCCCAAGAGCTCACCACAACGATGGCGCTCCCGTCGTCCTCGATGACGATCTGGCCTGCGTGGTCACCAAGGATCCTGCCGTCGCGCTCGAAGAATAAGTGTCCGACTTGAACCATGTCGCAGGGATTATCGGGGTCGATGGAGAACACACCCCAGTGCGCGGTTTGGAATGGCCCTGGCCCCGCGCAGGTCATGGTCGCGAGCAAGCGCCCGTCGATCATGTAGTTGGAACCGTCCATGTGCTTGACCAGTTGCGGGTCCCTCAGCCCGGTGTGCCCGAAGTACCCTACGCTCACGGACGCGGGGCTTCCGACAGCGACGGCGCGCAAGTGGCCGGTGCCCGCGGCGGCCGGAAGGTCAACCTCCGACTCCGGATCTAGTCGGTGAGTAAGGAACGCGTCCCAATGCCCCTTGGACTGCTCCCAAAGCGTGACGACGTTCTCCGTCACGGTAACGGCGACTATGGCGCCGCTTCCAATCGAAGCCGTGCTTGAGGCCACGACGCGGGCATCGTCGTTTACGGTGACCACGATTTGTTGCGTCCCGGCCCCAGGGTCGAAAGAACAGTGGACCGCTAGCCCCGGTCCCGTCACGGCGACACCAGCGCCACTTCCGTCCAACTCCATTTCGAAAGCGATGTACGGAGCCTTTAGCGCGACCGACGAGAGATCGTGAAGTGATGCTGAGACCGCCGGGCTCCACGATTCGATCACGAAATTCTCAGACAGCAACTCAAAAGGACGGAACGAAGCAAACTTCTCGAACGCGTAACCGGCAATATCCGCTGTGGACGCCTGTGAGAAATCCTGCCGACCGTTGCCTGCCAAATCCCGAAGACGTCGGCGAATGCCGCGCACTCCGCGCATGGCCAGGAGCCCGGACTGAGGGAGTGCGCTAAATGATGACCTAGTCACTGTGCAACTTTCCGAAGATATCGATTGCGTGCTTGTTTGGGCCGGACGACTTCCTCCCGCAAGGATGAGACCGCGCGCCATAGCGACGGTGTGCAGACAGGCCCAACGTGCATCCTAAGTGGTTAGGTGACCTGAGGCAACGGAACTGGGGTGGCGCCCGTTTTGGGCTTTCGAAACAACGATGCAACCGCCGCGCCGAAGCCGAACCTGCCGGAACTGGTAGGCCGGAACGGGACAGGGAATCCGGAATGCGGCCAGCGTGGTTTATCAGTACCACCATCAGTCAAGGTGTGCCCATGGAAACAATGGATCGGTCCCGCGGTGCTGGCCCCGCCCCCGGATCCTGAGCGGCGCGTGGGCGCCGACGTGGCGATCAACACCATCGTGTGCTGCCGAAAGCGAGGGAACAAGTGAAAGTATGGGGGATGGCGGGCGCCGGTACGTCTGCTGCAGCACGTCCCACGCGGGACCTTCGAACCAGAGGACTGATAATGGCCAAAGGGATTTATGTCAGTGCAACAACTCCGGGTTCAGGCAAGTCGCTCGTAGCCCTGGGCGTGGCGGACACACTCCACCGGCACGCGGACCGGATCGGCTTTTTCAAGCCCGTGGTCCATGGCAACGACGCTGCCGCCGACCCCATGGTTGCGCTGATGAAGGCCCGTTTCGAGCTCGATGATGACCGGTGCCGCGGCGGGCTCACCTTCGCCGAAGTCCGCGGGCTCCTGGCCGAAGGAAAACGCGCCGATATCGACGCCCGCTGCGTTGAGATCTTTGCCGAAATGGGCCGGCACTGCGACGTGATCATCGTGGAGGGAACGGACCTCACAGGCCACGACGCCGCCGTCGAATTTGATCTCAACGCCCGCCTGGCGAACAACCTGGCCGCCCCCGTGGTTGCGGTGGTTGGCGCGAAGGGCCGCACCGTGGCGGAGGCCGCGGACGCCGTCGAGGTTGCCCGCAAGGAGCTCATCGCGGAGAAGTGCTCGCTGCTCGCCATCATGGTGAACCGCGCGAATCCGGAGGATCTGGATGCCATCGCCGCTGCCGTGCGGCCGGGGGCTTCCGGCCGTCCGGTGTACGTTTTCCCGGAGCTGGAGGACATCGCGCGGCCCACCACGGGCGAGGTGGCCACCGCCATCGGCGTCCGCCAGATCGCCGGCCGCGCGGACATGGAGCGCGATGTCCACTCCATCAAAGTGGCGGCCATGAACGTGGGGAACTTCCTGAACGTGCTCGACGACGGCGCCCTGGTGATCGTGCCGGGTGACCGTGCGGACGTGATGGTTGCGTGCCTGGCCTCGTCGTTCTCGCCGGAGTTCCCGGTGCCGTCCGGGCTGATCCTCACCGGCGGGCTGGCCCCGGACGCCAACATATATCCGCTCCTCGCGCAGGCGCCGTTCCCGGTTTTTGCCTCCAGCGAGGACACATACATGACCACCCGCCGCGTGTCCGAGGTGCGCAGCGAAATCTGGTCCGGGCACCGCCGGAAGGTGGCCTCGGCGCTCGGCCTGTGGGCAAAGCGCGTTGACGAGGCGGAGCTGATCGAACGGCTGCACCTGCCCCGGGCGGAACGGATGACGCCGCTGCGCTTCCTGCACGATCTGATTGAGCGGGCTCGGTCCCAACGCCGGCATGTAGTGCTGCCCGAAGGCACAGACGTGCGCATCCTCCGGGCCGCCGAGATCCTGCACCGGCGCGACGTCTGCGATCTCACCGTGCTGGGCCGCGAATCCGATGTCCGCGAGCTGGCCGCAAGCCAGGGCATCGACCTCTCCGGGATCAACATCATCGACCCCGCCACGTCCGGGCTCCGTCAGGAATTCGCGGCCAAGTACGCCGAGCTGCGGGCGCACAAGGGCGTGGACCTCGCCAAGGCACTGGAGATCATGCAGGACGGGAGTTACTTCGGCACCATGATGGTCCAGCTGGGCGTGGTGGACGGCATGGTCTCCGGCGCCGCGCACACCACCGCCCACACCATCCGGCCGGCGCTCGAATTTGTGAAGACCCGCGAGGGCGTGAAAATCGTCTCCTCCGTGTTCCTGATGCTCATGCCGGACCGGGTGCTGGTCTACGGGGACTGCGCCGTGAATCCGGAACCCAACGTGGAGCAGCTGGCTGACATCGCCCTGGCCTCGGCCGGGACGGCAGCGCAGTTCGGTGTGGAGCCGCGCGTGGCCATGTTGTCCTACTCCACCGGCGGCTCGGGTTCGGGCGAGGCCGTGGACGAAGTCCGGCAGGCCACCGAACTGGTGCGGGCACGCCGCCCGGACCTCGCCGTCGAAGGGCCCATCCAGTACGACGCCGCCGTTGATGCAGCCATCGGCGAGTCCAAGATGCCTGGCTCGTCCGTGGCCGGGCAGGCGACGGTGTTCATCTTCCCTGACCTCAACACCGGCAACAACACGTACAAGGCGGTGCAGCAGAGCTCGGGGGCAGTCGCCGTCGGGCCGGTCCTGCAGGGGCTGCGCAAGCCGGTCAACGACCTCTCCCGCGGCTGCACCGTGGAGGACATCGTCAACACGGTGGCCATCACGGCGATTCAGGCCCAGACTCTGGAAACGCACCCCGCCGAAACCCGGAGATCCGGAATCCCCAGTTCCGAAACCCGGAGTCCCGCACCCCGGACTTCAGACGCAAAGGCTTAGGAGGCCCCATGCTTGTGCTCGTTATCAACTCCGGCTCGTCCTCGCTGAAGTACCAGGTCCGCGATGTGGCGGCTGGCAGCGTGCTCACCGAGGGCCTGATCGAGAAGATCGGGATGGGTAACGGCGGCGAAGGCGACGGCGGGATCGAGGGCCCCCGGGACCATGCCGACGCGCTGGAGCAGGTGGACGCCGCCCTCCATGAGGTGCTGGGTGACAGGGAGCTCGACGCCGTGGGGCACCGCGTGGTGCACGGCGGGGAGCGCTTCGCCGAGCCGGTGCTGATCGACAACGAGATCACCCGCGCGATCGAACGGCTCAACCCGCTGGCCCCGCTGCACAACCCGGCCAACGTGCTGGGCATCCGCGCCATCGCCAGGAAGTGGCCGGAGCTGCCGCAGGTTGCCGTGTTCGATACCGCCTTCCACCGCACCCTGCCCGAGCACGCCTGGCGCTACGCCGTGCCGGATGAGCTGTACACAAACCACGGAATCCGCCGCTACGGCTTCCACGGCACCTCGCACGAGTACGTTTCGCACCAGGCAGCAGCGCTGGTGGGGCTCGCCGTGGAGGAGTTCGACGGCGTGATCGCCCACCTGGGGAACGGCGCCTCCGTGACAGCCATCCGGGGCGGCAGGTCCGTGGACACCTCCATGGGCTTCACCCCCCTCGAGGGCCTGGTGATGGGCACCCGCTCCGGTGACCTGGACCCGTCCATCCTGGTGTTCCTGGCGCGCGCCGGCTGGAACGCCGAGGACATCGACTCCATGCTGAACCGCCAGTCCGGGCTCAGGGGCCTGGCCGGCAACAACGACATGCGCACCGTGGTGGAGGCCTCAGAGGCGGGCGATGCGCGTGCGTCCATGGCGCTCGCCGTCGCGTCCTACCGGCTGGCCAAGTACATCGGCGGTTACCACGTGGCCGTGGGCGGGGCGAAGGCGCTCGTGTTCACGGCAGGGATCGGCGAGAACTCGCACCAGTTCCGGGCGCTGGTGGGGGAGCGGCTGGGGGCGCTGGGCATTAAGCTCGACGACGGCCTGAACCGTGGGCCGTCCAAGGAACCGCGAGTGATTTCCACTGCGGACTCGGCCATTCCCGTGCTGGTGGTCGCAACCGATGAAGAGCGCGCCATCGCGGAGGCAACGGCCGCCGTCGTGAATGCTGGTTGAGCCTGCCGAAACCGAGCCTGCCTCAACCATTCGCCAAATTTGGCCGCATTGAGGGCTCCGTAAGCGGCCAGATTTGGCGAATCGTGGGCGAGGGCGCCGCTGGTTGAGCCTGTCGAAACCGAGCCAGTCGAAACCTACGCAACAGCGGAGCGGGGCGTACCCTCGAACCATGCCTGAAATCCACCTGCCAATCCACACTGACCGGCTGGTTCTGCGTCGCTTCGAAGCCACGGACCTGGACGCCTACCACGCGTATCACTCACTGCCTGAGACCGCCCGGTTCCTGCTGCGGGATGCCAAAACCTACACACAGTCCATGGAACAGGTGGGCAGGTACGCCAACTTCGTCTTCGAAAAGGAGGGCGACTGGGTGAGCCTGGCCATCCAAGCCAAGGACTCGCCGGGACTGATTGGCGAAGTGGTGCTCAAGTGGCTGTCCGGCAGCGGCCAGGGTGAGCTGGGCTGGACCCTGGCGCCGGAAGTCCGGGGCAAGGGCTACGGCACCGAAGCAGCGCGGGCCCTGCTGAAACTGGGCTTCGAGGAGCTGGACTTCCACCGGATCGACGCCAAGCTGGACGCGCTCAACACCGGGTCCGCAGGGATCTGCGCACGGCTGGGCATGCGCCTTGAAGCCACGCTGGTGGACAACTGGCACTACAAGGGTGCGTGGTCCACCGAACAGATCTACGCCATGACCGTTGACGAATGGCGCGCGCGGCAGAGCCCCGGCACGTGAACGCGGCAAGTAAAAGCTGCCACCAGCCCCGGCAAGGAAACGCGGCCGGTAGCCGCGCAGGAAACTAAGCCTGCCCGGGCCACACCTGTTGACGCACCAGCAGTTCCGTGAACTCAGGTTCGGGCAGCGGCCGGGAAAAGTAGTACCCCTGCCCGCTGATACAGCCAAGTTTCCGCAGGTGTTCTGCCTGTTCTGCGGTTTCGATGCCTTCCCACACGGCTTCCAGGCCACAGGCACGGATCAGCTGCAGGATGGCTGCGATCAGGGCGGGCTGTGCGGGATCGCTTCCCAGCGCGGTGAGGAGCGTGCGGTCCACCTTCACCCGGTCCACGGGAAGGCGGCGCAGGTAGCTGATGGAAGAGTAGCCCGTTCCAAAGTCGTCGATCTCCAGGCCCACGCCGAGTTGACGCAGACTTGCCAGCGTGTACCGGTCCAGCTCGTCGCCCTGGATGACAGCGCTCTCGGTGAGTTCCAGCACCAGCAGCGCCGGTTCCAGGGCGGCATCGTTGAGCGCGTCCCGGACTTCCTCGACTAACTCGAGCCGCTGCAGGTCCGTGGCCGAGACGTTGATCCGCATGGAGAGCTCCTGGCTGATGCGCGGATCGTCCCTCCAGCGGCGCAACTGCTCCACGGCAGTCCTGAGCACCCACCCTCCGAGCACCGAAATAATGCCGATTTCTTCCGCGATCGGAATGAAATCGTCCGGCATGATCAGGCCGCGGGTGGGGTGGCTCCAGCGGACCAGTGCCTCAACGCCCTCGATCTTTCCGGTGGCCAGTTCAATGACCGGCTGGTAGTGAAGGACCAGCTGTTCGCCGGTGATCGCCTCCCGCAGTTCGCCCACCATCTGGTTGCGCCGCTGGCGGGCGTGGAGCATGGCGGGCTCGAAGACCTTCAGCTTGCTGCGGCCGTCGGCTTTGGACGCATACATGGCGATGTCGGCTTCCATCAGCAGCTCTTCGGCTGTCTGGCCGGGCTCCGCCATGCGCAGTCCCATGCTGGCGCCGCAGCGGACTCTGGTGTTCTCCAGCTCCAGGTTCCTTTTGAGGGCTGCCAGTACCCGGTTGCCGATGCCCGCTGCCCGTGCCGGTGTTGTGTTCCGAATCAGAACCGCAAATTCGTCGCCGCCCAGGCGCGCCACGGTATCGGTCACGCGGACGGATTCCCGGATGCGTGCCCCGATCATGGTGAGTACCTGGTCGCCGGCGGAATGCCCCAGCGAATCGTTGACCCCCTTGAAGCCGTCAAGGTCCAGCAGCAGGAGTGCGGGCGGCAGCCCGCCGTCCGCGGCCTGGGCCTCAGTGAGGGCGGTGACCAGGGCGGTGCGGTTCAGGAGCCCGGTCAGGGGGTCCGTGAGGGCCATCTGCCGCATCGCCTCATGGGCCTCATTGAGCAGCTGGGTACGGGAATCCACCCGCTGCTCCAGTTCCTGATAGATGATCTGGAGGTCCTCGGCCAGCAGATTCGTGCCCATGATGACAGCATCGATTTCATCCCTCGCCGGAGACACTTCAATCCTCGAATCGAGCTCTCCCGCCGCGAGCCGGACGATTCCGTCCAGAAGCTGCCCCAGCCGGGGGTCGTCCTCAGCGAACATCAGTGGTTTCTGTCAGCCAGCCAAGCGCCTCGTCTACCGAGCTGAAGTACCGCGCCGGCCCGGAGCTGAACTCGGCTCCGAGGAGGAAATGTCCGATCAGCCGGTCCACGGGGGATTCCCCTACCAGGGCCCAGGCTGAAACGGACGGAATGCGGCAGTAGACGCTTCTTGCGGCGCGGCTCACCGAGGCCACTCCCGTTACCTCAAGTACGACGGCGACGGGCCAGCTTCCGGTGTACGCGCTGAGTTGCACTCCGAAGCGGTTCGCAGCTTCCATGTCCAGGTGCGCCTCCTTAGGCAGCACGGCTCTGACGATGCCGTCGCGCACGAGGTGAAACTCGACGTCGTCCGCCCCGGGCAGCGGAAATCCTGGCGCCCTTTCGGGAACCATAACTGCTTCTGACATTTACCCCCCTTGTAGATGCCGGCGGTGCCCTTCGACACTTGCAATAAAGGAACGCACGGCGGCGCTCCGTTCCGACGCTTCAGCCGTATCGAACAGCGTAGCCGCCTCCTCGAAGAAGTGCACTGATTCGCTGGCCACGCCGGTGGCGAGGAGCGCCTTGCCGAGCAGGAAGTACGCCTCGGCGGCCGTCTGCGCTGCCAGGATGGCGGACTGCATGCACAGCGGCTCCAGGAGGCGGATGGCAGCGCTCATTTCGCCGGTGAGGTAGTGCCAGTGCGCCCTGACCAGCGACATCTCCAGCAGGTCGCGGTCGGTTCCGCCCACAACAGCGGTGGCGAGCTCCGCCCGTTCTATGCACCGCAGCGTCGCGGCGTCGCCCAGGCGGGCTTCAAGGCGCATCTCCGCGGAGGCCCGGTTGAAGCGGGCCCAGATGTCCACGTTCTTGGACGGGGACAGGCGCTCGGCGGCGAGGTCGTGGTAGCGGCTGCCTTCCAGGACCCTGTTGCCGAGGAAGGCGACGTTTCCGATCACCCAGTAAGCTTTGCCGGCGGTGTCCTCATCAACATCGTCCGTCAGGAGTGATTCGAGGATCAGGCAGTCGTGCCAGGCCTCGTCGAGGAGGCGGCTTTCGGCGAGCGCGGCGATCAGAGCCAGCTGTGCCTGGATGTGCAGGTACACGTGTTCGGAGTCGCCGTCCACAAGGGAGGCGGCGGACGTTGCGGCCTCTGCGGCTTCCGAGAGCCGGCCGAGCCCCTGCAGCGACACTGCCAGCAGGGTGGAGGCACGGGCCGCCAATTGCGGTGTGGTGCTGGACAGCGGGTGCTCGGCGAGGGTTCTGGCAACTTCCATGCATTCCAGAACGGATCCCTGGTCCCGCAGGCACTCGGCCTGCAGGTAACGCATGTTCCACCAGGACACCTGATCCTGTGCTTCGGACGCCAGCGCGGCGGCTTCGCCTGCCTGATCGTAGGCTGCACTGTAGTCCCGGTGCTTCCAGCTGTCGCGGGCCTGCAGCGCTGCAAGCAGGTGCGGGGAAAGTTCACGGGGCGTCGACATGAGGCAATTATCCATGCCGGAAGCACGTCTTGTTCAACCGCGGATGGGTCGCCGTGTTATTCCTGCGGCGCCTTGATCGAATCTTGACCGAAGGACCATATACTGACCCGCGTACTGTGCTGTACATCTCACTGACCGCACTGATTGAACTGATTGAAGGGACCAACGGATGAAGAAATTTGCCGCAACACTTCTCATGACAG